>JBDRDH010000155.1:0-29311 GCA_043820985.1 Planctomycetota bacterium
CCCTAACTTTGACGGCGTGACCAACAAGACCGTGTTCTTTGCCAACGACGGCGGCATTCAGAAGGCCAACAACGTCCTCACGGTCAGCACTACCAGCGGCTGGACCAATCTAGCCAACAACCTGGGCATCACGCAGTTCTACCGCGGCGCAGCGTCGCCCGACGGGCAGTACGTCACCGGCGGTACGCAGGACAACGCCACCCTGCGTTACACGGAAGGCTCCGGCACAACCTGGTATCAGTACCGAACGGGTGACGGCGGATACTGCGCGATGAACTACGCCGACGAGGAGAATCCGGTCTTCTTCGACGAGCACGTCCATCTGTCGATCTACCGCAGCTTCAATCATGGAGGGAGTGCGGAGAGCGCGGTCTGGGGACTGTCAGACGCCGGTGAGGGTGACAAGACCCTCTTCATCGCGCCGTTCACGGCCGATCCCAACAACGGCAACAACCTGGTCGCGGGTGGAACGAGCATTTGGCGTACCACCAATTCGGCCGGGACATGCTACTGGATCTCGATCCGCGATCCGATTCCCCGCAGTCCCGGCTGGACGCGTGATCCCAAGTGTTCCGCGATCGACATCGCGGTCGGCGACGGCAACATTATCTGGGTCGGTTACGAGGACGGCCAACTGGCCTTCTCCACGGATGCGGGTTCTTCCTGGAACACAGTGGACAACAACGATTGGCTGGATCCGCTGCCCAACCGCTTCATCACTGATATTGCTATCAGCCCGCACGATCCGTTCGAGGTGCTGGTCTCATTCAACAGCAGCGAACCCGACAACGTCTGGTATACCGGAACCTCCGGCGCCTTCTGGTATGACGCGACCGGCACCGGCGACACCGGCCTGCCCACCATCCACGTTAACACTGTCACGTGGCACCCGACCAATCCCAGTTGGATCTATGCCGGAACCGCCATAGGCATGTACGCCTCCGAAGACGGTGGTGTGTCGTGGAACCGAACCCCGGCGTACGGCGAACACGACGGTCCGTGCAACACCTCCGTGGACGACCTCATCTGGGGCAGTGATCAGTTGATCGCCGTGACACACGGCCGCGGGATGTACCGCTGCCGGCCGTTGGTCAACGTTTACGTGGATTGGAGGAACAGTGGCCAGGAGGATGGCTCCTGGACTTATCCGTACAACACGGTCACTGAAGGTGTTGCCGCCGCCGGACATGGGACGGACATCCATATTGCTGATGGAGATTACAACGAAGCCGGCGTAGTGCGCTTCGAGACGCGCGGCCGGGTAACCGGTTACGGCGGTGTAGTAACGATTCGTTAAGCCAGGCAAAGAGCCTGATAGATCCGCAATGCGGGAGAAAACAATGTTTAAGAATGTACTAATCCCAGTCACAGCGATGGTGCTGGCTGCTTTCGCCGCTGCCACGATCAATGCCGATCTGGTCATCGATTGGTGGACTATCGATGGCGGTGGAACCATGTTCGCCACCGGTGGCAACCTCGAACTGTCCGGCACCATCGGCCAGCCTGATGCCAGTGGCGGCCCGCTAACCGGCGGCAACCTGCAACTAGTGGGCGGCTTCTGGTTTAGTGCCGCTGAATCGCAGTACGGACTGGGCGACATGAATTGCGACGGAGCCGTCAACGCGTACGACATCGATGGCTTCATCTGTGCCGTGAGCCCGGCCTGCGACTACGAAGGCCTGTACCCGGACTGCGACCGCATGCTGGCCGACTGCAACGGCGACGGCGCCGTCAATGCCTATGACATCGACGGCTTCATCACCCTGGTCGGCGGCGGCGGTTGATTGAACGCCGGCAGCGCGGAGCTAACCGGACCAGCGGCTGCCCAGCCACGGCCATCGCGCAAACGAGGACCGTATTTCGAGGGAAAGGCTTGTTCACGAAACGACAAACAACAACCAGGATTTGGAGAGAGTGTATGTTTACAAAGCGACAAACAACAACCAGGACTTTGCTGATCTGGGGGATCATCATTCTCACGCCGCCAGTGGCGCTGGCCGCGGACAACTACTTTCTGCCACACGGGAGCAACGTGTGGAACGTGGCCGGCAACTGGAGCCTGGGGCACTGCCCGCTGGCGGGCGAGCATGTGAAGGTTCAGGTCACCAGCGCGTCACCCAAGATCGTGACTTACAACTGGACGGGGATCAGTAACTACGCCAGTGTCAATCTCAATGGCAGCGGCGGGCTGTACGCGATGGTCTTTCAGCCCGAGTTGACGCTCACCACCACGAACCTCTACCTCGCCACCAACGGAGACGCCTATTACCAGATTGAAGGGCCGGCGTTTCTCTGGGTGAATGACAACCTGTATACGGGCTACAGCGGAACGAGCGATGGATATTTCATCCTTGACACCGTGACCGACCCCAGCGCCGGCCTATACGTCGGCAACATCTGTTACGTGGGGTATTCCGCCCCCGGCGACTTCGACCATCGCAACGGGCTCGCCGAGGTGGACCACCTGTACGTCGGCCAGAGCGACCCCGGCACCTACTGGCTCAAGGGAGTTTCCGACACCGCCAGCGTGTTGACCGTGAACGTCAACGCGGTGATCGGAAACGCGGCCGAAGGGACCTTCGAGCAGACCGGCGGAACGTTCGACCAAACAGGCGCCAACGGCCTCTTCCTCGGCTTAAACACGGGCGGCGTCGGCACTTACAACATGAAAGGCGGCCTGCTCAACTGCGATCATATTTCCATCGGCTGGAACGGCGATGGATTCTTCAACCACACCAACGGCCTGATCGAGGTCGCGAACAACATCGCTATCGGCTGCCAGGGGACCCACCCCAACCGCGCCTGGTACAAGATATCCGACGACGACGGCGATCCGGAACTGCTGGTCGGCGGCGATCTATTGATCGGATCGCAAACCCTCGCCAAGTACGAACAGTTGTCCGGCGGTACGACCGTCGTCGACGGCAATATCGAGATCTGGAAGGGCACCACCAGTCCCTCCGACTACAGCTACCTCTACATGGGCCTCGGCGCCGACTGGCTCTCGGCCGCCGCGCTCATCAACCACTCCGGCTACTTCGACCAGGACGGCGGCGAGTTCGAGGCCTGGAATGGAACGAATGACTCGACCAGCGGTATGAATCTCGACAACAACGCCGTCTGCGACATCCGCTACCTGACGAACAACGCCGGCACCATCTATCTCTGGCGCAACGCGATTCTGCGCGGACCGTACGCGTTCGGCGGCAACTACTGGGTCTGTGATTTCACAAATAACGCCACGTTTCAGATGGGCAACGCCTCGTTCAACGGCGGTTCGTTCCGCGGCATTCTGACCAATTACGGCACGTTCAAGTACTACCAGGGCGACTTCAGCACCAGCTCGCTGATCAACCACGGGACGTTCAACCAATACGCCGACTTCACTTGCCGGCGGCTCGTCAACAACGCCAACATCACCATCCCTTCTGATCGCTGGATCAACGCCGACGGCGCCGGGTACGCCAATGCCGTCGAGAACAACGGCAACCTGTCGATGTCGGCTCGGGCGCACATCGACGTCGGCAACGACAGCGTGCTGGTCAACAACGGGCCCATGTACGCCGGTGCTCCGGGTTCGGACTATGCTCACATCTATGGCGACATGGTGAACAACAACTATCTGTTGCCGAGCCTCAGCAGCCTGCCGGCGGGCCACCTGTACGTCAACGGCGACTTCACGGCGAGCGCGTCCGCCGAGCTGCGAATCCGTATCCATGGCACCGCGCTGAACGACTACGACCGCTTGAGCGTGCAAAACACGGCGAATCTGGGCGGCGAACTGGACGTGCGACTCACGAGCGGCTTCGTTCCGGCGCTCGGCGACAGTTTCAGTGTGCTCGGCTGCAGCGCCCGTAACGGAGTATTCGGCACGCATTACCTGCCGACGCTGCCGGCCGGGTTGGCCTGGGACGTCAACTACCACACTTACGGTCTGGATCTCGTCGTCGTGGAAGCGGGGGGCCAAGACACGGGCGACATGAATTGCGACGGCGCCGTCAATGCGTACGACATCGACGGCTTCATCTGTGCCGTGAGCCCGGCCTGCGACTACGAAGGCCTGTACCCGGACTGCGACCGCATGCTGGCCGACTGCAACGGCGACGGCGCCGTCAATGCCTATGACATCGACGGCTTCATCTCGCTGGTCGGCGGTGGCGGATAGTGAGCACTTTAGAAAGCAGATAACCGGGCCAGCGAGCGAACAAACGTCGGCTCGGTCGATTATCACGTTGCGCCTGAATGGCGCGATACTGGCCCGATCTTGGGAGAAGTACCATGAGACGCAGACAGCTACTACCACTCACAGCCATGTTTATCGTCGGCCTGTGCGCCTGCGCGACACTGGCCCAGACACCCACCAGCACGGCCTTCACCTACCAGGGCGTGCTTAAGGATATGGGTGTGCCGATCACCGACACGGCCGACTTTCGGGTCGGCCTTTACAATGTCGAGACCGGCGGCTCGGCCCTGGACGAGATTCCGGCCTATGGCATCCCCGTCATCGACGGACTGTTTACCATAGACGTGAGTCTCGACGTGGGCTCCTTCGACGGTAGCGCTCTGTGGCTCGAGATCGAGGTTGCTGTCCCGGCTGGCAGCGCCTTCGTTCTGCTGACACCGCGGCAGCCGATTCGACCGACGCCATACGCGCTCTTCGCCCTGGACGGGGCCGGAGGCAGTTCACCCTGGTCGCAGTCCGGAACAACCATCTACTACAACGCCGGGTATGTCGGCGTCGGCACATCTACGCCCGATTCCCCCTTTCACGTGGTGGACCAGAATTCGTTCGCGATCACCGCTGAGTGCATCAGCGAGGGAACCATCGGCCTTCTCGGCGGCGAGAGCGCCGGCGTCGAAGGACATGGACTATCGTGCGGTGTGTCGGGGCAAGCCTCCAGCGTCGCCGGCTACGGCGTGCGTGGGCGGGCCATGAGCGCTACCGGCGTGAATAAGGGCGTTTGGGGTGAGACCTTCAGCTCCGGCGGATACGGGGTCTATGGCTCGACTGTGGTCAGCACCGGCTCGCCCACCGGCGTGTTTGGCGAAACCGGCGCCCCGGACGGTTACGGTGTACAGGGGTTCAACGACGCCGACTCGGGGAACTTCACGGCCGTTGGCGTCTATGGTTCGACGAACGCGCCACGGGGCGTCGGTGTAAAGGGCTATGCTCCTGGAGCGAATGGCGGCTACGGAGTCTGGGGTCGCGCCACCGGACCGAGTGGACGTGGCGTCTTCGCAGAGTCAACCGCCAGCACCGGAAACACCATCGGCCTGGAGGCTTACGTCGCCTGCCCGACCGGCCGGGCCGTTTATGGATTCAATGAGGCCGAGTCGGGCGATGCGATCGCCGTTCAGGGTGACACCAACAGTCCGGACGGCTTCGGCGGCTACTTCAGCGGCAAGGGCTACTTCAGCGGGAACGTCGGCATCGGCACGACCACGCCGGCTTCGCCGCTGACCGTCGCCGGTCTCGTTGAGTCCACGCTGGACGGTTTCAAGTTCCCGGATGGGTCGATTCAGTTTACCGCCGCGACCGGTGGTGGCAGCTCGCTGTGGACCCAGAACGGCAGCGACATCTACTACAACAGTGGCGACGTCGGCATCGGCACGACCACTCCGGACAGCCGGTTTGTGGTGGAGCAGCACTACGACAACAACATCGTTCCCATGGCCGTCTTCCGAACGACGGGAACGAACGCCGCCGGCGCCGTGCGGTTCGAGAACGGCGCGGGCAATGAGTTCAACTTCGGGATCACCGGCAGCAGCGCCCTGGCACTCGGGTACAACGCCAACATCGGGCTGTCGGGCGACCTGCTGCGTGTCACGTCGACGGGTAACGTCGGCATCGGCACCACCAGCCCAGGCTACCGCCTGCACGTCTATGCCGGCGCCGACGCGGCCATCGCCGCCGAGAACCCCGGCGAGTATACGCGCGGCGAACTCGGCAGCACGTACGGTGGCGTCTTCGGCGAATCCACCACGGGAATCGGCGTGTTCGGGCAAGCCACGGCCGAGACCGGAATAAACTACGGCGTGCGGGGCGAATGCTCGAGTCCGGCCGGCTACGCCGGCTACTTCAATGGCCGCGGCTACTTCAGCGGCAACGTCGGCATCGGCAACTCAAGTCCGACACAGGCGCTGGACGTCGCCGGCACGGTCAAGATGACCGGCGTTCAGCTTGGTACTTCGGCCACGGCCGGTCACGTCCTGACCGCTGACGCCAGCGGTGTCGGAACCTGGCAGGAGTTGGCTGGGTCCCAATGGGAGGGAGCTGGTGGAGGACTCGACATCTACTACACGGGCCAGGTCGGCATCGGCACGACGAATCCTCAGTATCAACTCCAGGTGGAGAGTAGCGACGGGATTACGATCCGGGCTCACAACACCTCAACCATCGGCGAATACTGTGGCGTGCTCGCCGAGGTTGATAGCGTGGACGGCCGCGCTCTCAAGGGATATGCGAGTTCACTCACGGGTGACGCCATCGGCGTCTACGGTCAGTCAGCCAGTCCTGACGGCTACGGCGTCTACGGCCGAAACCTGGTCGGTGGCTATGGCGTTTACGGCGAGGGCGACACGGCCGATGGCGGCTGGGCCGGGTATTTCTACGGACGAGGATACTTCTCCGGCGACGTCGGCATCGGCACTTCCACTCCGGATGCAAAGCTGGACGTCAACGGTGTGGTCAAGATGAACGGCTTCCAACTCGGGACCTCCAGCACCAGCGGGTACGTCCTGACCTGCAATTCCAATGGTGTGGGCACCTGGCAGGAGTCGACCGGCAGCACGTTTGACCTGCCCTACTCCGGCTCGGTCTCCAGCACTACAACGGCGCTGAAGATTACTAACACCGGCACAGGTATGAGTTCACACGCCATACAGGGCGTGATCAACAATGCCAGCTCGCATTCCGACGCCGCCGCCGGGTACTTCAATGCCAACGGCTCCAATGGTATGGCCATATACGCCACCAGCGACCAAGGCACCGCCGTTCACGCCTACCACACGGGCCCGAACTACGCCTACTACGGCAGCTCCAGCGGTTCCGGCGGCGCCCGGTTTAGTTGCAGCTCGGTAGACGGCTACGGAGTGAAGGCAGTCGCGAGCGCAGCCACCGGCTTCGACACCGTTGGAGGTTGGTTCGAGTCAGATAGCTCCGTTGGCAAGGGCGTTTACAGCCTGGCATCGGGAGGCGCCGGCACCGCGATTTCCGCTAATGCGACCGGCCTCCTGGGCGTCGGCATCATGGCCAAGAACGCCAGCACCAGCGAACCGGCGATAATGGCCAGGAACTACGTCGGCGGGCCGCTCATCCGGGCGAATAACGCCGCCACGACCACGGTTTTTGAAGTTGCGAATGACGGCACGACCAGCGTCAACGTCCTGCACATCATGGGCGGCGCGGACCTGGCGGAGAACTTTGAAGTTACCGAGCCCGACGTGCAGCCGGGCATGGTGGTCGAGATCGATCCGGATAATCCCGGCAAGCTGCGTATCGCCAGCGGCGCTTACAACCGGCGCGTCGCCGGCGTCGTCAGCGGGGCCAACGAACTCAGCGTCGGCATGGTGCTGGGCCAGCTACCGGGCGAGGAAAACGCCACACCTATCGCCCTTTCGGGCCGCGTGTGGGTGCATTGCGACGCGACCGAGCAGGCGATCGAACCGGGCGACATGTTGACCACCGCCGAGCGGGCTGGCCACGCCATGCCCGTACGCGACCACAGCCGGGCCCACGGCACGGTGATCGGTAAGGCCATGAGCAAGCTCGCCCAGGGCGAGACCGGCCTGGTCCTGGTTCTGGTCAACCTGCAGTAGCCCTTCTGGTGCGAAAGGAGGTGCGCTCATGAGCAACATGCTTGACAAACGGACCAGAACCAAGTTGACCGCCGCTGTGGCGTGCGTGATTGTCGGCGCGCTCTTCACCGCCCCACTCGACGGCGCGGAGGTCACGAAACAGAGCGTAACCGCCGCCATCGAGACGTGGGTCCGGCATGTTACCGCCGACGCCCGCCCGGATGCCGTCGTTGAGCATTTGGAGGCCTATACGGTCGATGGCGTGACGGCTGCTTACATCGCGCATCTGGCGGAGGGTGGCTACTGCATCTGCGGTGCCGACGACCGTCTCATTCCGATTACGTTGTACAGTACACAAGGCACATTCGATCCGCACAATCCTGACCATCGGTTTCTGCTCAAGGACATCGACCGGCGGCTGGCGTTTCTGGAGCAGGCCACGCGGCGTGGCGATCCGGTGCTGGATCAGTACCGCGAGCTGCTGGCGGACCGGGCGGCGTATTGGCGCGATCTGGCGGCACGCCGCGTTCCCGCGCCAAGTGGTGGCGCGGACGACCGTGGTGATCCGCAATTGGTAACTCTGCCGGTAAATGACTATTGGAGCCAGCATTCCCCATTCAATGATGACGTGCCCTTGCTAACGCCAGGATCGGATGAACACCCGGTTGTCGGCTGTGTCGGGACAGCGTTGGCGGAGATCCTGTATTACTGGCAATGGCCCATTACAGGCGAAGGCAGCAACACGACGGAGTACCACTGGCGCCACGCCAACGGCTGGATTTCGACGCCGTTGGCGAACGATCCGCACATCGCCTGGTGGTGGCCGTCGTTCGATATGGGTAATCGTCTGCGCTATGACGCGGTCAACCACCGCTTGGAGATGAACGGCTACTGGGACGGCTCAATGTACGGCGAGGCCATGAGAAACTGGGATGATCCGGAAGCGGACCCCGATCCCGAGTACGCCGCGGCGTTGGAGTTACTTTGGGACAGTCTACCGGACCAAACTACTTCCTGGTCCGCGAACTTCGGTACGGCCACGTACGATTGGAGTCTTCTCAAGGACTCTCATAGTGACCCGGTGGACGCCGGCGATATCGAGGCCGCCAAGCTCAGTCGGCATACGAGCGTGGCCGTCAACATGTGGTACGGCATGTATGGATCGAGTGCCAGCCACGACGCCGCGGCCGCTGCATACCGGATTTACTTCCGCTACGATCTGGACGCGGTCAAATACAACCGGAACGTCAATACGATGGTCTCGGAGATTCAGTGGTTTCGTCCCCTGCAACTCGCCGGGGACGACGGCACGGTGGGGCACTCCTGGGTTGTCGCCGGATACAACACCGGCACTACGCCGACCGAGTTCCTGATGAACATGGGCTGGGGCGGTGGAACCACCGTGTGGTACTCGGTCGACGAGATCTACCCTAGCAACCAGAACCACGTGGTTCAGATCGCGCCGGAAGGCGTCGTGCGGTTCGTGGATTACGGCGTCCTGGGCGGAGACGGTTCACCCAATGATCCGTATCACGGGCTCGACTACGCCCTGTGGCTCGCGCCCGAGGAAACGACGCTAGTGCTTAAGGCCGGCTCGACACACACGCTGCCCGGCGACCCGGTCGTCATGGATAAGCCAATGATACTGAAAGGATACGACGTCTACGTCACGAAGGAGTAGCCGACTGTCGTGGCGAAGGATGTTCAGATGACAAGTACTCCGCGGGGACGCAGGAGTTGAGCCGATGAGGTTGCTAATGAAATCACACCACGTCCTGGTGACGTGTATTCTGCTGGTGGCAGTGGTGCTCGCGTTGGCGACCGTGGTCCCCACCCGAGCGGATGAAATATCACCGAACAGCGTAACCGTCGCCGTCGAAACCTGGGTGCGACATGTTACCACCAACGCGCAGCCCAACGCGACAATCGCGCGGCTGGAACCGTACGTAGCTAATGGCAAGACCGTTGCCTATGTCGTACATCTGGCGGACGGCGGCTATTGCATCTGCGGCGCCGACGATCGCCTGTTGCCGGTGTATCTCTACAACGCCGGCGGTGTATACGACCCTATGAATCCCAACTACCAGGCCATCCTGTCCGAGATCGCCGAGCGTTACGCTAAAATCGTGGACGCGACTCAGCGGCGCGATCCGGTGCTGGACCAGTACCGCGAATTACTCGCCGAGCGCGCCGCACAGTGGCGCGACCTGAGCGCCCGGCTTGTGCCCGTACGGCCGGAAAATGGCGGCGAGCGCGGCGCGCCCAGCCTGATGACCCTGCCGTTAGCCAGCGAGTGGGGCCAGGGCTCCCCGTACAACGACATCTGCCCGGAGCTGACCCCCGGCGCGGACGAGCATACCCTCGTCGGCTGTGTTGCCACGGCGATGGCGCAGATCATGTACTACTGGAAGTGGCCCAGTACCGGCTCTGGAAATGGCAGCACCATGTATTACTGGCGCCGCACGACCTCGTGGATCTCCACGCCGTTGGCCACCGATCCGCAAATCCCCGCGGGCTGGCCGTGGTTCGACCCGGGCAATCGCCTGCGCTACGACACGGTCAACAACGAACTGGAGATGAACGGCTACTGGGATGCCACGCTCTATGAAGGCGCGCAGAAGAACTGGGCTGATCCGGACGCCGACCCCGATCCAGCGTACCTCAGCGCCCTGTCAACGTTGTGGGGCAATCTGACCAACGGCTCGACGGAATGTACGGCCGACTTCGATGGCGTCACCCACGATTGGAACTTGATGCAGGACGTGCACACCGATCCCGCGGATTCCGGCGACTTTCAGGCGGCCTTGATCAGCTACCACGCCGCTGTCTCGGTCAACATGGAGTTTGGCATCAGCGCATCATCGTCGTTCACCAGCACCGCGGCCTGGGCATACCGCACGTACTTCGATTACGACCCCGATGCCTTTTACGCGGGCCGTAGCGAGAGCACGATGATCGACGAGATTCAGTGGTTCCGGCCAGTACAGCTTCGCGGGCACAACAACCCCGGCGGGCATTCCTGGGTCATCGTCGGCTACAACACCAACACCACGCCCACGCAGTTTCTCATGAACATGGGCTGGAACGTTGGCTCAACCGACTGGTACTCGTGCGACGAGATGTTCCCGTACGAGCAGGGACATGCCATCCGCATCGCACCGGAAAGCGTCGTGCGCTTTGTGGACAACGGCACCTTCGGCGGCGACGGCTCGCCCGGTGAACCCTATCTGGGCCTGAACGGCGCGCTCACAAACTCGCCCGACAATACCACGTTGATCATGAAAGCCGGTTCGACGCACGCGCTCCCCGGCGACCCGGTCGTCATGGACAAGCCCATGACCCTGAAGGGCTACGATGTCTATATCACAAAGGAGTAGTTGGATCCCGCGCGCGGGATGTCAGAGCGTAACGACCGCCGCGATACACACGACCTTACACCATTCATCGCCCGGCTCGCAAATCAATATATAAGGTCTGGAATCATATTCATCCGGGTGGCGGATTTGGCCTGCAACCACAAAACCGGTAGCATCAGCACATTGTTCACCTGGGTCCTCGATCGCGCCGCACGATGGGAGCACGCAATTGCAACGCTATATTGGCATCCTGGGTATCCTGGTCCTGCTGCTGATAGCCTTTTTGCTATCGAGCAACCGCCGAAGGATCTCCCTGCGCGTGGTCATCTGCGGTTTGGGCCTGCAATTCGGGCTGGCGATATTGCTACTGGCCTTCCCGCCGGCCGTAAAAGTATTTGATAAGGTGGCCCAGTTGGTGCAGAGTGTGATCGCGTGCGCCGATCCGGGTAGTGAGTTCATCTTCGGTAAGCTGGCCACGACTGACGGACCGTGGGGTACGCTATTTGCTTTCCACGTGCTGCCAATCATCATCTTTTTCGCCTCATTGATGGCGATTCTGTATCACGCCGGCATTATGCAAAGGGTCATCGCGGTATTGGCCTGGTGCCTGCGGCGATCACTGGGCATAACCGGCTCCGAGGCGATGGCGATGGCGGCGAACGTGTTCATCGGTCAAACCGAGGCGCCGCTGTGTGTCAAACCGCTGATACCACGCATGACCCAGTCGCAGTTAGCGACGTTAATGGTCGGCGGTTTTGCCACTATCGCCGGCTCGGTATTGGGCGCGTATGTCGGCATGCTGGGTGGTGATGACCCGGCGACACGGGTGCTCTTTGCCAAGCATCTGATCACCGCCAGCGTGATGTCCGCGCCGGCGGCGATTGTCATCGCCAAGATCATGGTACCCGAGACCGAAACGCCGCCGATAGAGCAGGTCTCGGAGCTGACGTTGCAGCGTGACACGCGCAACATTCTCGACGCCGCCGCGGTCGGGGCGACCGATGGGCTCAAGCTGGCATTGAATGTGGCGGCGATGCTGGTCGCGTTTGTAGCGTTACTGGCGCTGGTCAACTATCCTTTGGAAGCCCTGAGTGAATGGAAACCGGTCGCGGACTGGCGTATTGAATGCGGCATCCCGCCCCTCAGCCTGCAACAATTACTGGGTTGGTTGTTCAAGCCCCTGGCCTGGATCATGAGCATTCCCTGGGAGGAATGTACCTCGTTCGGCACGCTGCTGGGCGAGAAGCTGATCGCCACGGAGTTCGTGGCCTATTCCTCACTAACCAGGATCATGCACGGCTCCGATCCGCAACTCAGCGCGCGTTCCGCGCAGATCGCCGCGTATGCCCTGTGCGGCTTCGCCAACTTTCCCTCGATCGCCATTCAGATCGGCGGATTATCGGGCATCGCGCCTTCCCGCCGCGCGGATTTCGCCACGCTGGGGCTCAAGACCATGCTAGGTGGTGCCATGGCGTCCTGGATGACGGCCTGCATCGCCAGTCTGTTTATGGCGGAGTGAGCGATGCCAGGCAGGATCCGAGCCAGCCTATAGTTGCTGGGTATCAGCCTGTCCGCCGGCACTAACCGCCCGGCAAAGCGAGGTTGGTCTGGTATACCTGACACCGAGTATAGAAGGCGGACCGTGGTCATTGATGTGGGTACAAAACGCACTGCGCGCGGGCGGTGTCGTACTCGAAATCCGCGCGTTCGACTGGCAGCAGCCATTTAACGCACTAGAGCGGGTTCAAACAGACTCAGGTGGGTGCTGCTGGTAGCTTGCTTACCAGTGCCCGACAAACACGGGCGGACAAGCCACCCGTGGCATCCGACTTGTTATGAAACAGACCTAATGCTCTTTGCCCTGGTACTCGCCGTTTTCGGTGCTGACTTTGATTTTGTCGCCGGTCTTGATAAACAGCGGTACCATTACCTGGATTCCACTGGCAATCCGCGCCTCTTTGTAGACGCTGCTGCCGCCACCGGCGTGCTCGGGCGGAGCGGTATCGATTACCTCCATCACGGCTAGTGGCGGCATTTGCAGGGATACCGGCTGGCCTTCGATACTCTGGATGCGATAGGTCTCCTGCTCAACCAGGTAGTTAGCCGCTTTAGCCAGCACGCTTTCATCGAGGGCATACTGCTCATACGTTTTGAGATCCATGAACACGCGTTCGGTGCCAGAGGCGTAGATGTATTGCATGTCACGTATTTCGCTGGCGACTTCCTCGAGCGTGCCGATCTGATCCAGGGTGCGCTCCACCTGATGGCCATCCTTTAGCGCGCGCAACTTGATCTTCACCGTGGGTTTTTGCTTGCCCGTTTGCGCAACGTGAAATTCGTCGATGGTGTACAGGTGCTGCTGGTAGCGAATAACCATTCCCCGCCGGAGTTGCTCGGTTAGCGACATGACCGACCTCCGCTAGCGACATGAATATCTCTTATGATTTTCTCCGCGGCTTCCGGATTTGTCCATAGTATTCAAGATACAAATCGGCCCCGGCCTTCGCGGTACGCGGCAAAGACCGGGGCCCTGGGAACGCAACAAGCCAGGTTGTCCAGTAAGAATTACTCCTGACCGCCGGCGGCCTGATATCGAGCCAGGGTTTGCACAATCGCCGGATCAGCATCACCGCTGGCCTGCTTACAGAGCTTGATGGCTTTTTCCTGTAGGCGAATGGCCTCCGCGACATTGCCCGTTTCGAATTCCGCGCGGGCCAGGGTGTCCACATAGGCCCAGGACAGGCTGTGGCTCAGCTCATCGCAATGCCGGGCAAAGCGCAAGGCCACCTCGTTATATTTGCCGCCGTACTTGTCCTCGGTGAGCAGACTCCAGGCGAAGTTGTTCAAGGCGTTGGCATCCTCCGCCCAGCGTTCGAGCAATTCACCGGCAAACTCACGCGCGGCGGCCTGATCTTTCTTTTGCACCGCCAACATGTCGAACTTCGTGCATAGCAACTTGCGATCAGTCGGTTTCTCCGCCAGCAGCCCTTCAAGTACTTTACCGGATTCCCGCCAATCCGCTTTGTGCATGGCCTGGGAAAGCTGGCGCTGGGCTCGACCACGGCGTTGCTCGGCCGTCAGCAGATCACTGACCAGTGTTCCCACATCCGGCAGACCGGTCAAGGCGGCGGATATACGCAGCATCCGATCGGAGTGATTGACGGCGACACAGACCACTGTATCCGTCATCGGCGCCAGAAACGGCTCCATTTCGGCCACCTCGTCTTCCGACATGAACTGCTTGGCGATTTGCGCGCAGCGCGCCGGATGTCCCAGGATCGCCAGGGTGGCATGGGGCCCCAGACAGCTTAGAGGCTTGGTGAACTTCTGGTCATCCAGAACCGACTGGCCGCCGTGACTGGCACGCAGCGAACTGGCCATGGCGGTTTCCGTCGAGCTGATCAGCAGATGATGGTCATCGATGGCGAAGAAAACGGTCACGTCATCCTCAAAATGATAGCGATGCACGGTGACGCCCTCGATCTCAAACGGCATACCATCCAGGCTGACACCCCCACCACTGGCAATACTGGCGATGCCAAACAGCTCGGTCCAGAGTGCCCGCGACCTGGCTGGATCGTTAACCGTCAACGAAGCCGCCACGTGGAGAATCGGATATTTCCCGGTTTTCTCGGTGCCATCGGGAGGCAGCGCATAGACGGCAATGCCATTGATATTGGCAAACAGTTCGCGGCCAAAATCCAGGGCGGTCACGATTGGATCACCACCGGGCGGGCTGGACGGATCAGCATAGTCCGCCGGAGCGTCATTAAGTGCCAGGGCCAGGAAACCGGCGGCCCCCTGTGGAACACAGCGCAAGGATTCGCGGTCAATCGCCGGGCCGCGCATCAGGTTGTAAACCAGGTTGCGGTGTCCTTCATCCAGCCGCAAGGTCAGCTCGGCCAGCAATCCATGCCCGCTGAGATCGAAGCGCCCGGATAGTGACTGGAGACTGTCGAGGTCCACCAGGGCCTGGGCGATGGCCAGTTCATGGTTTTGCGTGGCGCCCGCCGCCAGCAGGCCATGCAATAGCGGCATCAATGGCTTGGGATTGACACAGAAAAATAATAACGCGTCCTGACGATCGGCCAGGACCTCGGCCAGGTCGGGATTGGTGGCTAGTGAATCTTCCCCCGGGCTGCGCATACGATCAATGACACCCTCGATTTCACCACGGTGCGTGCCAGCCACCACCAAACGGGCGGTCAGCGTAACGAAGACCTCCCCTTCCACGTCATAGGTCGGATAGCCGGCGATCGGTTCGACCAGGGCACATTGAATTGGTAACGCCGTCTCAATCAGCCCCCGGACCAGCTCCATATCGCCCGGATGAAAGACCACCACGCCGGAGGGCCGCGCGGCGGCCGGATCGAAACCGGTTACAGCCGCCGCGATACCCCGCATGCCCAAGACAGCGTCGAGAATCGCGGGGCTGATGGCCAGGCGGTTTTCGCCCGCCCGCGGCGGATCATCGGGGTGCGACAAAAGTCCAAGTTCGTCGATGAAGCCCCGCAGCCGCTGGCCGGGACGATTGAGTTCAACATAGGCCAGGGTATTAGGGGGCATGAGTTTGGCAAAATCATCAGTTGCCAGTTCCTCGCGACAGGCCGCCAGGCGATTTTGGGCCTCACGTTTAATTTCCGCGTCAACCTGGCGGGCCTTGGCTACCTGGGCATAGAGCTCGGCGGCTCCCGCCACGTCCCCTGAAGCATGTTCCAGGTAATACGCATGATAAAACCGATCCTCGGCCGACTCGGCCCTCAAGGCAGCGGTCTGGCTGGCTAGCGCCAGCAAAGCCGCGACAAACATCTTGTGAATAACTGACACAGGTAGCATGCTGTGACCTCCGAAGTGGTACAGGAAGGGAACTATTTCCCGGGCCATTCACCCGGGATGTGTATCGTTACTGCAACTATGCTGGACAGGCAGCGCGGCCGATCTTAACCAAGCGGACCCTTGCCACCCTGGGCCAGCGGGGCGTTTGCCATACATCTCGGTATTCCACATCAATCCGAAATTATTCCGCACCAGGATTCACTCTTTGAAAAAAGAGCCCCGCCGGGGGGATATTTTGGACAGACACCGGTGCGTAGTCGTCCCCAGTGGCTTGTGGTATGCTGCCAGGGGATTATCAAGGCTGATTCGCTGGGCAGCCACCGAAGCGCATCGCTGTCAACACTAATCCAAGGAGTTACGGGATGCTCAAGAGTCTGGGCGTGCTGTTGAACGAGGTCATGGACTACACCGGCCTGTTTCCCCCAGATGAATTACCGCTGGCGGAAGCGCTCGCGAACTACTCCCGCTACCGTGGTGAGTCAGAGTCCTGGATGTTGGCGCGCTTGCTCTGTCCCGTCACCGTACTGGATCAGTTGGGCAACTTCCGCGATCAGTGCGGCGGCCCACAAGATCATTGTCGCTTGGCCGTACGTGGTGCCGAACATCCCCTCTCGCCGGAGTTCATTAAGGACGTGCGGGCCATCGATCACTTCGCCAAGAGCCATCAGGCCCGCGCGGCGATCAAGGCCCTGGAGCTGCGGCTACCGGCCGAGACGATCAATAGCTGGAGTGCCGATGAAATTGGCGAAGGCTTGAACGTGCTGGCCGGCAAGCTGCTCGAACATAATTTCAGCGACGTTGAGGTATTCATCGAGCCCATCGAAATTGACGATTGGGACATGACCGTAGCGCGGGTCGTGACGGCCTTACAACGCCATGACCAGGAGCATGGCGCCCCGGCACCCGCTCGGATCGGGTTCAAGCTGCGCACCGGCGGCGTCGAAAAATCAGCATATCCGTCCGTCGCCCATGTGGCATTGGCCATCGCTACCTGCCGCGACGCCAGCATACCGCTGAAATTCACCTCCGGCCTGCTTAATCCCATACGTGCTTTCGACGAGCAGCTCCAGGTCGAGACGCACGGTTTCCTTAATGTCTTTATCGCGGGAGTACTAGCGCACGCGCGTGGCATTGATGCGAGTGATCTGCAAGCCGTCCTGGATGAACGCAATGTCCAGGCTTTTGAGTTCACCGACCACGGCTTCCGCTGGCATAACCTGGAAGCAACCGTCGAGGAAATCGAAACCGCCCGTCGTGAGTTGCTCATATCCTTCGGCGGGCATTGCTTTGACCGGGTACGAACCGGATTGCAGTCCATCGGACTGCAATAGCTCGTGTTTGCAGTATTATAAAAGCGACCGCCGATACCCGGCTCTGACTGGGTATAGGCGGCCTCCATGGACACTGGGAGTCTGGCTGCTTAACACGGCTTTCTTACGATCGCCATGTTCTTTGCACCTAGTATCGTCCTGACCGGTCTATATCCTTAATCGAAGACACGGAAATCCTTGTTTTTGTCTTCAATTCCCATAAGACGCATCCTTAATCATGCCAACCAGACATAATGCTTTGTTATTAAGAGAGATACGACAGCCACCCAATATTAGGTGCGGTTGGTACGACGTCTGTATCTTGTCCCACGGACAACACTGGACCTCTAATCTCTTCATCCCCGCTGAACAAGCTAATGGCCGACTGGCTTGGATGTAATATCCCAATCGAAGAGAAACGTGTGCAGCTCGCCGCCTTCGGGTATGAGTGTGGTTGCGCTACTTTTCAGAGTGGCGGCCAACTGTACATCGTCACCGAGTTGTTCGACGACGTTTTGATTTCCACGCCGCTCGAAGCCTGGGCCGGTTTCTATTATGAAGTAATCCGGCCGCGCGGTGATTATCTGCCTCTGTAGTCCTTCATAATCATCAGGGGCCTCGTACCAGTATTTCCAGCGCGCATTCGCGTAAAACACTATTCGCCGAATGCTACTGCCACCCATGATTACTTTTTGCGAGATTTCCGGATCGCGGTTAACCAGCTCTTGAGCCGCTTCGACCAGAAATTTGTCCGCGTGGTTCGGCTGGCGCAGGGCATATACCGCCAACGGTAACAGGCATATTCCAAATATCAGCGCCGGGACCACGCCACCGCGTCGTTGGCGCGTCAACTCCAGCAACCGGCACAACAACATGGCGGCGAACGGGATCAGCAACATGATGATGACCAGCATGTGCCGTTTGGCCAGGTAGTGATACTTGTAGAGCAAGAGCATAGTCAGAATGAAATGACCCACCATGCAAGCCGTCAGTCCAATCAAGGGTGGACTAAACCAGCGTTTCCGCAGATTGAACACTGGGAAGAGCGCCAGTAATGGGATTACCACACGCCCGGCGCGCAGGACCATCCACAACGCCCACGGCACGATGGCGTACCAGGAAAGATCAAGTAGCTGGAGGCGGGCCAACAGTGGACTGCGGTATCCGAATGTGTTGCTGGGTGGAGCACATGGGCTATGCCTCGATTCGTGTTCCCCACGGCTGAAGCCATGGGCCACCCGGTCGTCGTCGGTTGCGGGCGTCATCCGGATGGCCACGTCGCTGCTGCGTAGCCAGTTCAATGGATTTTTCTTGGATGATAATGTGCCGGTCGTTAACCAGTACGGCCCAGCAAATATCAGGAACACACTTACCAATACTACCGACCGCCCAAAACGCACTTTCCAAGCAGACCCGCGATCGCTTGCCGCGGTGATAATGCCCGCCAGCATCACCACCAGGCCCTCCGGCCGCGTCAGGAAGGCCAGGCCGGCCGCCAGACCACACAATAAGGTCGCCTTCCAGTTGTCGAGCTTGAGCAAGGCGAACACCCCGAGCAGATACAGGGCGGCGTGGAGTTGGTCGGACATGACCTCCGCGGAGTGCCACACGTTCAGTGGCAGCAGCGCGGCGAGCAGCATTCCGCAGCAGCCGGTCAGGCGGGCATCGATCGGCAAATTCAGCCGGCGAACCAGCCGCAGTGTGATTGCCCCGGCCAGTACGACCAGTGCCATCCCGGCCAGGCAAGAGACCACCTGCCCGCTGGCTTGCCAGGTCATGGGCGTGTCGGGGGCTCCGAACAGCCGCGCGACGCGCTGGGCGGCGAGAACGGTGACCGGGAAGAGTGGATGCTGGGCGGTCGCAGGCTGCCGAAGATACTCCCAGCCCTGCGCGCCCAGGTCACGCGCGTACCAGCAGAACATCACGCTGTCGCGCGAGATGCACGGGATGCTGGTGGCGATCCATGCCCGCCAGACGGCCGCCAGCAGCAGTATTCCAATCACCAGGTACCGGTATCGACCTGGCTGGTGATCGAGTGTCATTGGGGCGGATGGCTCAACGCGCGGCAAACGGTGCCCTCCACAAGCAGGCCGATCACTATGTCGATCAAGGTGGTCCGATCAAGATTAGTATTATACGATGCAGTTCTGGAACAGTCGCATGAGTAACAGCAGCGAGCTGGTAGTGAGAATCCTGGCACTGGAACCATATTTCGGCGGCAGTCACCGAGCCTTCCTCGAAGGCTGGTCGGACCATAGCAAACATACCTGGACGGTGCTGGGCCTGCGCCCATCCAAATGGAAGTGGCGCATGCGTCACGCCGCCCTGACCTTTGCCAGCCAACTTGAAAACCATGTGGCTTCCGGCCAGCGCTGGGATATGCTGTTTTGTTCGGACATGCTCAATCTGGCCGAGTTCCGCGGTCTCGCCCCGGAGGCGGTGCGTGGTCTGCCCACGCTGGCCTATTTTCACGAAAACCAGTTGACCTACCCCGTACAGCACGAGAGCGAGCGGGATTTTCACTTCGGCTTCACCAACATGACCACCGCCCTGGCCGCGACCGCCGTGTGGTTTAACTCCGCCTTTAACCGCGATTCGTTCCTGACCGCCCTGCCGGAGTTCCTCAAGCGCATGCCTGACTATCAGCCGGTCGATGCCGCCGAGGTGATTCGCGCCAAGTCGTCCATTCAACCTCAGGGTATCAAGGAGTTCCCGCCGCGTGGCCTGCGCCAGCCGGGTCCGTTGCATATTGTATGGGCCGCGCGCTGGGAGCATGACAAGGATCCGGACACGTTCTTTGATGCTCTACGGCGTCTGGTGGCGGGCCGTGTCGCTTTTCGTGTCAGCGTGATCGGCGAGCAGTTTCGTCGCACGCCGCCTGTGTTTGAATCCGCCCGCGCCGAGTTCGGCACTTACATCGACCGCTGGGGCTATCAGCCAACGCGGGAAGCCTACCGGGCGGCGCTGATGGAAGCCGACGTGTTTGTGTCCACCGCGCAACATGAGTTTTTCGGTATCAGTGCGGTTGAAGCCATGGCCGCCGGTGCTTATCCACTGCTGCCGGACCGGTTGGCATATCCCGAGCTGCTCAATAACCAGGTCGTTTGGGATGCCGAGCAATTCTTCTACCAGGGCGATACACAGTCCTTGACAGAGCGGCTCGCGAAGCTGGCCCGGCGAGTCGAGGCTGACGACTTATGGCAGGGTGATCCAGAACGTGTACAGAGAGCAATGGCGCGCTTCACCTGGCCACAACTGGCACCGCAGTTGGATACGGGACTGGATACGGGACTGGATAAACCACACGGTACCCACCAATAACATGGCATCCGGCTCGCCAGGGACCCTGATTCTGAAGGGCATCCCGATATCCGCGGGAATGCTCAAACTGATGTGTTCAGTGTGATACCGCTAATGACAGCGGCCGGCCCAGCCGGGCCGGCCGCTGGTTCACTCCTCCTCACGACGCCAGCCAATGCCGGCCGTCAACGATGGCCTATGGACACGGATCGCAAGCACCCGCGCCAACACAGCCGATGAAGCCGTCGATATCGTAAGCGTTCACTTCACCGTCACAGTTGATGTCATTCGCGCAGAACAGGTTACACGAGTAAGCCGCCATCCAGTCGGCCGGCGCGCCGACCGCCAGGATGAAACCGTCGATGTCATACGCGTCCACGCCGTCCCCCAGACAGTTGGCGTCACCGCGGTAGTCGCTGCCGCCGCAATCGCAGGTGTACTCCGCGCAGCTCATATCGACGTGATATGTGCCGCCCGCTTCCAGGCATTCGGTGATACTGGCGGCATCGGCTGGATCAACGTCGTAACAGACATAGCCGTGGCAGCAGGCCGCCACGCACGGCCCGGCCGCGGAGAGATCATACGCGACGTAATCGTCCGGCATACCACCACCCGCCGAAAGCCCGACAATGGCATCGTTGACATCGACCCGCAGCCAGGTGATGCGTAGCATGCCATCAAAGAACATCTCGACCTGGAAGGTGTTGCTGTTGCTGGTGCTGATCTCGGGGACGTTATCAAACGTCACCACGGCCCGATCCGCGAGTTGCTTCCAACTGATCGTACCGCCACCCGGTGGATACAGATCGTCGTACAGTGGCGCGATGCGCGGTATGCTGAAGTGCTCCGCGAGCGTCTCGCTGTAGTCGGTGTCACCGCCGGTAAATGTCACGAAGCCATTGCTGCCGATGTAGTAGCGGTCATAGGCCACACCGTAGAAGGGGACCGTTTCGCCACTCACGGTGACCAGGGCAAATCCATCATCGCCCAGGCTGACGGATGTTCCGCCCGCCGGATCAACCGGCAACTCAGCAGCCTCTTCGCCACAGAGGGCATAGAAGTTGCCACTACCATCTGGTGTAAACGTGAGTGTTAGATACTCGAGATCAAAACCACTGGTGAACTGCTGCGTAAAGTAATCCGCCTGGCCGATAGTGGTGAAGCTGTAGGTGGCTGAAAATGCGCCGTCACCACAGCCGTTGAGCCCACATACGTGCCAGTAATAGGTCGTCTCCGAATCCAGCCGCAGGGTCACCAGGTGGCTGGCATCTATCACCGTGGCGGAATAAACCACGTTCGTGAAATCCGCGTCCAAGGCTACCTCGAGAGCATAGTTCGCGGCTTCCGTATCCGGCTCCCAACTCAATATCGGGTTGCGCGCCACGTCGAGGGCCTCATCGGCCGGGCTGAGTAGCGTCACCGCAGCGGGCAGCGCCGTGGAGATACTCAACGTGATGGGCATGATGTGCTGGGTATCATCCGTCGCGGTGGCAATCACGTTGATGTTATATGTTCCCGCCTCGCAATTACTCAAATTGCCGATGGTCATCACTGATGTAAAGGGCGGCGGACTGTTATTCACGCTGAAATCGACAATCGAGCCGGCCGGCGTACCAACGGCCTCCACCGTGATGAATTTTCCATAGTCCGCGAGCTGGCCGATATCAATGGTGAAATCGACCTGGTCAGTCGGTGGCGAACAGGTTGATTCCGTCAGCGGATCGACCTCGAGCGTAAAGCCCGCCATTTGCGGCAATAAGAGTGACGGATCACCCATCAGGTTGTACAGCTCAAAGAAGTTTCGTTTGACATCCATGTTGCTGGGGGATTCATAGAGAAATGTTCTAAGCCCATCGTGCCACGCCGGACCGACTTCCCAGATGCCGTTCTCGAAGAAAGCCCTGAAGAAAGACTGCTCCAGGGTGGTGGACGGCTCCCAGGCCTCTACACTACCCCAATAGATGTAGTCCGAGGGGAAGATCACGACCGCGGCGCCCTTGTTCTCTTCGCGCAGCCACGTTTCGCCAAAACACTCCGCAATCGAATATTTGCCAACGTTACAACTGAAACTCCAGGCCACGCCGTACAAACCAGCGTTGCTCAGGCCCTGCACGTTGGCCTGGTAAAATGAAGGATCCCACCAGCCGGTCGAACCACTGTGACCGTAGTAGCCAACCCACAGGCAGCCGTTGTTGACCGCGTTGGTCACATCCTGGGTATTGGCACCCTGGCTCGAATAGAGTTTGACGCCGATGTATTCATTCGGCTCAAAGAGATTTTCAATAATCCAGTCATGCGTCGGCTCGGCCATACCCTGCGTGCTGGGATTAGCCAGGAACGCGCCGCGTTTGACGTAGTCCGGATCCGGAAAGTTGCCCGTTTCGACGAAGATGGTCTTGTCCACGACGACCTGCAACTCATCCAGGCTGGTGACCGAGAAGCGCCCGACGCACAGATCGGGACTCCAGTCGTCGCCGCCATCCATACAGGAGTACGGCAGGTCGGTCACACAGTGCTTGCTGGCACCGCCGGTGAAATGCGGGATGGTGTTCTGAGTTGAAGTGGTGCCACTGGTGTCGCCCACCAGCAATACAAAGTCCGGTGCGTCCGGCGTTCCCCATAAGGCGGTGATATAGGACTTGATATTGGTGTTGCTCGTCCCGGAGGGCACCGAGTAAACCGAGACATCAAAACCCTGGGTTGACTTCCAGGTGATAAGCTCGTTCAGCGGCGTGGAATTGTCAAAGAACGGAGCCGTTATGACGAGGTAGTTACCCTCTCTTCCGGCCGCGGTCGTGACTAACAACAGTAAAAACAACACCACGACCAATGTCCGGCCGTAATCCCCGAAACGCAGCGCTCGTGCAAACATCAAGTTCCTCCTTGCCCGTTCAACTCTTGGACAAAAGCACTATGACAACATTAATTCAAATACCGGCTCATCATGTGACCGGTATATACGCGCATCAACCGGACGCGAGCCTACCATTCATGGGTACGCTCCCGTCAACCAGATGCGTCCTCTCCTGGTTATCGCTGAATTCGCCACCAACATTCCCAGCGTTGAACCGATCAACTTCAACAACCTCCACTATCACAAGCGCAGGAGGTCTAACACGTGCGGCGACCGGTCGTCCGGAGCACAAACTTGCTCCTTACCTCCAAATATATCACTGCCTATTGCTCAAGATAGCACATTTATGCAATGTGACGCAATCCTGAATACATATAGCCACACCCGATTGCCGAGTAATCGCACCATATTCTCTTGTAAGCCTGATTCCCGGCCCGTGGACCCATTGAGCTGGTCACGACCGATAATACCCACAGAATCCCCCCGATGCCATTGACACACTCAGTACCTGATTATGAGTGCTGTGTATAAGTACAGCAGCGCCCCCGATGTCCCTGAATACTAACTCATGTAGACAATAAATCGCGAGCGAGTTCGGCCAGGACCCCCGCAATCTGCTCGGCGTCATCGTCCACCAGCGTGCGGCAATCGAACACCAGGGCTCCTTCGTGCAAGCGGCAGATGATCGGCATGGCCCGCTGACGCATGGCCGTGGCTAGTCGCCCACATTCAAGTTCATCATGTCGCACAGATACCACCCAGGTCTCGAAGCGTGTCAGGGGCAATGATCCCCCCCCGGCCAGTGATTCATCCCGCTCACACTCGATCGTCGCGCTCGGCACCACATCCCTGATCTGCTCAGCCAGGTCCCGGGCCATGGTCTCCAACTCATCCAATCCACTGGTCAGCATGCGATAGACCGGCAGGCGGCGACGGAGCGTGGCTTCATCGCGATACAGCCGCAATGTGGCCTCAATCCCGGCAAGCGTCAGCTTGCCAGGGCGGTAGGTGCGCATCACCGGATTCTTTCGTAGACGGTCGATCAGATCCGCGCGCCCCACGATCAGCCCGGCCTGGGGCCCACCCAAAAGCTTGTCACCGCTGAACAGCGTCAGATCGGCCCCGTCTGTTAGGCTGCCGCGCACCGTGGGCTCATCCCAACGCGGCTCCGGTGTCATGTCCGTGCCATCATCTTCAACACTATCCAAACCGGTCAGATGCGGCAGCTCGGACGCCATCAAGCCACTACCCAGATCGTCCACTACCAACAGGTTGTACTTGCGCCCCAGCTTGACCAACTCTGCCAGCGATGGGCTGGTCACGAAACCCTGCACACGATAGTTGCTGGTGTGTACATGCAGCAGGATGGCGGTCTCGTCACCGATCGCCCGTTCGTAGTCCGCCAGGTGCGTGCGGTTGGTGGTACCCACCTCGACCATGCGGCATTGGGCCGCGGCCATGATATCGGGCATGCGGTACGAGCCGCCAATTTCCACGAGTTGTCCGCGCGATACAATCACCTCGCGACCGGCCGCCAGCGTGTTCAATGCCAGGTAGGTCCCCGCCGCGTTATTGTTGACCACGACGCCGTCTTCGGCGCCGGTGATTTCGCGCAGCAGCTCGCGGGCATGCTCGTGTCGATCCCCCCGGCGGCCAGTCTCGATATCAAGTTCGAGATTGCAGTAACCCGCGGCCACTTCCGCGATGGCCTCGACCGCCTCCCGCGCCAGGGGCGCCCGCCCCAGCCCGGTATGCAAGACGATACCGGTCGCGTTAACCACTCGCCGTAGGTGTGGCAGCGAGCGCTCATATAGTTCCTGCCGGATGTCCAGGGCCAGGCTGGGAATGTCGGTTGACACGGTCTGACCGGCGCGGATGGCCGCCCGCCGTCGGTCGAGAACCGTCCGCACCACGGCCAATAGTTCCGCCCGTGGATATTCATCGAGCAGATTCCCCACCGCCGGCTGCCCGAGCAGGTAATCCACCGCCGGCAGATTCCGCAACGCGTCCTGTGTCTCGTCAGCATTCATGGCGTGCATGATATCAGGAATCCGCGTTGGACAACACGCCGCCGCATGGCATGATATGCTTTAATGGACGAACGCGAGCCCGCGGTACAACTCGAACGTCTGGCGGCCGGCGATGTGGATGCCCTTCAGCGGCTCATCGTGTATTACCATGGGCCGCTACGTAACGTCGTGGCGGGGCGGATTGGTTCTGAGCCGCGACAGCATCTCGATCCCGACGATATTCTGCAGCAGGCTTATGTCGCCGCGTTCCGGGCCGTGGGGGACTGCCACTTTGACGGTCCCAGCGGCTTCTATAAGTGGCTCGAACGGATCGCGCTCAACCAGCTCAAGGATGCCCGGCGGGCGTTGCGGCGACAGAAACGCGACGTTGCCCGCCAGGCGCCCGCCGAGTTGGATTTTGGCACTTCCTGTCCCGATTTGATCCACCGGCTGGCGGCGGGGGATACGACGCCGAGCCGGGCATTCGCGCGGGACGAAGCCGTGGCGGCGGTGCTGTCGAGCCTGGCCCGCCTGAACGAAGATCAGCGCGCGGTGGTGCGCCTGCGTTTTCTGGAGAATCGCTCGGTCGCCGACGTCGCCGTTCAGCTTGGCAAATCCGAGCCGGCGATCCACATGCTCTGTCACCGCGGCTTGAAGACCCTGCGCCAGTTAATGATCTCGCTCACCCACTACCTGACCCGCCTGTAGCTACCATGGAAAGGGTAGGCGTCTCGCCTGCCATGTAGCGGTCGGGTCTCTGTAGCAGCCCGCGCCCTCGCGCGGCCGGAAAAATGTAGCGGCCAGACGTCCCCGTCGGCCGACATCACACATGTAGCGGCCGGGCTCCGTCCCGGCCGTAGCGGCCCGCGCCCTCGCGCGGCCGGGAAAATGTAGCGGCCGGGCTCCGTCCCGGCCGAACCGTGGCGGCCGCCGTCTCGTCGGCCGAACTAACCGGTTACAAACCGATCCCACATGTATGCTCACCCCCCTCCTCACCTCCATCATTTTTCTCAAATTCCCCGTTAGCCACGCGCGCGGATGGCGTTCGTAGTATTGAGAGCGAGCGCCGCCGCCGGCCAACCGGCCCGGGACACACCGGTCGGCGGGGCGCTCATAACACCGGGCGCCGGGGGGCGCCCCGGTATTAGAACTATATGATTTTGCACAGGGAGAGACACTATGAAGAACACTTGGATTACGCACATTTGGCGAACTCTGGCGGCAACGGCCCTCGCCACCCTACTGCTGGCCACCCCGGCCCCCGCCGACGCCCCCCTGCTCGGCGACATGAACGGCGACGGGGAGGTTAATTCATATGACATTGATGGATTTATTCTATGCATTGGCACCGGCGGCTGCGGCCACGCCGGGCCGGTGGCATGGTGGGCATTTGACTGCAACGCGCGCGATTACGGTTCCGACCTCAACCATGGCACAGAGTACGGCGGATACAGCTACGTGACTGGTGTGCGCGAATCCGCGCTCAGCTTCGACGGCACCACCGGATACGCGGACCTCCAGGAGATCACCAACCTGGACGGGTTCGCCGCCCTCACCATAGCCGTCTGGATCAAGCCGGCCACGGGCCTGAACGCCGACACGGGGCGGCAGGACTTCCTTTACAAGGGTCAGCCGTACCAACATGCCGCAAGCTACGCCCTGAACTACGACGACAGGGATGGCGCGCTGGGCTTCGGTTTGCATAGCGCATCGAACTGGTTCGACGAGTCCTTCATCGCATACGACGCAGAGTTCCCGGCGAACGAGTGGTTCCATGTGGTCTGCACGTACGACGGTACGTCCCTCGTACAAATGTACGTCAACGGCACGCCTGTTGGAACGGAGTATGGAACCGGCATGAATGGCCCCATCTTCGACATCGCCGATCCCCTGACGGTAGGCCGACGGACGGACGGCAATTACTACTTCAATGGCGCCCTTGACGAGTTGAGAATCTACGATCGCGAACTCTCCCCGGATGCGATCCAGCAGCTCTACGAGACGACCATGCCGTGACAGTAGCGGGCGAGTCTGGAGCGAATCTGCCGAGCCAGCACACGCCGGACCACCACCGGCGTGCGCTGGCTTGTCGCCGGGCCGCTGCGGCAGAGCTCACCACCAGCGGTGATGAGCACATCTGGACGCAGGGCGGCGAACGCGTGAGTGCTCTTCATGGGCTCACATACTCGCCACGCTGTATGAGCGGTCGCCAGCGCTGTCGCCAGAATTCCTTACCGGTGGCGACCTTCTCAGGCGCCACGAACACCACGTGTTGTAGGTTAAGTTGGGGGTCGACGATCAGGATTACACGCACCTGCTGCTCAGTCTCTGCGGGGGCCACGATTGTTAGCTCGAGGTGCAAGCGCGAATTGCCATCTGCCTCATGGATTGGAGTCACCTTGAGCTTGTCAACCGCGCCAACTTCAACACGCTCCGGAAAGCCTGGCCCTTCGGACTCGGCTCGGCAGGTTACTCCAGAGTTGTACGCCATGTCGAGAAACGCGTACGCAAAGGGACGCGCAGCCGGGAAGCCTGGGAGACGGTGTGTGCGCGGCGGCCCCATGCCGTCCATGTCTCCGGGATCGAGCACCATGACCACGGAAACGTAATCGTAGCACGTGACCGGCTCTTCATCGTCTGGCAGGATCTCGTCGAAGCCGTCCAGCTTGTTGTTCACGCCGCGCGCCACGATCGCCGGCCGCCCCGGCCCGAGCAAGTCGGGTACGATGGCGAGTTGGTTGATGTCGCCCATGTGCCAGAACGTCGAGCGGATCCTCTGCGTGCGCGGATCGACAACTGATATCCGCGTGGCGTATTCGAGCGGCGCGCTCGCCGCCACCACCAGCTCGTCACCGGGCCGGCCGTCCAGATCACCGCTGGCAATGTAACAGCACTCCCACGCACTCGGCGCGGCGCAATCAGGCCACTGGTGTTCGACAGACAAGTCCATTCGCCAAAGCTCCTGGCCCCTGGCCCCGAAGCCAAACAGGCCGTGCCCGTCCAGCGGCCCCCGTATCCCAGCCACTACGATGCGGCTGTCATCGCCGTCCAGGTCGACCAACTGGGCGGCTTTCACCTCTTCGGCCACTGGCGGAAACACGTAGAACGACTCCCATGATCTCCTCCCGCGCTGAACCTGGATCGCACATTTGTCGTCGGGATGGACATTGACATTCGTTATTGTGTAGCGGGCCGCGAGCATGAGGTGCACGGCGAACCAAAGAAAGCCAGCCGCCACGCTGAAGATCGCAATAGCAGCCCGCACTCGCCGCCGGCGCCGCGCTGGTGATTGCACGTGGTTGTTGGCATCAAGTGCTCTGCTCGTCTCCCCCGCTGACGCAAACCGATCCTCCGGCCGTTTGGCCATCAGGCGTAGTGCCAGGCTGGCCAGATTCGGATCGACATCCTTGTCAAACCTCCGCGGGTGTTGCGGCTCTTCGTGCAGGATGCGGTGGATGGTCGCGGTCGGCGTGTCCGACCGAAACGGCGTGCGGCCGGTGAGCATTTCGTAGAGGACCACGCCGGCTGAGTACAGGTCGGTGCGGTGGTCGATTTCGCTCTCGCCGCGGGCCTGTTCGGGGCTCATGTACTCCGGCGTGCCCAGGACGGCGTCGGGTTTGGTCAGCGTAGTCTGGCCACTTTGCAAGCGTGCCAGGCCGAAGTCGGTGAGTTTGATAAATGAGGATTGAGGATTGAGGGTTGAGGATTGGGGATTGGGGATTGGCGGCTGGCCGGCGTTAATCCGAGCCCGGAGCGCGAGCGACGGGTCAGCCACGGAAGGGAACCCGCTCGCTGGCGCTCGGGGCTCGGATAAAAACCCGGCGCTGACGCTTGGGGCTCGGATCGGGC
>JBDRDH010000156.1:0-18508 GCA_043820985.1 Planctomycetota bacterium
TTCGCCATCAAGGCCCCGCACGACGGCTCATGTGATGTGCATGTGATTGAAGTTCGCGACGGTCGCATTGATACCGAGCGCTCCATTGAGACGTTGCGCGTCATCGGTGGACAACTTCATGCTGATCCCAAGCGCGATCTGTGTAAGATCGCGGTCATTGAACGACACCAGGCCAGTGGTGCCATGGGGCTGGGTTTCGTGCGCGGGCTGGGTTTGTCGGCGGGCGCGCTAGCCTCCTCGGTGGCTCATGATTCACACAATCTGCTGGTCGCCGGCACCAACGATCATGACATGTACGCGGCGGCGGTCCAGGTGGTCAAGATGCGCGGTGGCTTCTGCGTGGTCAAGGACGGCCAGGTGCTGGCTGACGTTCCGCTATCGATCGCCGGCTTGATGAGTGAAATGGATGCCGAGACACTCAATGCGCAACTGGAGGTACTACACGACGCGGCCCAGGCCCTGGAGGTCAAGTTGCGCCGACCATTTATGGCTTTATCGTTCCTGAGCCTGTCTGTCATAGGTGCCCTGAAGATCACTGATAAGGGCCTGGTGGATGTGGACTCTTTCGAACTGATTGACCTGGTGGTTAATACCTGAGCACCGCCGCACCGGCCATTGTATTCCAACGGCACTACTAGGTTTGCATGGCTTCGATAACGCCGGGGACCTGCTCGGCTCCGGCGGGCACTTTCACGCTTGACCCGATGAAATCATCGCCGATCGGCTCGACGCGACCTCCCAGATGCTTGGCCAGAAACGCCTCGGCAATCGCGTTGAACGCCAGGCGATTCTCTGGCCGCTGGAAGCCATGACCCTCATCCGGGAAAAGAACGTAGGTCACCGGAATACTCTTCTCGCGCATGGCCTGGACGATCTGGTCCGATTCAGCCTGCTTGACACGCGGATCGTTGGCGCCTTGCCCAATCAATAGCGGCCGGCAGATCCGCGCCACATGTGTCAATGGCGAACGCTCCACCAGCAGCTTACGCCCGGCTTCCGTGCGATGGTCGCCGATTCGGCTCGCCAGCATGTCCAGCATCGGACGCATATACGGCGGCACCGACTCCAGCAGGGTTACCAGACTGGAAGGTCCACAAATATCCACACCGCAGGCAAATACTTCCGGCGTACTGGTCAATCCCCACAAGGCGGCATAGCCACCATAACTGGCCCCCATGATGGCGACCTTATGCGGATCGGCGATACGCTGGGTGATAGCCCATTCAACCGCATCGATCAGATCGTCGTGCATTTTGCCCCCGACTTCCTTGTCGGCGGCGTTGATAAACTTTTTCCCGAAGCCAGTCGAGCCACGATAGTTAACTGAAAGAACCGCGTAGCCACGGTTGGCCAGCCACTGGTGGAACGCGTCGTAACCCCAGTTGTCCCGGGCCCACGGCCCGCCGTGTACCATCAGCACCATCGGCAGTGGCTGGGCCGGCCGGCTGTCGGCTTCGGTATCGCTCTCAACGGGCAGCGACAGATAGCTGACCAGGTTCAAACCGTCGCGCGACTTGATGTTCAGGGGGTGCATGCGCGCCAGAGGCAGGGATTCCAGTGCGGCCCGGCTGGAGAATAGCAGATGCGATTTGCGCTCGGCGCGGTCATAGTAGTAATAACGTACCGGGCCATTATCCAGGATATACGCCACTAACCAGGCCTGGTCATCGAGTGTCCGACTGACGATCTCGAAGTCACCGTCCGCCACGCCACGTAAATATTTCAGGTCAGGCTCAATAGCCGTATCCAGGATCTTCCAGTGTTTCCGTTCCAACGTGAAGGCAGCCGCCTGAATGGTCTTCTCGGTCGGGTGAATGAGCGCGTCACTGATGTCCGCGCGTGGATCCTCCGCGATGATGACCTGATCGCCGGCCAGCGGATCGATCTCGGTTAGCGCCGCGGTGTCGCGGTCGCGGCTGTCGATCATGCGCAGAATGTTGCCGTGCTTGTCAAAGCCCAGGGGTCCGGTGGTCAGCCCGTCCTCCTGCTCGATCTCGGCGAAGAGTTTCCACGCTCCCTCGGTAGTACGCCGCATCATGCGCTTTCCGCCGAACGGTGTCGGCGCGACTCCGAAACGGATCTCGAAGTCATCATCGGTAACGAAATTAGTATAACCGTGGTTCTCCAGGATCAGGGTGCGTTGTCCGGTCTCGATGTTGATCCGATAGAGATCGTGTAATTGTGGATCCCGGTCGTTCAAACCAACCAGGATCTCCTGGGGATACTTGCGGCTGACATCCTGAATACGCGCCATGACACCCTCCACCGGCGTCAGATCCCGGCTCTCGCCGGTCCGCAAATCCACGCAGTAGATATGCCAGTTCTCATCGCCATCGCGGTCTTGCACATAAACGATGTGACGATTGGTGTAGGCCCAGAAGTAGGCGCGGATGCCACGGTGGGTATCCTGCGTAATCGGCTTAGCGACGGCGGGATTGTTGGCCGCTCCGATCCAAATATTCATCACGCCGCCGACTGGCGCGAGGTAGGCCAATTGGGCTCCGTCCGGACTGAGTTGCGCGTTGGACTTGTCCGGATTCCCGAACAGTACCGCGCGCGAGATCAAGGGCGTGTCCGCGGCGATTACTGCGCTGCTGGTAACTACAGTTATAACCACGATGAGGGCTGCCCCTAATGAACCCCTTGACCGCGTGTTCATTCCATGCCTCCCAGTGCTGGCGTCAGGTCATCCACGACGACGACAGTGTAACAAATACCAGTCAAGTGGGCCTGTATCGCCCAGTCGATATCTTTGTCCAATTGTGCGATTCTTCGCATCAATAGGAAATGGGGATAATGGGAAATGCCGCTGGTGCGAGAATCCTTTCTCGCACCCACCTTCAGCGGGAATCCCTTCCCGCCCATCGCAGGCCGCTGGTGCGAGAATCCTTTCTCGCACCCACCTTCAGCGGGAATCCCTTCCCGCCCATCGCAGGATGGGAATCCTGTCAGAGGCGGTGCGAGATTCCCATCTCGCGCCAGAGATTCCGGTGAAATCAGATACCAGCCTGTGGGCGAGGAGGAGGTCGAAACGCGTCAATTCCGCCGCCACACGCACACCGGCCACCCCTTGGCGAGCAACAGTCTCCTGGGTAAGCTGGAGAAAAAGCTCGCCCAACAACCGAGAACGCCCGCCAGCCCAGCGGCAGCAGAGCAAAATTGTAACCAGTAATAGGTAACTCTCCCGGGTATTGGTATTAGGAGAAGAATTAAGTAAGGTGTCCCCGGAATTTCCCAGGTGTCCCCGGAATTTCCCAGTCGATATCTTTGTCCAATTGTGCGATTCTTCGCATCAATAGGAAATGGGGATAATGGGAAATGGGGATAAGTACCGCTGGTGCGAGAATCCTTTCTCGCACCCACCTTCAGCGGGAATCCCTTCCCGCCCATCGCAGGATGGGAATCCTGCCAGAGGCGGTGCGAGGTTCCCATCTCGCGCCAGAGATTCCAGTGAAACCGGATACGAGCCTGTTGGCGAGGAGGAGGTCGAAACGCGTCAATTCCGCCGCCACACGCACACCGGCCACCCCTTGGCGAGCAACAGTTTCCTGAGTAAGCTGGAGAAAAAGCTCGCCTAACAACCGAGAACGCCCGCCAGCCCAGCGGCAGCAGAGCAAAATTGTAACCTGTGATAGGTAACTATCCCGGGTATTAAAGTCGGAGAAGAATTAAGTAAGGTCCCCGGAATTTTACGGGGCGGGGTACTTAAACAACTAAAGGTGAGCCGGGCCGTTTGCTCTTGGTTGGATCTCCGGCGGCCCGACTTGCCTATTTACAACATCGAGGATGTTGCTATGCTGGCTGACGCATATGAGGTGGGGCCGGGTGTTAGATGTATGAAACGGGAACGTTTGAGTCCGGTGGACTTCTGGGAGCGGGAGATTCAACGGCCCACGCGTGCTGCACACTCCGCCGAATCTAGCTGGAGAAGAAACGCGGGAAGCCGTTCCCGCGAAGAGAGAAGGACCTTAAAGGTGGGAGGCCAGTGGGATCATGAGCGAATTGAACGAGAAAACTCCGACAATTATCGTCAAGGCCGGAAACCCGGCTATTCCCTTTGTCATCTCTCTTGTGATTGGGCTAGGAGCGTTTTGGGGCGGGACGTACTACGAACGGGCGATGCACGCGGATTACTCCGTCCGGGTCGATGGTGTTCCAAACACAGTACATGTAGAGGGGGCTCCAAGCCGGATTGACATATCCGGGAGCGTCGGGGGCATCCCGAAGGAAATCACGTTTCGGGGAACCGCCCTGGATGGGATCCTGCCCAAAGAAATCCAGGTTCATACCGCCGCTGCCGTAGCACTCGACACCGAGCACGCGGTAGTTGTGACTCCTCAAGGTAAAATCTACGTGATTTACTACTCCTTTGGGTGGAACTCAAAGAAGATGAACTGAGTAACTAAAGGCGCATTAGCTCATTCATTCTGTTAGGAGGCTGGTCGTATGAACATCGAAGAACGAATTGAGCGGCTCGAACGAGCGAACCGCCGCATGAAGGTTGTCGCGTTGGGGCTGCTGGCGGTCTTGCTTGGAGCCGGGCTGGTAGCTGGACCGGCAGTCCAGCAAGCGGCTTCGCCTCGCGTGATAGAGGCGAGTGGGTTTCGGCTTGTGGACAATAGCGGAAAGACTCGTGCCATGCTCGTCGTAAGCAAGGAGGGGCCGGTGGGCTTGAGCTTCTTGGACGAGAACGGGAAGATGCGTGCCATATTCGGCGAGACCAAGGACGGGCCGGCCTTGGGCTTCTTGGACGAGAACGAAAAGGTCCGCTTGTCACTCAGACTCGGCCGCACTACCACGCTGGACGGAAAGAGGACGACATATCCCGAGTCTTCGATACTGCTGTATGGCCCCGATGAGAAGGTGATTTGGGAAGCCCCGTAGTGGCGGCTGCCGGCATAGCAGGAGGATTGATGTCAGCGATCACCCAAACTAGGCCACTGATTATCACTTCAAAATAGGCCACTTTGAAGCGGTGGAATTATTTGCCGCAGCCTTTCGCAATTTGTGGGAGGTGCGGCAGGCGAACCGATTAAAGATGGCCAAGGTACACGCAATACAGGTTTTACAGTCGCGCGGCTGGTCGTAGCGGCGGATTCCGCCGGCTGGAGTGTGAGCCGGGCGTCGACGCCCAAGTCGATTTCAGCACTGCTGCTCTGATGGTCACAGCGGAAGATAAGCGTCCCTAACCGCCCCTGTTCCGAATCGTACTGAGCCATTCCCGCAAGGCTTATCTCTCCCCTATTGCCGGGAGAGTCGAGAACGGGCCGTTGTTTCCGAAAGGCCACGAATGGAAATTCGCTTTAATGGGCGCGTTTGGCCGCTCAATATCTCCACATCCGCCTTCCGGGTGGCAAATACGAGGGCCAATAGAGTAATAACAGCCTTGTTCGCCCGACCACCTTCAGCCGGCGCTGCCACGACAATCTTGAGGGCCGTGTCCCAGGTACCCGCCACCTGGCTGCGTGAAGCCCCCGGCACGACCTTGACACTCAGCTCAATACCATCAGGAAGCGTGGTGATTACCACATTAGACGTGTCAGCCGGCATTAGACGGCTCAAATTCATTGCCCTGGAAAGTATTTCCCAGGTAGGTTTCGCGCACCTTGGGATCATTCACCAGCTCGTGCGGTGTCCCCGCGCAAATTACCTTGCCTTCATGAATTACGTAGCTGCGGTCGGTAACTTTCAGGGTCTCATGGACGTTATGATCCGTGAGTAATATCGCGATCCCACTATCACGCAGGTTGAGAATTTCGTTGCGCAGCTCCTCAACCGCCTTGGGATCAACCCCACTGAACGGTTCGTCCAGCAGGATCAAACGGGGCTCGGTAATGAGTGAACGCGCGATTTCCAGTTTCCGCCGCTCACCCCCGGAAATATTCTTCGCCAGGTTTTTACGTACGATCGACAGGCCAAATTGAGTGAGTAACTCCTCAACCTTCTGGCGACGGGCCTTACTGGAAAAACGCATCGTCTCGCAGATCGCCATCAGATTGTCTTCGACCGTCAAGCGCTGAAATACGCTGGGCTCCTGCGAGAGGTACCCAATGCCGCGGCGGGCGCGCTTGTACATCGGCAGTGAGGTAACATCGCTCTGATCGAAGCGGACGCGTCCACGGTCGGGAGCAATCATGCCGACTGTCATGCGAAAGCTGGTAGTTTTTCCGGCCCCGTTGGCTCCCAGTAATCCCACAATTTCGCGTTCGTCGACCACGTAACTGACGTGATCAACTACTGTCCGACCGCTATATGTCTTAACCAGGTTTTCGGTTTCCAACAGCATCAGCAAAACCTCCGGAAGCGTGTGCGCCTAACTGTGGACAACATGTTAAAACACGCGCAACTCCGGTATATCTCAAAGGATGTAGTAATTGACCCGAGTCATGCAGTTCGAACAGAAACTAAACCGATCTTGTTTTGGTGTACAATCGCGCACGGACTTACTACTAAAGGGTTTATGTTAATTGAATTCCGTTTTTTACGATTCACGCTGTATCATTTTAACTAGCTTTATGCGGACCAAACCCTGTGACGACGATCAGCAAAACGCTCTGCTGGTTCCATGTTGATAACCATGGCCTTGTCTCGTCGATTTCCAGGTGATTCAACGAACAAAGCGTACGCGACCAAGGTCCGGTAATTGCCAACGACCTTCCGAGTCGAGTGGTAACAAGCCCGGAAGATACACAAAAGCGGCGGGACCGACAATCTGATCAACCGGAACTGTACCCAAGCGGTAATCCGCCGGCAGATGGAAACCGCGCTCCGTCCACTCGCGACTATCCTGACTGAAGGGGCTGTTGTCGCCCAGCACGAAATACTCATCGGGCTTCAGGACAAACATATTACCCGGGAAGGCCCGTCTGGTCTGGCCTCTGACATAGGTGTAATACACGTCACGATCTATTCGCAGACCACGCAGATCGAGATCAAGCGCCCGACTTGCGATCCGTAGCTGTAAGGGCTGCGTGCGTTGCAAGTGTAACAGCGCATCGCGGTCCGGCTGATACTCGGCATCCGTGGTTGCCAGAATCTGACGATTATCAATCTTCAAGTAGACCTGGTAGTCAACATGGCCGAACTCGATGACATACGGGCGTTGAAGCTCGAAGGGTGGCAACTCGGCCTCCAGCAGATGCTGCCACGTGCCATCCTGGTTGGCCAGGTGTAGAGCCACGGCACCGCTGCGCTGAACACTGGCCGCGAAACGGTGGTCATCTCGGATCAGCTCCCAGAGACAATCTCCTTCGCCGGCTTGTAGCGTCATCTCCGTCACTATGCGCATATCGCCAACGAAAGGCGCCGGAGAGCGCGAGGTGCCCCGGTTGTACGCATAAACATCCTGGAAATAGCGCCAGTCGTTTCCGGGCCGGAAGTGTATGGACCGCTGCTGGTCGTCGAGACCCTGGTAGCGGATTACGCGGGCGTCGAGATTTGTCCAACCGGTAGTATCGTGCGTCCGCCCGTCCGCGACCCAGCGCGGCCCGTCATAAGCCAGGGTGTCCCGGCGGGGAAAGAAACGCTGGTCAAAAACCAAAAACCATAGTTGACTTTGCGCCGCGGGTGTTTTTCGTTGAATGCGCCCATCAATAAACAGATCACCATCGATGATCTCGATGGCCTCGCCCGGCAATCCCACCAGCCGCTTGATGTAGTTTTCACTGGGATCGAAAGGACAGCGAAAGACGATCACATCCCAGCGTTGTGGCCGAAACATACCGCCAATGGCGAAGGGCCATTTATGTACCAGGATACGGTCGCCGGCCTTGAGAGGTGCGTTCTCGGCGGCCAGGGGCTCACGCAGATGGCAGTTGGGACAGAAACAATCCCGCCCCGGCAGGAAATCATATTCCCACCCGCACGCCGAACATGTACGCGTGGTATGCGCGCCCATCAGGCCCTGGGCCATGGAACCCGTCGGAATAATAAAGGCTTCGACCATGAATGCGCGGAAGATAAACGCCAGGACCAGAGCCGTGATCACCGTCTGCACGGTATCGAGCACCTGCCGGGCGCGCGCCACAGACCAATTGGAGCTGTGCGCGACATGCGGCCCTGTCGGGCACGGCTGCTCCCCATCTGTATTCGCCGAGTATGGATCGTACAAAGGCGTTTACCTGTTACCTATGACGGTGAGCCGGTCCGCCGGTTCAGGCTAGCGAATCCAACGAATGCGTCCCGGGTTGGGCAGGTGGTTAACCTTGCGGAGCGGCCCGGGCAGGTATCTGTCCGGGAAGAGCGCATCCGTGGCCGGCCAGTAAACGAAAAACGCCGGTCCGATCAATTGATCGGCCGGAACCGTGCCAATCTGATATTCACCCCGCTGCCAGGCATCCTTGAGATGCGGGCCGGCGGGTTGTGACGGCGGGTTCTGCCCCTGCTGGGCAAAGGAAAATCGCCCATCCAGGCTGGCGGGGCTGTTATCTCCCATCATGAAGTACTGATCATTACCCAGACGGATTGGATTGCCCTGCGTACCGTAACCCCGGCGCTCGTGATCCAGGCGCACATCGCTGGTATAAAAAACATCCCGTTCGATCAATAGATGGGCCAGTTGGGCACGTACACCCTGAGCCGCGATACAGACGCGCGGCGTCTGCTTGCGACTACTGCGCGCCCGGGCTTGATCGGCATTTAACACGTACCATTCCGGCGACGACGTGATGACCGTCTGGCCGTTTAATTCAAAACTGACCTGATAATCAACATTATTCAGCGCCAGCGCTATTGGATCATCCGTGACCTCGGTGGCGTGCTCACCGAGCAAAAGCCGTTCCGTGTCTCCGGCGCGCTGACATTCGAGGGTCAAGCGCCCATCCGCATATAACCGTGCGAAGAAGCGATCCGTGTATTTTTCAAGGCTGAGTTCCACATAACCATCCGGATCGCCGCCCGCGACGGTCAATTCACAACCAAGCCGCACATCGGTCACGATCCGCTGCTGGGCGGGCACCGCGCGGGTTCCTCGGCGGCCCGGCAAACGCTCCAGTCCGAAGGCCAGATCGTACCCATATGTATCCGCGATCAGGCCCGGCTGTCTGGTGGGACCTGGTTCCGTGACGAATAGAATCTCGCCCCGCTGGCCGTCAGCTCTCGCAAAACGCGGCTGGCGCGTTTCAACATCCCGCCAGCCATTATCTTCCGCCAGGGGCACCCAGCGGGGATGAAATGTGGCTCCCGCCGCGGGAGCGCGGGGTGAATAATCATGGTCATAATACGGAAACCAGAGGGAGCGCTGGGCGGATGACGGCTTGGTGGCGATATGTGCTTCATCACCCCCCGCCGGAGTCACGAAGATGTCGCCGTCAATGATCTCGATGGTTTCACCCGGCTTGCCGATCAGGCGTTTGATGTAGTTCGTCTGCCCGTCGCTGGGCACCTTGAAAACCACGACATCCCAGCGCCGTGGCCCGAACATGCCGCCGATGTCATACGGCCAACCATGCACCATAATGCGGTCACCAGTGCGCCGGCGAAACGCCGAGTTGATAACTCCGTCAATCGCCACCCCTTGGGCTTTCAGGGCGGCACGCTCACTGGCCGGTCCAATGTGCTCCTGCCAATGGCAATTGGGACATTGCACTACCGGGACAGCCGGGCGATTCCCTTCAGGTGGCAGACCGATCGAATACTCGACACCACAGTTGGGGCAGGTGTGAATCGCATGCGCGCCGTAAAGCGTCTCGGCCATCGAGCCCGTGGGGATTATAAACAGCGGTACAAAAAAGCTCTTGAGCACGAGGAGGAAGATAAAGAAGCCGACAAATGAAGCAATCTGCTCGATCAACGGCTCTTTATCCGCCGTGGCAGCGGATTGAGCATTGCCTGGCAAGCGTCCTTTAGACTTATCTCGCACTGCATTCAATACTTTACTCCAAGCCCGGATCATCTTCGTCCGGCTGAGTCTTGCTAGACTAGCAGCCCGTCTGAGTACGGTCAAACAGACAGCCATAACGGCTGGATTATCCGAAGATCCGTGCCCATCTGGATTTACACATAGCTGCGACAAGCGCGTTCAAGCCGGCGGCATAACTTTGCATGGACGCCCGCCGTGACGCCCGCTATATGGATGGTATGTCGATCCCGGAAACACAATCAGAGCCGACCCTGACCGCACTCAATGAGCCCCAGCGGCAAGCCGTGCGGCATCGCGATGGCCCCTTGCTCGTGTTGGCCGGTCCGGGTAGCGGCAAAACACGTGTCATCACCCGCCGGGCCGCGCACCTGGTCCGCTCCGGGGTGCCGGCGCGCAACATCCTGGCGATTACATTTACCAACAAAGCCGCCGACGAAATGCGCCGCCGCATCGAGGCTTTGGGCGTCAACCGCGGGATGTGGATATACACCTTTCACGCCCTGGGCGCCCGCTTGCTGCGCGAGTTCGGACCGTTGGCGCGAGTGGCCCCCGGCTTCAGCATTTATGACGAAGCTGACCGTCTGCGTGTGATTAAGGACGCGATGGCCACCCGCGGCGTGTCCGACATTTTGTTAAAGCCGGATCGCATCCAGGCCGCCATCAGTAAAGCCAAGAACAAGCTGCAAACGCCCGAGCAATACGGCGAGCGCGCGGATTTTTTCGACCAGCAGACCATCGCGCGGGTCTATGACGCCTACGAGCAATTGCTCGAACAGCGTAACGCGGTTGATTTTGACGATCTGCTGATGCGCGTCGCGATGGTATTGCGGGACCATCCGGATATCACCGAACGGCTGAACACACGCTTCCGCTATGTTCTGATCGACGAGTACCAGGACACCAACCACGCACAATATCTGATCGCACGGTACCTCTCGCAACACCATCATAACATCTGTGCCACGGGTGATCCCGACCAGTCCATTTACGGCTGGCGCGGAGCTGATATCGGTAACATCCTGGAATTCGAGCGCGATTATCCGGATGCCACCATCATCCGGCTGGAGCAGAACTACCGTTCGACCGGCAACATCCTGCGCGCCGCGTCGGCCCTGATCGCCGGCAATCGTCGCCGCAAACACAAGGAGCTTTGGACCGAGAACCAATCCGGCGTACCCGTAACAGTATGGCGTTTCGGGGAGGGTTTCGACGAAGCCGAGCAGATCGCCGACACGATCAGACGTCTGCATACCGGCCAGCGGCAATACAGTGACATAGCGATATTCTACCGGGTCAACGCCTTGTCACGCGGACTTGAGGAAGCTCTACGCGCCCGGGGGATTCCATACAAAATCGCCCGCGGTCTCGAGTTTTACAACCGCAAGGAAATCCGCGACACCCTGGCGTATCTGCGCCTGTTGGTGAATCCCGCCGACGATGTCGCCCTGCGGCGCATCATTAACACGCCCGCCCGCGGCATCGGAAAAACCAGCGTGCAGCGCTTAACCGCCGCCGCTGGGCAAGCCGGTAAGCCGATCCTGGAGGTCATCCGCACTACCGATCTATCCTGGCTCAAGACCGCCGCCCGCAAAGTGCGCGCCTTTGTCGAGTTGCTCGATAAGATCCAGGCCGCGCCGCGGGACTCGGTGGCCGATATCGTCAGTCAGACCTTGACCATCTCCGGTCTGGAGGCGGCCTTCGCCAGGGAACATGACGAAGGCGGCGAAGATCGGCTGGCCAACGTGCAGGAACTGGTCTCCGCCGCCCAACGTTTTGAGGAAGAAGTTGACGATGCTACTCTGACCGAGTTCTTGCAGCGGGTGGCGCTGGTCAGCGATCAGGACCAGGTTGACGAGTCAGCCGGCGTTGTGTTGTTGATGACCCTGCACGCCGCCAAGGGACTGGAGTTCCCCATTGTCTTTATGATCGGGCTGGAACAAGGTCTGTTGCCACACGAAAACGCGCTGCGCGAGAGTCTGGACGTGGAGGAAGAAAGGCGACTGTGTTTTGTGGGCATCACCCGCGCCAAGGAACAGCTCATCATGAGCCACGTACGCCAACGTGTCATTCGCGGCGCGCTGCTACCGCGTTCCGCTTCACAATTCCTGCGCGAACTCGATCCGGCCGCCATGACCACCGAAAATTACGATCGTGGTACGACGGCTCCCCGGCTGATTCGCGCTGACCACCGGTCGCCAGACGAGCAGGAGGCCGACGAGGATGGCTTTGTCCCGCTGGATGACCACCTGTCACACGAGGAAAGCAACCTGCGGCGGGCACGGCGCCAGCGCCGTCCTGTTAGCCCGACTGATGAAGAGGGAATGCGGATAATTGAGACCCGCCCTGTCAGTGAACCGCCAGAGAGCCAATTCGCCGACTGGCAGGCCGGCACACTAGTGCGACATGCACGTTATGGCATCGGACAAATCGTCTGGCTCAAGCCAGGTAGTGGGCAGACGCGCGCCGCGATACGCTTCCCGAACCACGGCGAGAAAACATTCATCCTGGAACGGACGCCGATCGAAAAGCTGAAACGGCGATAAACCTCCCCCCGCTTTTCGCGACTCAATCCACACGCGACAACCGGGCTAACAACTCAGAAGCCAGTTCACACTGTTCCAGATCCCACGCCGCCTGATATGCCTCGGCCGCCGCGGCTTTGTCGCCCCGGTGTTCGCACGTGCGGCCGTGGATTATGAGGGCATCAACATTGTTGGGAACCTGACGCAGTACCCGTTGCACAGCCTTCTCGGCCGCCTCGACGTCACCGGCACGCAAGTAAACAGTGGCGGCTATCAGTAATACATCCGGCGAATCGCCCTCGAGACGGACCGCGCGCCGCACCGCGCTAGTGGCAACCTCAAGCTCTCCAAGCAGACTGTGGACCTCGGCCGTTAACAGCCAGAGCTGAGCGACATCCGGGCGCTGATCCGTGAAACGTCGCAGCCACTCCGCCGCCGGGCCCGTGGCTCCGGTCTTTATCAAGGCGCCGGTGTACGCACACATAACGGCGGGAGCAATTTCACCCTTTTCCCGCACAACTTTGTTCAGGTATTCCAGACTGGCGGCAGGTCGGCCCATCCAGTACAGGCAGAGTCCTAGCGAGGTGCGCACCCCCAGGTCATCGATCCCCAGCCGCAATACACGTTCGTACGCCTGGCAGGCCGCGGGCAGGTCCGCGGCCCGCTGACAGATTTCCGCATAAGCCAGATGATATGCTGGCTCAGCCTCAAAATTCTCGGAACGGTCATCCAACACCGCCCGGGCAGCGGCGTAATCCCCGGTCTGAGCCACCGCCTGAGCCAGGGCAATGAGGTAATCAATCTGGTCGGGCTCCGCCTCAATAGCCCGCCCATAGGACTCGATGGCTCCCTTCCAGTGCTGCTCGCGCTCGCAGATTGTTCCGAGCAGATAACTGGCCGGTCCAAACTCCGGATGCAGTTTTTGTATGCGCTGTAGTACCCGGCGCGCGGCGGCGAAGTCACCGCGAGCCAGGTAAGCTCGTGCCAGTAATACCGCATGCCCGGGCTGATCAGGCGACAATCCGACCGCCTCACGCGCCAAATTCACAGCTTTGTCGACACGCCCGGTTTGAAGCTCAGCGCTGGCTAGTTCGCACTTGAGCGCCGCGCGTTGATCATTCCATGATTGTTGGGCTTGTTCCTTGCTGGTCGGTCCACCCGTCTGACAGCCACCAACCAAAATCAGCACCAACCACGGACCGCGCGCTAGCCACTGGCCGTACTCCTTACGACGCTTCATTCTTCGTCCTCCTGTACGGCTTCGGTTTTTTCGGTGTGGTCGACATTCAGCAGCGCTTCCACATCCGGCCGTCCAAACACGGCCCGCCGTGGCAATCCAGCTTCAACCCGCAAAAGTTCCCGTACAAAGGCGCGCATCGGGGCGCCTTCCGCATGCCAGGTGCGCTCGTTCAGCAGCTTTTCCCGCAGCCGAATGGCATCGGTGTGCCGGGGTTGCAGATGCAGGGCCCACTCCACCGCTGACAGGGCGGCCTCCACGTCGCCCGCGCGCAGTTCATCAACCGCGGCCCGGTAACGTGCTTCAGCCAGGAGTTCGCGTCCGGTTCCCATCAAGCCCCGCCGCGACCCTATCCGCAGGCGCTCAATTTCCTGATTGAGCTCCTCAAAGACCGCGATTTCAGACTCGCTATCGTCGAGGATGTGTACGGTCAAAAGAATGATGACCTCCTCGCGGGTGGTCGAATCCTGCTGCACACCGAATAGATGACCGAGTACCGGAATGTTACCAACCACCGGTACCTGTGACCTGCCAGTGGTAGTGCGCTCACGAAATAATCCTCCAATCAGGATGGTGTGTCCGTCGCGGATCAGGATGTTGGTGGTCGCCTCGGTGGTCTCCTGGAATGGCAGATTGGCGGCCGTCAGACCACCATTGCTGTCTTCCGGGTGAATCTCCATCCGGACGTAGCCATCACGCGTGACAAAGGGCCGGAAGATCAGCTTGGTGCCCGTTTCGAGATACTCCACCGTCTGGACCGCCACCGTTTCGGTCACCGTGGTCGTCAGATAGCCGTCACGCCGGCCGACAATCACCTCGCCGCGCTGTTTGTTCAAAGTCAGGATTTTGGGATTGGCGGTGACCGTAACGTCAGTGATTTCCTCCAGAGCGCGGATGAAAGCCGCCACCTGGTCTTTGATAATGCCAAAGGTGAAACCACCCCCGCTAATGAGGTCGTTGAAGTCGGTGCGGATCGTCGTGGTATAATCATCCAATTGTTTGTGGGGCAGGTTGCCCACGGAGATGTCAGTGATGCCCGGGCTGTTGGCCTGCATGAGCTGAAAATCGACGCCGGTGAGCGTGTTGAAATCAATCCCCAGCGAGTTGTTCTCGTTGAGGGTCGCCCGCATGATGGTCGCTTCAACCAGTACCTGGGCCGGACGGACGTCAATCTCGGCAATCGCTCTGGCAATCAGTTCGAGCACGACCGGTGGTCCGACTACGATCAGTGCCTCGCCACCCGCCGGACTAAAGCCGCCCGCCGATTCCGCGTCGGCGCCGATACCAACCTCCGGCTCCTCTGTCCGGGCCACCGAGCAATCTTTGGTCAGGAGGGGCTTGATGAAGGTTTCGGCGTCGGCGGCTGAGATATAGCTCAGGTGGAAGACGCGCATTTCCTGCGCGACGGGCTGCTCCACTTCCGCGACCACGGCGGGTTTGGGCATGACGTAAATGATGTTGTCACGCGTCTCATAGGTCAGATTATTAGCCGCCAGGATCGCATGTAAAGCTTCCTCAAAACTGACCTTGCGCAGCACCATGCTCACGTTGCCGCTGACACCGCTATGGGTCACTATATTGCACTGAACCTGTTCGCTGAGCAGCTCCAGGGCATAGAAGATATCCGTCTCATGCAGCCTGATATCCAATAACCCGGAAGTCCCCACCGCGATACGGTTATCAATGTCCCCAGACAGCGGCTCAGGTGTCTCACCATCCTGCCCCTGGGCTATAAAGGGGCACAGCAACAGGATCAACAAGCAGCTTTTGTACATTAATTCAACCTACCTGATAGCACCTATAGGCGCGTTCTGGCGGAGACAACCGTACCGCCCGGGACACGCTATCAAGTTCTGTTATCGGCACCACCTCCGGAATGACTGTTGCCGCCCGGACTGATTCCACCACTGGCTATCCGATTGCCTTTCGGACCGGCGCCGCATACGCTACCCGGCGATGAGCACTTCAGAGAGTCAGGTTGAGCGGTTACGACGGATTTTGGACGTGGCCCGCCACATGGCCGCCACGACCGACCTGGACGTGCTGCTACGAACCATTGTGGACGCTACCCGCGAGGTTTTAACCTGCGAACGGGCCACGATCTTCCTCTACGACGCCACCACCAACGAGCTGTACAGCCGCGTGGCGACGGGTGTGAAGTCGATCCGTTTCCCGGCGGACCGGGGTATCGCCGGCGCCGCCGCCCGTGACCGGGCCGTGGTGAATGTAACCGACGCCTACGCGGATGAGCGCTTCAACCCTGAGATCGATCGCGAGACGGGATTCCGCACGCGTAATCTCCTGACCTTCCCCCTGGAGAATCTCGACGGCGATCTGATGGGCGTGCTCCAGGCCCTGAACAAGACCGACGAGCCATTCGACCACGCGGACGAGGAATTGGCCCGCGTACTCAGCGCGCAGGCCGGCGTGGCCCTGCATCGCTGGCGCCTGCTGGAAGAATACGCCGAGAAACAACGCATGGCGCGCGACCTCGAAATCGCCCGCCAGATTCAGCTCGCCCTCTTCCCCAAGGAAAATCCAACTATTACGGGTTATGAAATCGCCGGCTGGAACCGCTCGGCGGACGAGACCGGCGGCGACTGCTACGACTTCATGCCGCTGGAGGACGGGCGCCTGGCGATGCTACTGGCAGACGCCACCGGCCACGGTATCGGCGCCGCCCTGGTAATCGCCCAATGCCGCTCGCTTGTACGGGCCATGCTCTCGGTTACGCAGGATCTGGCGCGTGTGGTGGCGAGTGTTAACCGGCTGTTGACGGAGGATCTGGCATCAGAGCGTTTCGTGACGGCATTTTTCGGGATCCTCGATCCGCGGAACCAGCGGCTGGAGTACATCGCCGCTGGCCAGGGGCCGCTGATGTTCCTGACGTCGGAGGCGGTCGAGTGCCGTACGGCCAACGCCCTGCCGCTGGGAGTGCTGGAGGATCTGGAGTTTCCCACTGACTCCTTCGATTTCCAGGACCCGAACACGCTGGTCTTACTCACCGACGGCTTTTACGAGGCCGCCAACCCGGCCAGCGAACTCTTCGGCGAAGAGCGCGTTACCAGCTTCATCCGCAACCACCCCAACTTGCCTCTACCCGACCTGATCGCGGCCCTGCACGACGACGTGACCCGCTTCACCGGCCGCCAATCCCACGCCGACGACCTGACCGCGGTATTGGTGCGGCGCAGCGGCTCCATCTGATAACAACGCATAGCTGGGCGCCATGTTGGGTGCCATGCCCAAGCGCAGCGCGGGCATGCCGTTACTCAACCAGACATGCCGGCGCCTGCGGCTTCGGCACCCCACCACCCACATCTACCATTGCCCTGGACCCCGGCGAATCCATAGAATAAGAGCTAGTGGGATGATGTAGTGACTCGGGGAAATGGAGTGGATCGAATGCGGATTGCGACCTTCGCGTTCATCGCCGGCCTGCTGATCGCACCGGCCGTCGGCCAAACTGTTTACAACGCGACGCCGGATTGGATTTCCAGCGACACGCAGGTCAGCACCGGGGCGGCGTTGGTCGACCTCGATCGCGACGGCTGGACGGACCTGGTCGTGGCCAACGGCAACGACATCTACGTCCAGCACGTAGCGGTCTACTACAACAACGGCGACGGCACCTTCCCCGCCAATCCCGATTGGCAGTCAAATGACTCGGCGTTCAACGGCCACCTGGACGTGGCCGACGTCAACGGCGACGGCTGGCCCGACGTGGCGGTCGCGCGCCTCGGCAAGTCCGGCGTGGTCGGTACCGCCGCCCGTCTATATCTCAACAACGCCGGCACGCTTTCCAGCACGCCCGACTGGCAAAGCGCCGAGATTGCGAACGCTTTCGGCGTGGCGTTCGGCGATGTGGACAACGACGGCCGCCCCGACCTGGCGGTCGCCACCGGCTGGCCGTACAGCAATCCCGACGCATATCACAATTACGTGTACATGAACGTTGACGGCCAACTCGAACAGGTCGCCAGTTGGCAATCGGCGGATACGTGGGACTACGACGGGGCGTTGTGGGTGGACGCCGACGACAATGGCTGGCTCGACCTGGCACTGGCGGGCACCAACAACGACACCTGGATCTACCCGAACTTCGGCGGCATGCTGGCCACCACCGCCACGTGGCACACGACTGACAACACCGGCCAGTTCGCCATCATGATGACCGCCGGCGATGTGAACGCCGACGGCTTGCGCGAATTGTTCGTCACCGACAACACGCAGATCTTCAACGGCAGCGGGCACATCCGCCAGTATAAGGGTCTATCCGGCGGATTTTTCTCCACGACGCCGACCTGGTCGTACTACGATTACGACCACCGCTATGGCTCGTCGGTGGCGTTAGCGGATCTCGACGGCGACGGGCGGCTCGATCTGACCACGGGGGCATGGTGGAGCCCGATTCACATTTTCAACAACACCGGCACCGGCTTCGGCACAGGTCCGGACTGGATGTCCGGCACCGACAGCGTGGTTGAGAAAATTGTGTTCGCGGACGTGGACAAGGACGGCTTGCGGCCGGTGGAAGAAACCTTCCTGACCGACATCTTCGTGCCGATAATGGTCTATCTCGATCAGCAGCCGATTCAGGAAATCGTGGCGGTCTACCGTGACGGCGTTGAGCTCTCGCCCGCCGAGTATACGTTCAGCCGCGAGCATGGCTGGGTTACGGTGGGGCCGACGCTCGGCGAGGTGGAGGTGCACTACACCTGCTCCAGCCGGCTGGACATGGCGGTCAGCAACTGGGATTCCGACGTAGGTAACTACCTGTTCCGCCACCAGCTCGTGCACATGGGTGACGCCAACTGCGACGGCCGCGTCAATTCATACGACATCGACCCGTTCATCCTGCTGATCGGCGACCCGGACTCCTACCACGCC
>JBDRDH010000157.1:0-16921 GCA_043820985.1 Planctomycetota bacterium
GAACCGACTCGGTCTGACGCTCCCCCAGCGTCTGCGCCGGATCGACGAGGTCACCCAAATGTAGTCACGACTTCTGCTCAAAAACGGTCCTGGCGCTACCACCAGGACCGTTCATGCGCCCTAACTGTTCAACTTGGGCTAGGGATTGCCTACCATCTCAATAAACGGATCGATGTCGTACGCATTAACATCGCCGTCACCATTACAATCCGCAAGGGCCCGGCTGCAATCCGGATACTGCGCCTCGTAGTCACACGTATCACTGATCGCGCAGATGAACGGATCGATATCATACGCGTTCACATCGTAGTCGCAGTTCAAATCGCCCGGCTGGTAGACCGGCGTGCTCGGGGCCAGGCCCCAGATCTCAACATCGTCGATGTTCCAACCGCAATACTGCCAACTGCCGTCGGTCGTGCCCATCGTCCAGCGCACATAGACGGTTGGCTGTCCGTCGGCGACGGCCGAGAGGTCGAATTCCTGATAGGTCCATGACGAGTCGGTCACCGTCGCATCATTCTGCCAGATGGTCATCCAGCTCGTCTGATTGTTGCTGACACGCACGTAAGCATGATCGTACGCTGGCTGTTCCACGCCCAGGTAGCGCCAGAAACGCAAGCTGACGTCGGTCAACTCGGAGCAGTCGATAGCGCTGGTAGTCAGGTCGTACTCCGGCATGCTGTTGGTGTAGTCGCCGGAGAGGTTGTACCCATAGACGTGGCTGCCGGTGTGTCCGCTGGTCGGATCGGGATTGCCATATTGGCCGCCGCCGCCGGTCGGGACGCCCCAGGCCCACTGGCCCTCAATGCTCCAGCCCGGGTTAGTGTCCATGTTCCATTCGTACTGCAATGTGGGGACGCCGACCTCGAGCGTGACAGCGCGGGCCGTATTGCCGTCGCCATTGGTCAGGTTGGTGAACAGGACCTCGTCGGCGTATGCGCCGTCGCCGAGGAAGTTGGCGTTGGAGTTAATGTAGACCGTGACTCGCGTCGATCCATAGGGCGGCAACGTGCCGCTGGCGCCGTCGATCGAGACCCATGCCGCGGAGTTGGTCACTTCGTAATCGATCGCGAACCCTTCCATGCTCTCGAGCGTGTAGTCGATCAAGTCCGGCTCAAACGGTCCCCCCGACTGGCCGGCGGCGTTGAGGCCGCTGCCGGGTGAGACGCGTATGCCGGTCGGTGGCGCGACGGTGCCCACCACCCGTAGCGACGGATCACCGAAGATGTGCCACGTGTTGAACATGTTCACGCCATCCGAACCGTACTCCTGCATCATCGAACACGAACCGCCGAAGCACAGGGCACCGTAGGTGACGTAGGTCTCGGCGGCCAGCAGCAGGTTGAACTCGTCCTGGCCCTCCATCGGCGGACTCCACGACTGGTTAATCGAGGACATATACGTCGCCACGGCACCGGTCGGTTCGCTGCCATTGGTGGCCCGCAGCCACGCTTCGGCGAAACAGGTCTGACCGGCAAACTGCCCGTTGACGCAGGCCACGCTGACGATGAAGGGCAACTCGTTGTCGTTGACCAGAGCGTTCACGTTCGTATTGCTGAAGCCGGTCGTACTCCAGGAGGTGGCACTGCCGTGGCCGCAGTAGTTGACAATGCCACGGCCGGCGTTCAAGGCGTTGGTCACCTGGCTGGCCGTGCCGCTGGGATCGTAGATTTGGTCGATGCTCGTATAGCCATATGCCAACAGATCGCTACGGATGTTGTCCATGTGCACGTTGTCGTATTCACCGTCGTCGCCCGGACCCTGGTTCGAGGCGATGCCGGTGCCGCGCCAGAACCAGTCCTGCGTCGTCGCGGCGTTTTGCTCGTACTCGATCGTCCGCAACACCTGCGTATCGACGTGTGCGGCTAACTGCGCTGAGAAGCGGCCCACGATGATGTCGGGATAATCATCGCCACCAGCCACCTTGGCATACGTTGGATCAGCCGAGCCACCAGACGCCGATGGCGTGGCTACTTCGACCGAGTCGCCCACCAGCAACACAAAGGCCAGATCGCTTGTGTCGTAGACGTTCTGGATGTAGTTCTTGATGGATATCGCGTTGTTGCCGATGGTGGAAACACCCACGACCGTTGTATCAATGCCGATCGCGCTCTTGTGATCGGCCAGCGGCTGGACATTGGCTATCCAGGCATCGTACGCAATGATCAACAGGTCGCCGTCTTCATCCATGGGCGCGTAACGGAGCGGAGGCGTGTAATTCAAAAAATGATGGCTATAAATCTGGTGAAACGCCTGGCTAAGGGCCTTCGCGCCATACTGGCGGTCCGGAACGTTAAGTTCGCTGTCGCCGTTCGGGACGACTTCCAGAACGATATCCGTATAGACCCGGAGCAACCCAGAAACCGGATTGTACTGAAACGGGTAAAGACGCACATCCACGCCGCGATGATCACGCAGGATATATGGATCACTCAGCCTGGCCAGTTCTCCCGGGTAGAAGTCATTAGCCTGATACTCGGATCCAAACTCGTACGGCACACTGGCCGGATCAACGGTGCGTAACAGATTCCCCTTCGACGGGGCAACCTGCAATGTGATCTCCTCGAACTCCGCCGAGATGATGTTGACCGTTACGGCAGACGCATCTGGAATGATCAAGCTGCCACATGTCTTGGGCAAATCCGGAGCACCAGCCACCAGCATCGGCGTCCCGTCGTCCAAAGTGATCGTGGCATACTTCTGTCCATCCACCAGAACCGATCCCAACAGGTAATCGCGCAAGGCGTAATGCAATGTGATACCGGCAGGCGATTCCTCCCAAACCTCAAAACCACGTGACTGTGACTCAGCCCCGGACCAGGCCGTCGACACACCCATCAGCAGCACTAATGCCAGCGCAGGCACGATTCTGGCTGTAACCGCCCTGAATTGACGCCAATTCAACATTTTACTGTCTCCATACATGCCTAAATCAAAACGGCCGTCATCGACCGATAACCCTCTGCCTGGGGCCGCGCCATCACCTCTTCGTCGGCTGGCATCCCGTCGCAATGCAATTGATCAATACACAACCGCTGGCTGTATGTGGTGGGTTAGCACGCCGCGGCTGCGCGCGCAAGAAAGTCTCACACCCGTTGGAGCCCCCCGGCCGACTCCGGCCTGTGGACCTATCCCAGTACATACATATCCCAGCGCACACTGCTGCTCACCAATGCAGTACCCTAACAGAGTAGCATGAAATCCGCATCCCATGCAAGAATATTTCCCCCTCGGTAGTTACGCTTTAGGAAGCATAACCAGCGCTGCTAGAATTATGGGACGATTATGAGCAACCTTGGAACTCTGTAACCCCGGCCACCCCCCGACAATATGCACCAGGAAAAACCACCACATGCCGAGATCCCCACGCCATCCCACCAGCGCGGTCTGTTTCGCCGGCATGTGTTATTCCCCGATGTCTATGCCTGGTTTATCCTGCTGGCTTCCCTCGACATAATGCTGACCTGGGTAATCCTATGGGCCGGTGGCTCCGAGCTGAACGTTCTGGCCGACTGGATCATTCAACGCTTCAACTTGCCCGGAGTGGTCGCCTACAAATTCATCCTGGTCTTGTTGGTCGTCTTCATTTGCGAAATCGTCGGTCGACATAACTATCACCGCGCTATCCGGCTGGCCCGCTGGGCGGTCGTGCTGACTGCTTTTCCGGTAGTGGTCGCCGTTATTCACCTGGCGCGGGCCTTCCTGGTCTAAACGCCACTCGCTCACATCGCCGGACCTGACTACACTGGCTGATGTGATGTAACCGAGGCCGGTTCCATGGACGCCGACGTACTCCGTATTCTGGACGCCAACTACAATCGCGCCCGCGAAGCGCTGCGCGTAATCGAGGATTACGCGCGCTTCGTGCTGGACGACGCCGACGCCGCCACGGCGGCCAAACAGCAGCGCCATGCCTTGCAAGAATTTACCAATACCTTCGGCCCTGCCGCCCTGCTGGGGGCGCGCGATATCGCCAACGACGTCGGCCGCGATACAAAAACACCCTCCGAACTCCAGCGCCAAGTGCCCGCCGACATCGTACACGCCGCCTTCGGCCGACTTACTGAAGCGGCTCGCACACTGGGAGAATATGCCAAACTTACCTCCCCAGACGCCGCCGCCATTGCTGAAACCCTGCGCTACAGCGCCTACGAACTCGAACAACGCCTGGTATTACGCGGCACCCGCCGGGCACGCTTCCGAAACGTGCGTCTCTACGTCCTGATCACCGCCACGCTGTGCCAGCGCGACTGGCTCGAGGTGGCCGCGGCAGTGTTACGCGGCGGGGCCGGTTGTTTACAACTACGCGAGAAGGAATTGCCCGACGCCGAATTGCTGAATCGCGCGCGGCAGTTGCGCGAGTTAACCACCCGTCACGAGGCCCTGTTAGCGATAAACGACCGCCCCGATATTGCCCGCCTGGCGGGTGCCGACATCGTCCACGTCGGCCAGCAGGATCTCTCCGTGAAAAACGCCCGCCGCATCGCCGGTACCAGCATCCTTGTGGGCAAGAGCACCCATACGCTGGAGCAATTCGAAGCCGCCCGAGCCGAGGAACCCGACTATCTGGCGGTCGGCCCGATGTTCCAGAGTCCCACCAAGCCCCAGGACCATATCGCCGGCCCGCAAACTCTCGCACAGGCCGCCAGCCGCACACAGATTCCACTCGTGGCCATCGGCGGCATCACCGCGGACAATGTGGCGCCTATCATGTCGGCGGGAGCAAGTTGTATTTGTGCATGTTCCGCCGTTGTAAGCACCGCTGATCCCGAAGCCGCGGCCCGCACACTCAGCGCCGCCATCGAGGATTATCATGCCTGAAGCCGGCTTGAACTATTCACGCGCATACGCTGATCCGCTTGCCGACAGCCTGCCACCATTGGTGCTCGATCGGCAGCGTATCGTGCATTCGGCGGCGTTTCGGCGACTGCTCCAGAAGACACAGGTTTTCGTCGCAGTGGGTGACGATCATTTCCGCCGACGGATGACGCATACACTGGAAGTAGCCCATCTGGCACGCTGTCTGGCACAGCAACTTGGGTTGTGCGCTGACCTGGCGGAAGTGGTTGCCCTGGCACATGACCTGGGGCATCCGCCCTTCGGCCACGCCGGCGAAAAGGCATTACAGGCTTGCCTGTACACGCATGGTGGCTTCGAGCACAACCAGCACACCCTGCGACTGATCGAGGAGTTGGAGCACCCATATCCCGACTTTCACGGGCTGAACCTGACCCGCGCCGTGCGCGAATGTCTGGCCAAGCACTCAACTGAGTACGATCAGCCCGGACCGCACCCGCTTCAGGACGGCCAGCCACCGCCGGCCGAAGGCATCGTCGTGGCCCTGGCCGATCAGATGGCTTATGGCCTGCACGACTTGCAGGACGCGATCTATGCCAATCTGTTCAAGCCAGGCAAGCTCAACGAGATCGAGATGTGGCGGGCGGCGTACGACGGGCCGACGTTGGAACCGGGGGCGGCCTGGCGCGGACACCTGCGACCCACGATTGACCGCATGCTGCTGCGCCTGGTGGCCGATGTCGTCGAGAATACCACGACGGGCAATCCGACATCAGTGCGGCTATCCGACCAGTCGCGCATGCGGCTAAAACAACTCGGCGATTTCCTGTTTGAAAACGTGTATCGCAGCGAGCCGTTACAACGAGCGGATGCCAAGGCCAAGCGCGTCGTCATCGACATCTTCGAGGCCTTCGTAGCCGACCCACAACAAATGCCAGCCCGCTACGCCCGCCGCGTCGGCGACTGGCCAGTGGAACGCGTCACGGCGGATTACGTAGCCGGCATGACCGACCGCTTCTGCATGCAGGAACACGCCCGCCTCTTCGACCCCCAAACCGAAGTCTGAATCAGTAAACAATCCGAACCGCGAGCGTCAGCGACCGGGTAGCACAGCCGTCCCGGCTGTGATTGTGACTCCCCCCCATCCGAACGCGTAGCGCCCCGAACCGCTCCTCCAATCAGAACCGCGAGCGTCAGCGACCGGCCCCTTAATCAGAACCGCAAGCGTCAGCGACCGGATTTCAATCCGAGCCCGACGCGCAAGCGAGGATTACCGTGACTTTTGCATGGATAAGCCTTTACCCTCGCTCGCGCTTCGGGCTCAGATTGGAACGCGTGCCTGGTTCATCGGACGGTAATTTACTCCCCGCCCACATACTCCTGCTCTATCCAATCACGATCTGGCTCGTACACCCGCACCAGTTCATCCATCAGCGGCGTGACGGACGCGAAATGGCCATAGCACAGATCCAATTCCTCGGCGGCGGCCGCCCGATCATCCCCCTGAACGGTCATCCGCCAGATAGCCGCCGCGGCCCCGCTACGGTCGGCTCCGCCGTTGCAGTGCATCAGGATTGGATACTCGGCGCTCAGAAAGGTGTCGTACAGTTGTAGCAGGACCTCGCGTGGCGGTAGGGCCTTAGCCGACATACGGATATCGACGAGCGTGACCCCGGCCTCCTCACACACCGCTTTCTCGTTTTCATACCACTTCTCGCCGACATTCTCACCCCGGAGATTGATTACGGTGCGAATCCCGGCCTGTTCGATTACGAGCCCGAGCGTCGGGCCGTCGAGCTGAGCCGAGCGGTACGCCGTCCCGGGAGCGATGACGTAGAAATTGTCAAACAGCGTCAGCGGCGCATATCCACTGAAGCCCTCCCAACCGCAGCCGGTCAGAGCGCTAACCAGTATCGCCAGCAGAATGTTACGAAGCAGTCTCATGGTGGAGGACCAACGGTGCCAGGATGCGAGGATTCAACTGTTCGCGTGCTACTGCGCTCATTCAGGGTGAGAGTCTACTCGCCAGGCGGGGCTGCCGACAATATGAGTGGTGCGCGGAGCCGCCAATTAGCCTTTACGCCGGGCCGGTTATCCACCTATCATGCTTCGCTCACACATACAGGAGAATCGACATGGCCGCCGACACCGCCCTCATGGATAAGCTCACCGCCCTGTGCAAACGCCGGGGATTCATCTACCAGTCCAGCGAAATCTACGGCGGCATCGGCGGGTTCTGGGACTACGGACCGCTGGGGGTGGAGCTCAAGCGGAACATCAAGGACGCCTGGTGGCACGACATGGTCACCAACCCGCCCGACGGCCCAGACGGCAAGGAAATCGAAATGGTCGGCGTGGACTGCTCGATCATCATGAACCCCAAAGTCTGGGAAGCCAGCGGGCATGTGGGCACATTCGCCGACCTGACCCGCAAGTGCCTGCGCTGCGGCCATTTCGTTCGCGCGGATCAACTCTGGGACATTCTGGCTCAATCCTGCCCCTGGATGGATTCGCTACTTCAGGAATTCACTCCCATCACCGGTGAGATCGACTCGCCGCGCCTGCTTAAGTGGGCCCGCGGCAAAGGCAAACGTCTGGCGCCAAACTTGGCGCTCGTGCGGAATCCCGAAGTCACGTTGGCGTGGATCGCGACCCGCGTTCAGGGACAGCCTGCCGCTCCTCCCGATATTAAGGAGTTCATCAGTTACTTTGCCACCGAACAACTGCATGCAACCGGGTTGCAGGATCCGTGTCCGCTTTGCGGCGGAGAACTGGACGAAGCCAAGCCGTTTACGCTGATGTTCGAGTCGCATGCTGGTGTGGTACAGGATGACTCCAGCAAGGTCTATCTGCGACCTGAGACCGCCCAGGGCATCTTCGTCAACTGCCAAAACGTCCTCGACACGACACGCGTGAAGGTTCCATTCGGCATCGCGCAGGTGGGCAAGTCGTTTCGCAACGAGATCAACCCGCGGAACTACACGTTCCGCTCGCGCGAGTTCGAGCAGATGGAGATCGAGTTCTTCTGTCACGACGACAAGTCAATGGAGTGGTACGAGTTCTGGCGGAACGTGCGCTACAATTGGTACGTCAATCTCGGGCTCCAAAGCGAGAAGTTGCAATTACGCGATCAGACCGACGACGAATTGGCGCACTACTCCAAGGCCTGTGCCGACATCGAATACCTCTTCCCCTTCTCGGATGAGTTCCAGGAGCTCGAAGGCGTGGCCCATCGCGGTAATTACGACCTGACGCAACACGCCCAGCACAGTGGCAAGGACCTGACCTATTTCGACGATGAGGCCTGGGAGCGCGACAAGGAAAAATTCGCCGACAAGAGCAAGGACGAGCAGAAGACCATCAAGAACCAGCCGCCTTATCGCTTCCTACCGACGGTCATCGAACCATCCGCTGGCGCTGACCGGGCCGCGCTGGCGTTCCTGTGCGAAGCCTACACCGAGGATGAGGCCCCGGACGACAAGGGCAAGATGCAGACGCGCGTCGTGATGAAGTTCCACCCGCGCCTGGCACCGACCAAGGTCGCCGTCTTCCCGCTGGTCAAGAAAGAGGGTATGCCGGAGATCACGCGGCAGATCTACAAGGACTGCAAGCGGCACATGACCGCGTTCTATGACGACAAGGGCGCCGTCGGTCGCCGCTACCGCCGCCAGGACGAAGTCGGCACGCCCTTCTGCGTGACGGTCGACGGCCAAACCCTCGAAGACGGCACCGTAACCATCCGCGACCGGGATACGCTGGCGCAGGTGCGTATCGGTAAGGACCACGTGCTGGGTTGGGTGCAGGAGAAGCTGGGGAGAGGCAAATAGCGAATAGCGAATTCAGAATTTAGAAAAGGGAACGCGGGCTCGCTCGCGCGGGGCTCAATCCCCAATCCTCGATCCTCAATCCTACTCTTCCCCCGGCTCGACCAGTTCGAAGTCCCGCTCCACCACCGGTTCCTCATTGCCCACCACGAACAGCTTGGCGGTGAACTTCTCGTGGCCGGATTCCGCCAGCAACGTCACCGGCACACGCACGACCTCGCCCCGCTGTCCCAGGCTCGGCGACCAGATGAACTCGTGTTCAACCAGGTACCCGTGCTCATCCTTGGAAGAAATCGCCAGCCGGAACGTGTTTCGATCGCACTCGCGCGGCAAACCGGTGGCGACCAGCAGGATCTCGTCCAGCGTCCTTGGCACTTTCTTGATCTTGTCGTAACGGCCCTCGTAGTACATCGCCGCGATCAACAGACAGTCGCCGCTGATGTCCATCTCAACCGACTGCGGAGCAATTTTGCGATAAAACTCGGTCGCGATCTCGCGGGCTACGTCAATAGCGAGATCCTCCGGCGTGGCTCGCGGCGGAGTGCCACGCTGGAAGTCGTCTTTCTCGATCGGGGCGACGGAATGGCTCAGCAGTACCCGGCCGGTAGCCGCGTCGATTACACGCATATTGCCGCCAACCCGCGCCACATGGCGATATTCCATGTAGACGTCCTCGCCAGTGACCACCGGCCGGCCATCACGGTGTCGAATGACGCGGCCCTTGCGGTCACGGGCATAGCGCGGTACCCGCCGCTCGATACGCTCCTGTTTGAGATCGAACTCGGTGATCGTGCCGATCACCAGGGCCTGAGCAATCTGGAGCATCCCCTCGGGCATGGCCGTGGTTGGGTCAGCCACCCCCGCCAGGCGCGATAAGTCCTGCTCGGACATCAGCGCCCCGAGGTCGCTCCGCGTGGCCACGTCAAAAGCACCACTCCCGGCCAGTCGATCCACCAGATAGAACTCGGCCTGCTGGGCGGCCTTACCAGCCGTTATGTCGTGCATTTGAAACGGCAGCACGGCCACGCGCCGGAAGCTCTGGAATTCCCACTGGGGAAACTGCGTGACGCTGGCTTCACGGCGTTTCGAGCAACCGCCAATGGTTACCAGTACCATTCCGGTTACCAGGCAGATTGTGCTGGCGCGCATCATAAGCACCTTCCCATACTGATTAAGACAGGAAAAACGTGCCGTGGTTTGTAACCACCGGCTGGAGTCGCGCTACACCGCACCAACCGATTCTGCCACGACCGTCACTATGGCATTCACCGCCGAAGTCAGGCCGGTGGTTAACACCGACTGGAAGATGGAGGAGAGCTGCTGATCGCTCAAACCGTTGCAACCCCCGGTAGTCAAGAAGGTTGTCGCCGCCAGGCAGACCACCATCAACCGACCGCGCCAAACAGACTTTTTCATATTGGTGTCCTCTGTCAGAGTTTTTCTACACTCTCATGCGAGAATTATAACCGGCTCAAGGTTTCCCGCGAGGGGGTTGGCTGTCGGGAGTTGTCAGTTCCAATGATACAATCTCGTCCACGCGGATCACATCCGCGCCCAACGCCGAATCCACAACGCGGTCACCGCGCACCCCAACATACTTTCGCAAAAACTGCTCAGGCTTAAGCGCGCCGCCGGCCGGGAAGATCACGTACGCTACCACCTGCCGCGTGATCGGATCCCGCAGTATATACCGCTCTTGACGAGCATTGGCGCCCGGATCCGGACTGCGCAGCAGTTGGCCTTGCACCACAAAAGCCGTCCGTTTGCTGGCCTGGCTCTCCGCCTGGCGGATTTTGTGCATCTCTCGTTCATACTGAGCCCTACTGCGGTTTTGTCGCTCGGCCAGTTCTTCGGCGGCCCGCAGAGCCTCCTGGGCGACGACACGCTGCTCAAGATGTTCAATCCAACTCGTGGCCAACCGGGCTACCGCCGGCTCTTCTCGCTGCGCGGCAATTGACCGCAGCCGAATGACCAGCTTATCCCAGGATTGTTCCAGCGGCGGTCGCTGACCTTCCGCCGCGATCGCCGCCTCCACCAGCCGCATCCGCTGCCCCCAGGTACCAGTCAAATCCGGCGAGCTCGCCGCGGGCTGGGAAGTTGCTCCGGCGACCGCTACGGGCCGACTGGTGGCTGCCAAGCGCAGGGCCGTCGCCCCCGCCGCACTGATTTTCTCAACCAGCTCCCCCGAGACATAGCCATAAGCCCCTTCCGGCGGCTCGATCTTCAGCCAATCGCCCTGTTGTCCAACTATTTGCACTGGCGTTCCACGCGGCAATAAGACCTGCACCTCACTCTGCAATGGATCTAGTTCGCGAATCAGGCTACCGACCCGCACCCGTAAGTTTCCGGTGCGGACCGAAACAATCCCCTCTTGCTCAGAGGTTCGATCAATATAGCTCGCCCCCACATAGGAAAAGACGCCATCAGGCAAGCACACCCGGTGCCAGCCGAATTGCTCGCTGACCGCTTCCAGTACGTCATCGCGCCCCAGGCCCGTGATGATAATACTGTTGTTGTCGGGCTGGCTGCGCAGGTTCACATCGTCAGCCGTGATCCGCAGCCAGTAATGCCCCGGTTGCGAACTGGCGGCACCAGTCTCACTTGTCTGCGCCAGACCAAGGGAGCTGCCGGCCGCCAGGCAGATTGCCAACCCGATCCGTGCTCCCAATAACATTGCCACACCTCGTCAGACCACCGTCAAGCGCCCCGGCATGTCCTGAGGCTATCTCTGGCGGGCCACAGTGTCAATTTCCCGGACTTTCAAAGAGAAGCCTGTCGAGATGATTCTCATACATGGCGTCCGGGGGTCTTGGCGCGGGGGGGGCTTAGCGGGCATGCTATGTGTCGATGCCTTCTGACCCTGGTCAATCTGGTTTACTGACGCTGCTGTTTACCTGCGTGGGGCGGCGGATCGAGTTACTGCAGTCCTTTCGCGCCGCGGCCAAGCGGTTGGGATACAAGCTGCGTATCGTCGCGGTTGACAATGACGTGACCGCGCCAGGATTGATATGCGCTGATGAGCCCGTCGTGGTACCACCCGCCAAAGATCCCCAATATCTGCCAACTCTGCTCGAAACGGTGGCCCGCTACCAGGCCGACGCCTTGATTCCCACCACCGACACCGATCTGCCGGTGATCAGCGCGCACCGGGCCGAATTCGATGCCGCCGGTTGTATCGCCCTTATCGCGGACCTGGACGTAATCCGCATCTGCCGCAACAAGCTGAAAACATACCGCTTTCTGCATGAAAACGGGATCGATACGCCCGCCAGCTATACAGTTGAAGAAATACTAAGCCGGTCGCAACTCGACTTCCCGCTTTTCAGCAAACCTTTGAGCGGCAGCGCTGGCCAGCGTGTCAATAGGATCAACGACCGCCTGGACCTCGAATACTTCACCAAACGCTATGACGATTTGATTATTCAGGAGTTTGTCGATGGCCAGGAGTATACGCTCGATGCCTACGTCGGTTTGAACGGCCAGACCCGCTGCGTGGTGCCCCGGGCCCGCTGGCAAGTCCGGACGGGTGAAGTCTGTAAAGGAGTGGTCGTCAAGGATCCACGCATCATGGCCGCTGGTCGTCGCGTGGTCGATGCATTGGGCAACTCGCCGCGCGGCGTGGTCACACTCCAGTGCATCCTGACACCCGATCAACGCATCCGTTTTATCGAAATCAATCCGCGTTTTGGCGGTGGAGCCCCCATGGCTATCGCCGCCGGTGCCGACTTCCCGGCCTGGTTGTTACAGGAGCTGCGTGGCGAAATCGCACCAGTGACCTTCGATGGGTTCCGGCACGGTTTATGCATGCTGCGCTTTGATTGGTCAGCCTTCCTGCCCCTTGATGATGATCTGACCCCCAAAATTACAAAGCCTCTGCACCCCTTCCCACCATTCGAGTAATAAAAAAGACGCCCCCCCGCCGGCGCTGGCTTCTTTCTCCAACAACTTTGTGGTTGCTTCTCATTGAGCCTTTGCACGTCGGTGATGCTTCAATGATCACCGACGTGCCACGCCGACCGGCGGTCCCATCTTACAAACAGAGCGATAAGAACCTTGGGGTTGTCGGACGATGACAGCCTTCCTTAGCTCCCAACGCTGCTTCAACGGGCTGACACCCTTCCCTCGGAAAGCACCAACAGGGACCGTGCGCCTGATTGCTGTTTAGTGCAAAAGTTGTGCCATCAAAAATACACGGCACCGGTTACGGGATATGATCCTGTAAGCATATTGAACACTTCAGGTTAACGCAAGTGATGGTTTCATACCACTAGGCAATCTAGATTGCCATGTTGCAAAAAAGCATCATGCCCTCGCGGCCAGCATCACGAAAGCATCATAACCAATTGCCGATTAAGCCCTTCCACTGTGTTGCAAAAAGACACCGTGACACCTCGGCCGGTTTTTGGGGCACCGTGATCCCACACTATCGAATATCCATGTTGACCGAAGGCCACATTCTCAGGGCTTGGGGATGATTCTGGCTCCAAATCATCATTCATAATCATCATCAAACTGTGCCAGCCGCGGTTCGGCGAGATCCCGAATCCGCTGAACGTGATCCCGGTGGCAAACCAGCGTGGCATCCGGGCTGTGCACGACCACCAGATCACTGACACCCAATGTCACCAACAGATGATCGGAATCACATACGAGAATATTGTTTTGACTATCAATCGCCAGCGCCCGCGACGCTACCTGGACATTGCCAGCCTGATCCGGCGACCGGGTCTGCCCAATCGCCACCCAGGAACCCAGATCCAGCCAGCGGCAGTTCATCTCAACCAAAAGCACACTGGACGCTTTTTCCATCACGCCATAGTCAATTGAGATTTTGTGGAGGCTCTCAAACCTGGCGGCACAAGCGGGTGAGCCGGCATCCCGCGCCCAGTTGGCCGCCAACTCAGACAGCGTGCGATGGTTGTCGGGCAAGTTGCGCTGGAATTCCGCCAGGATCGCCGACAGCGACCAGACAAACATGCCACTGTTCCACAGATATTCACCAGAAGCCAGGTATTCTTTAGCGACTTCCAGTACAGGCTTTTCCTTGAATTCCAACGCCCGATAAGTCTTGGGAGATATTTCCTCACCCCGCCTGACGTAGCCATAACCCGTATGCGGGCCATCAGGCGTGATTCCAAAAGTAACCAGGCTGTCCGGATGTTGTTCCGCGGCTTCCAACCCCGCTGTGATAGCGGCGGCGAAAGACTCCTGCGGGCTGATCAGATGATCGGCCGTGAAGATTGCCATCGTGCCGCCGGGATCACGTTGCGCCAGCAGATGTGCCGCCAATCCAACTGCATTCGCGGTATCGCGCCCCATTGGTTCGCCAATCAGATTCCCGCGCGGCAGATCCGGAAGCTCATCCGCCACCAAGTCGATGTAATTGGCCGACGTGATCACCCAAATGTTCTCCGGCTCAAAGAGGTCCACCAGGCGCCGGCGGGCCAGTTGCAAGGGCGAGGCTCCGTCGAACAGACGCAGGAGTTGTTTCGGTCGCATCCGACGACTCAACGGCCAAAGCCGCGTCCCGGAACCCCCCGCCATGATCACCGCGTGTCGCATGAGCAACCTCCTACGGAGGAAGGCAAGTAACCAGGTAGCAGAGTATCAAAGTAACTAAGTGCGTCCTTCCCCAATACCCGGACATCCATTGACGACCGGGCGGGGGGGGCGCGCCATACACCGCTGACCCAAACGTAGTCATTTCGCTCGTCGTCCCAGGCGGTGTAGCCCGGAATCCATGTGACGTCGGCGCTTTCCGGCCTCTGATCCGGCGGCACTTCGTCGATCGGATTCGGGGGGGCATGGTCACAACGATGCCGAGCTCGGGGTCGAAACTGACTGTCTCAGCAAACGCCTCATGCACGGGCCCACGCGTGAGCACCAGCACCATCCTCGCCCTCGGGCCGCGGCGGCTGTAATGCCCGAGCTGTGCTTGGACACACTCCTGTACAGGCGACTACCAGAATCGCCGCAAGAAAACCGATGGACTTCATCGGTGTCTCTCCTTTTGCTTGATACAACATCCGAATCTTCATAAGAAAAACCGCCTACAACCCCTAACGCTCTTCCATCGTGGCCCTTGCGTGGCGCGCCGCGGTTTGCGACTCACCCGACCTGCCATGTTCAGTCCATCGGCCGTCGGCCCTGGAGTAGCCGAACCACTACGATGGCGAGCGCCACTACCAACAGGACGTGGATGATCCCGCCCATCGTATACGATGTGATCATTCCAAGTAACCACATCACCGCGAGTATGACTACGAGAGTCCAAAGCATCGTAACATTCCTTTTCCTAAGTGATACTACGGAGCGACAACCTTCACCTTGAATTCCACCGAGGTCGACTCCCCGGTTGCCGGTGTTCCCTTCACGTAGACCCGATACTCGCCGAAGGCAGCGTCCTTGGGCGCCGCAATCTGGAGCTGCACATCAGGTGCGTCGCTCCCCTTGACCAGAACGTCCGTCGGCTCGACACTGATACCCTTCGCCGCTTTGATCTGCAGCCTTACATCCCGCTTGAAGGACTCGCCCCTGTGCAGTGAGACGGTCACGGTCTGGCGGTCGCCCTGTTTGACCTCCGTGTCGAAAGTCGGGACGGCAATCTTGAATCCTTCCCCGGAGGACATACCCCCGCCTCTGGGGCTCAGACAGCCGAAAACAGCCGTCAAAGCCAGCGTCATCACGACCATAATTGCAGTCTTCATCTCTGTTTTCCTTTCGTAAACTGGATCTTGCGCCAAGAGCGCCAACAGCACTTGGGCGGCGCCACCATCATTTGGCGCTGACGGTGATTTTGAACTCTGCTTCCGTCGGCTCTCCCTTGTCTGGAGTGCCTTTCACCATGATTTTGTGCTCGCCGATGGCAGCATCCTTGGCTGCGGTGATCTTCACCTGAAGGTCACCCTTATCACTCGGCTGCACCGTGGCGTTTTCGGGCTCGACCTGGATACCGGCGGGCGCTTTCAGTTCCAGTTTGACCTGCTGCTTGAATCCCTCGCCGCGTTCAACCGTCACCCGAACGGTCTGCAGCTCGCCCTGTTTGACGTCCGTGGCCATGGCCGGAACGACGATCTTGAACGTATCGTTCCCGGCTCCGCCGCCCTCTTCGCTCTTCGTCTTGCAGCCCGTTAGGGCTAGCCCCACAATGAGCACTCCCGCAAATGCCTTGTTCATGTCAATGTTCCTGTGAAAATGATGTCTTCGAATCCGTCGTCATTTCGCTTCCGCGTTGGTCGCGAACCTTTGCTCTTACTTACTTACACAGGCATAGGACTCAATGGCAACTCATGGCTTCGCTCCTTTCGGATGCGGAGTCGAGCCGGGTCGTCACACTACGACTTCCTCGACGCGACCACGACAGTTCCGATTCCGGCAACCAGGACCAAGGCGCCCGCGATGAGCGGTACCGGAATGGTCTTCCGCGTCTCGGCGGTGATTCCGAGGCCGCCGATGTCGATGACCTTCTCTCGCGTCGTGTAGCTGATGCCCTGAAAAGCCAAGCCGGCTACGCCGAGGACAATGAGAATAATGCCGACAATCATCGTCGTTTTCATTTAGCACCTTTGTGTCGTTTGCTTCGTCCTGCCTATCCACCGGTCGTTGCTGCGCAGTGTCTATGAGAGCTCCGCTCGATTTCAACGCGCGACGGACGTAGCCTCACGGTCGCCCCTCGATCGTCGCTCGTGCGTGGCTCGCTCCAGCTCGCGGACCAGCGGATGCTCCGCCAACTGGCCGGCATCGAGGCGCATCAGATTGCCCTCGAGTTCCTGAAGGTGCCCCTTCAGCAATCCGGACGAGGCCTTGCGGAGGACGCCGAGCATGCGCGGGGGCGCGAAGATGGCCAAGCGGTCGATCGCGTACTCTTCCGCTTTTCTCCGGAGCCAATCGACGATCTGAGCCCAGAAGCGTCGCTCCTCCTCCTCGATGTCATGTGTCATGCCGTCCTGGCCCATCGGCCGCGCGTGTTCGGCCTCCGGCAACGTATTCTCAAACCTGCCATGCTCATCAACATGTTGCGTGCCTTGCTTGGTCAAGCGGCAGCACAAGAACCGACAATGCTCCGCGTCCGCGAGAGCGAACCAGGCGTGAATCTCTCCTCCGACATTTCCCAGATAACCTTGCCCGGTTACGCCGCCAGACCGTGTTCAGCCATTGTACAGCCCCCCCTATTTGTCCCCAAGCAGGGAAATCCAGGACTGGTAAAACGATGGCGGGTGAGCCGTCTCGAACCGCGGCCCACCCGCGTGGTCGGCGGACGCAGGCCCATGACCACCCCCCCCAGCTGTACGACGGCCTTG
>JBDRDH010000158.1:0-15880 GCA_043820985.1 Planctomycetota bacterium
CCTGACCGTCGTTGGCGTCTTTGTCTTCAAGGGTAACGCTGAACGTTGGTGCCCCTTTGGTGGTGTCGAGGCCGTCTACAACTACTTCGCCGTAGGCAGCATGACCTGCTCGCTGGGAGTCTCCAACTTCTACATTTTGGGGACCATATTGCTGCTCACGCTGCTGCTGCGGCGGGCGTTTTGCGGTTACATGTGCCCACTGGGCGCCATCTTCGAATGGCTCCAGGCCGGAGTTCGGAAGCTGGGTTTGCGGTCATTGGGTGTTCCGTACCGCCTGGACCGCGCGCTGGCATTGCTGAAATATGTGGTGCTGGTGGTCATTCTCTACTTCACCTGGACGGCTGGCGAATTGCTCTTCCGCGGCTACGACCCATGCTATGTATTGATCAGCCGGCATGGCAAAGACATCACTATGTGGGCTTATGTCATCAGTGGTGTCTTCGTGCTGGCTTCTTTATTCATAGTGGTGCCTTTTTGCCGCTGGTTCTGCCCGTTGGCAGCGGTTTTCACGCCCTTTTCGCGCTTCGGCCTGGCGCGTGTCAAGCGTAGCGCTGAAACCTGTATCGACTGTGGGATCTGTAATAAGGCCTGCCCGATGGGAATCCAGGTCGACCGCGTGGCGCAGGTAACCGCCGCACGCTGCACGTCGTGTCTGGACTGCATCCCAGTGTGCCCGAAGAAGGACGTGGGGGCGCTAAGTTGGGGGCCACCGAATTGGCTCGGTCACCGCTGGCCACGGGTGGTCATTATCGCCGCCGTTTTGCTCAGTGTGGGCGTCGCCGTGGCTGCCAGCTACGCATTCCCGCTGCCGTCGTTTGTCAGCAGTTGGGGCGAGCGTCCGGGCGAGACCGCCACCGCGCGACTTGAGATTCACGGTCTGACCTGCGCGGGCCAGACACGCAAGTTGGAGTCTTTTCTGCTGCGGAGTGACGAGTTAGCACTGGCGGGATATATCCAGCTTGAAGCCTGGCCCGGCACTGAGCCGGCGGCGGCGCATATCACGTATGATCCCGCGCTGATCAGCGAATCCGCCCTCAAGACAGCCATCACGGAGCCATATTACGACTTAAGTACGGGGGAGTGGATGATCTCGCCATTTGAGGTTGTCGGCTACGATCCGTTGGACCTGGGCGACTAATTCGGCGGCCGCGCGGGGGCACGAGCCGCTGTTCCGCTGACCGTCTCGACCAGGAGCAGCCCTTCTGGCGCAACTCGCACCGTCACCGCTCCGACCTCGTTGGTATTTACCAGCCGGCAGCCCGAGCCCAAGGTCCGCGCCACCAAGGCGGCAAAGCGGGGTCGTGGTTTTCCAGCGGAAACCACGATCACTTCCGGATCCGCCGCGATCAGCAAGGCGACCGTATCACGCTTCAACACACTGCCATGATGCGCGGCGATCAACACATCAGCCGCCAGGCGCACCCGTCCGGCCTCATGGGCGGCCAGCAGTTCGCGAGTGGCCGCGCGTTCGATGTCGCCTGTCAACAGGATGGTTCTACCGCCCAGATGCAGTCGCAAAACCAGGGAGCGGTCGTTGGCCTGCCAGTCTGAAGTATCTAATCCCGCCGGGGGCCAGAGCACCTCAATCGCGACTTCACCCACCGCCAACCATGCCCCGGCCGCCACTTCCACATGTGATACACTATTTAGACTGGCCAGTTGCTGGAATTGTTCCACGGCCTGGCTCTCTCGGGCGGCGGCCTCGAAGTACGGATTAAAGTAAAGTCGCTGAACTGGCACGCGCTCGAGCAGCGTCGGCACCCCACTGTAATGATCGAAGTTGGCATGCGAGATGCAGACGGTATCCAACTCCGCTATACCCAGATGGCGCAGTGTCGTCGCCATTGTTATGCCAACGTCGAAGTTCCGGTCGGTGCCGACATCAAATACCGCGGCCTGGCCATCCGTGGTCGATAACACCATGGCACTGCCGTTGCCCACCGCCAGAACATGTAAAAAATCATCGCGCGCCGGGTGGCGCGGCCACCACGACCAGCTCCCCCACATCAACAACAACACACCAACCACAATCAGCCATGTTCGGCCTACAAATCCCGGAGTCATACCACGCTGGCGACCACGTGTTGACAACCACAACACGGCTCCATACGTCGCCACGACTAACCACACCGGCGGCACGCGCGTCTCAACAACTGTCCCGGGTAAATCCTCAAAACAGGCAACCAGCGCTAACACACCGCCAGTAGCCCACTTCAGGCACACGCCGACGACAGCAGCCACCGGCGCCAGGACCGGCCCGAGAGCCATGGCGATAAAACCAAGCCAGATCGTGACCGTCACCGGCAGAAAGAGCACAAAAGTACCTAACGCACCCCAGGGCGAAATGCGCTCGAAATGCAACGTGACCAGTGGCAACGCCAATATCCAAGCCACCACACATACCGTCGCCAGGCCGATCAGCACCCGCCCACCGCGCAGCCACACTAATTGCCAAAATGTCTCTGCTTCCGGCGGCGACTCGTCAGCACCACGCCGGCGGACAATCAGCCGATACACCCGGGGCGCCACGGTCAGCAAACCAAGAACCTGCACGAAGGAGAGCTGGAATCCTGGTCGGAACAACTCCAATGGGTTCCACACCAAAATGACCAACGCCGCGGCCGCCAGCGAGTTTAAGATACAGATCGGCCGCTGACTCCACAGGGCCAGCGCCGCCAGCACGGCTATTACCACCGCGCGCAACACCGGGGCCCGGGGCTCGGCGATTAAAGCGTAAACCAAAACGACCGCCAGCATCGCCAGTGCCGCTGTCCTGATGTGACAGCGTAACAGGCGCCGCACCACCCACCACACCGCTGCCACCAGGACACCCACGTGAAAACCACTCACCGCCAGGAAGTGCAGCCCACCTGCTCTGAGAAAAGCCTCATTCAATTCCCGGTTAGCCGCCCCGCGCTGACCCAATATCATCGTATCCAGAAGACGCGCATCGGCGTCCGCCTCGACCTCGGCATATGGCGCTAACAGCAGACTCTGTGCGTAACCGCGCACTATTGTTATCAGCCGCCGCCAGGGTGTGCCACTGGCTGTCAGTCGCCGCACATACTCCGGGCCGCCCACGCTCAAGCCGGCATCGATGCCTTGCAGATAATGCCAGCGCGCCCAGTCGAACGCCCCCAGGTTACGCGGGCCCCGGGGCGCGTACAGCCAGCCGGTCAACTCCACGCGCTCGCCAACACGCAACTCCAGCCCTTGCGCTTCGACACTCACGCGCACCCGGCCAACAATCGGCACGGGCTCCGGCGTGACCCGCAACTCGCGGATTGCCAGCACAAAGCGCGTGCGATCCGGCGGCTTGAACGGAATGAATGGATTCAGACGCTCGGCCGGCCGCGACACCGGCGTCGTTACAACCTCCCCCACCAGGCGCGTGAGTAGTGGTTGCGCGCCGAGCAGATACGCCACGTGATTCGCCGGCTTATTGATAACCAACTGGTGCCGCCCAAAGCCCGCGCAGACTGCTACCACCAGTACCATTCCAACAACCACGCCAGGCCACTTGGCGCGCATTCGTGGCCCAACCAGCACCAGGACCGTGGCCCCAGCCGCCACCAGCACTACGAGTACCCGAATTGTCCCCGCCGTTGATCCGACTGTCTCTGACAGCCAGATGCCCACCATGAACGCCACGGCCGGCCATAGCAGGGGACGTGGCCGGGGTGGCTCGGCAGGTAAGGCCCGCTTCGAGCGATCTGCTTCAGGATCTGGATTGGCTTGCCGCCCCATCATAATGCCTATAAGCCGTATGTTAATCAGGGGGAAGTATCGGGTTCGCCGGCTACATTCACCAGTATCTCACCCGTTTCGATTATCACCGGTAGTCGCCGTCCATCCACGATCACCTCGGGCATCGGCAATGAACATACACCCGGGCGCAGCGCGACGATTTGGTACTCATGAATCAGGCTGTTGGTTCCCACGCGACGGGCTATGTATTCCAGCGAGCCGGCCCGCCGCCGTTCCAGCATGCCCAGTGTCAGCCGGTCCTGTGAGTCAGCTTGCGCGGTACGGCAATTAGGCGGCATGTGTTGTTTCCAGGATACCTGGTCGGCCGGCGCCGCGAGGGCAAATTCATCTCGAACCAGCAAATTCTGCCCGGGGGCAATTGGTGTCGCCGAGTGAAACTCGGTGTGTTTCCAGGACGAACGCGACTCGTTTGGCTCGGTTTGATCGTCCGCGGACGGCTCAGTGAGCTGGTCTGCCGGGATTAATTTGATCAGCGTACGTCGCATGTGCAGTGCGGCTTCATTCGGGGCGGGCTCGGTCACGCCGGCAACCAGATAATCCGCCGCTGATTCCTGCCTTGTGTCACCCAGGTCCACGCTGGCGACCAGTTGTCCCGCTCCAACACCTACCGCTTCGACGCGCGCTTGCAGCCAGCGACGTGTGTGCGCCGGAATCTGTATGGGAACCGGTGTATCCAAACGCGCGGCACTAACCGCGTGGGTTTGCGCCCCGGATGTCACTGATTCAATATGCAATCCCGAGCCGCCATCCAGCCGGACTGGTATCGTGACTTCCTTGTCCAGATTGTTAACCAGCGTGATCCCCACTACCACGCGATCTCCCAGGGTCAGGTAGTTCGGAGCTTCGGTGGTCAGCAATAAACTGCTCCGCGTATCGAGCAGCATATCATCGCGCGCCATGTTGCCATCAGGTGTGCGGGCCAGGACCGCCAAACGGTACAGCCCGGGAGTCGGTGGGAGTGGCACGTCGAAACGCGCCGCGCTCGTCGGACGCGCATCGGCCCAAAGCGTCGCGCCCCCATACAAGGCCGCTTGCGGATCTGCCGCCAGGTGCTCCGGCTCGTTTAACCGCACACTCGTGCCGGTAGTGAGCTGGCCAGACACCACCATGGCGGGTTCGCGGGGAACCGGCAAGTTCATGGACTTATTCTCACTCGACAACCAGCTAAAGTGGCTTCCAGCGACCGGCGTCAACCGTGCGATCAAGGCAACATCATCAACCAGGTCCACGTCCCGTGTGCCAGCCACGTGTACCTGCGCGTTCTCACCGGGTAACAATCTTTCAGATATTGGTTGGATCTCGACTACCAGTCGCTTTGCCGGGTCCGCTTGCACTCTGGCGCGGGACAGGATTCGAACTTCACTGTCCATATTTCCCATAACCAATACGCGCGCATCGCGCCATACCTGCCCGAGTGGCAATACCACTTCAGCCGGCCCCGATAGGCGGGGCAGGGTATACGCCGCGTGCGGATCGGCGGTTGCGATCAACACCAGCAAAGGTCCCGCGTTCCGCCCGGTCAGTTTTACTCGTATTGCCGGGCGACCTTCGTGCGTCGTGTACCACGCCGTACATTCAATCGAGGTATCCAGGTTTGCCCCATCTTCACACTCGGTAACCTCGATAGACCGGCTGAGGCGCAACGGCTCATTATCGACGCGCGGTAACTCCGCGGTCACTTCATATGCTCCCGCCACCGCGGGCCGCCATGACGCGCTCCTGATCCTGTCAAGGCTTGGATCAAGCTTCAGCAGTGATACAGCTCCATCCGCGCTTTGGATCCGCAGGTTCGTTGGTGGCGCGCTGATCAGGGCTTCCGAATCCAGCCAACCCACCTCGAAGATCGTCTCCTGGCCAATACAAGGTTCCGCCGGTTGACAAGTTAGCCAGGCATGCACCGGCTCCGACCACCGCAATGTCTGCGTAAAATATTCACTTTGACGATCGTCCCAGCCGGTTACCAACCCCCGCAGCTCCAATATCTCCGGCCCTTTCAATAATGCATCCACCCTGCTGATGGTGGTCAGCTCGCAATATCCTTGCTTATCAAGCACCCCCTCGTATTGCCTGGAGCCATGCTTTACCACGGGTGGTTCAAAGGGGGACGCCGGTATTTGCAGATTCCGCGCCATCAGATCAACATGCGCGCCACTGGCCGGTTGGCCCCACGGATACCACGCCTGAATCCCCACGACTACTTCTTCAGTCCCCGGATCCAGCCGCGCCGGCGCCGAGCAATCAAGAATCATATCATTCGCGCTGACTGGTGGAATCCGTAAATTGAACCGGTCCTGGACGAGCGGCACGACCCGTTCGCCACACTGCACCACGGCATGTAGGTATATATCATCCAACTCGCGCGTGATCGGCAGAGAGGCCGCGAATGTCCCCGCCGCCGAAAGTTCCAGCGGGCTGGAGAAAACCACCCGTTCCATCACGTCGCGCCATTCAAGCCGCCATTTCTCCCCGGAAGCCCTCCAGTCACCGAGCACCAATCCCGCCAGCGAAAGGTTCTCGGCCGCGGTCGGCACCACGGGTGGCCCCAGGAGCGCCACGGCGGCTGGTGTGTCAGCACTTCCCGGCATCTGAAGCTCGCCATGGCACAGTGCCAAGTGCTCGCCAGCTTGAATCAGGCACACCCAGCGTTTGTCGCGAAAGACATGCACTTCCGGCGGCAGGGCAAAACGTGCCACGCCATGCTCAAACCGCGGCTGCGTTGGCACAAACGAACCATGCATCCAGAAGCGCGCTTCAACTTGCGCGGGATCGTATTTCTGCTCGCTTGCTCCCGCGGTGTCAGTTCGGCTACCAGCTGCCGCCCAGATAAGCGCTTCCTGGGGACCCATGAAAACCGCCGCGTGCAGATTACTGACGATCACCAGCTTCTTGATGGTCAGTCCCGTTGGTGTGCGCGCAGCGATCACATACGCGCCGGGCGGCGCTCTGAATTCCAGCGGTTCAACCAATTCATCTGATTGCCACCAGTCATACCGCCGCTCAACTAGTGTATCCATGGTTTGGGCTAGCTGTAATGAACCGCTGGTTGGTAGTAAGGCTAGAGCCAAGCGCCCCTGCCGGAGTTCCAGCCAGGCAGCCAGATCCGCGCGGCGGACCTCCACCTCCAAGCTGTCGAGATTGCGTACGCGTAATCCAAACTGTACTGGTTGCCCCGTCGGAGAAGTGTCGGGAGCCAGGATAGTGATTTGTGGGCGGGTGATCTCGGCTATGCGTTGCTCGGCCCGCCGGGTCTGGATGTCTGATCCACCAGCTATCACGCGCCGATACAAATCAACCAGTTCGATCCAACGTTGCCGCTGCTCGGAGCGCTCGGCCAATTTCAGTATTGCCCGGATGACCGCTGGAGTGATTTCCGGGGCGGAGGCTAATTCCTCCAACGCCTGCCAGCCTTCATCTACCCGCGCCCCCTCCTCGATCAGGTTCAACGCCAGCAGGAGATCGACTTGGGTCAAGGCCGCGAATGCCTGGGGCATATCTTTTAGCCGGGTGCGAATTTGCGTGATTTTCTCATGCCTGATTTGTTGGGCCTGCTCCGGCGAACTTGGTGGTGCGGGCACACCCAATTCCGGGGGCGTCCGCTCCCACTCGTTGTGTACGGCCCAGGCTTCAGCCAGGGCCGCCAGCGCATCCGCCAGTCGCGAATATTGCTGTTGGCGTTCAAAGCCCGTTACGGCTTCATGGAGAAATAAGAGGGCCATGGCTGTTTCACCCAGCGCCGTATGCGCCCGGCCCGTAGCCAGATTGCACTCCGGGCGCTCCGCCAGCGCTGGATCCTCACGGACGAGCTGTCCCAGTCGCGCCCGGCCATCTACCCAATTAGCACGCTCTGTCGAACACAACAGTGTCAAAGCGTACAATGCCGCCGCGTCACGCTGGACGTGGGGCTGGCGCGTCGCGGCCGCCAACTCCAGACACAATCGTTGCGTGGTTGCATAATCACCAGCGCGGTAAGCCACCAGTGCCTCGGTAGCCTCGAGAGACCATGGGGATGGCTCAGCCGTGGGTTGGGAGAAGCCCGGCTGGACCGACCAGATCAGGCTGATACAGACAATCGTTATAATAGTGCAACGCCTCCGCCCGTACCCGGCACGGATACCGCCGCGTAAATCAATTTGTAATGAACTGTAGCGCTTTACCATCGTTAATATACAATCGCCTATATCGTACGCCGATCAAACAAGTCCCCGCCACTCAGCGCTGCCGCACAAATCGCCGCGGATACAGCCGCGCCCGCTCCAGCACTGGTGCTATGTCGCCCAGGAAACGTTGCGCATCAGTGTAGTATCCCGCCGTGGGCCGCACTTCCGGCAGATAGCCACGCCAGAAGGCATTAAATCGCTCCATCAGCAGTTCACGCACATACTTGGCGACCATGCTGGCCAGGGCCACCGGCATGTGGTGCTGGTCGGCATTTACCGAGAAATCAATCACCCAATCGCTGCGCTGATCAGCCAGGCGATAGCGGCTGCAATCCGCCTGGGAATCCTGTATGTGCAGATGCCGGTCGGGGAATGCATCCAGTAGTGCCGCGCTGTAGTCCTGCCGACCGCCCAGCCGATCTATGTAGATGTAAACGTCTTGATCGCCGGCCGGCGCCGTCAGCCGATCCATCAGGCGCAATACCAGCTCCAGTACCACGACCGCCTTGTTATGTGTTTTCGCCACACGGTGATTGTAGGCCGTTTCGGTGACGACTTCCGCCGCCAGGCCGCGACAATGAACGCCGCGCGCATGCATATTGACGCTCAATTTCCTGGCAATTCCGGCGAAAGCCGCGCGCTCGCGCTCGATAGGCAGGGCAAGTGATAAATCGCCATACCAGGGCAGGTCGGGAGTGTCGCCGGTCACGTTAGTACCCAGGCCCGCCAGCAACTCCTGTAATGTCTGTGCCGCTACTCCGGCGGCGGACGCGAAAGCCAGCACGGACCGTTCCAGCCGGATCAGCCCCGTTTGTCGGTGATAAACTTGTTTCGAGTCGTTAACCACCAGCCGCGAATCACCGCGAGTTGGCCGTCGACAGACCGTCTCGCGCAGCAGTTCCCAGGAATCCCGGCTGAGCGCCTGGGGCGTGACCTGCCAGGCGCTGGCCGCCACCACCAGTGGCCCCAGCAAGGGCCCATACCCGGCTTCATCGATGCCGATGACCAGTGGCATGTCACCACCCGAGTGCGTAAAAGACCGCGGTAAATACCATGTCGGCACCGATCAGGGCCACAATGCTCTTGACCACGGTGGTGGTGGTGGCCCGGCCCACGCCCTCGGCTCCGCCGCGTACATTGAGTCCCTCATAACAGGCCAGACTGGCGATGATGGCGCCGAAGACACCCGCCTTAAAGAGCCCGGTGAAGTAATCGCCCCATTCCAGGGCGGCTTGGGTCAGATCAAAATACAACCGGGGGCCGACGTCGAGTACGAAAGTGGCGGTTAAAAAACCACCAAATACGCCCACAACATCGGCCAGGGCGGTCAAGCCCACGAGCATGACGGTCGTGGCGCAGATGCGTGGTACGACCAGAAAGCGGATCGGATCCAGGGCGTGGGCCCGTAGGGCCTTGATCTCCTCGCCTTCGACCATGGCGCCCAACTCGGCGGCAATCGAGGCCCCGGCAAAACCGCTCAGGATGATCGCGCTGATCAGCGGACCCAACTCACGAAAAACCGCGATGGCCACCACGTCGGCGACGCGCTCCAACTGCCCGTAATCCTGCAAGGTGGGGGCCAGGTTGAGCGCCAGGATGATACCGATGAAGATCTGCACCAGCACGATGATGGGAATACTGCGGACCCCCACGCGCACCATTTGATGCACAAACGCACTTAGTCGGATGCGCGTGCCCCGCCCCGCCACGGCCAGCACCAGCCGCTTTCCGGCACTAAGCTGTAGATGGATCAGCCCCCCGGTGTACAACACCGCGCGATACAAGCCGGTGAAACCACCCCGCACAAATCCGCCCAGCGCTTCAGGCACGCGCCGCCAGAGCAAAACCGATGAGCGCCCGGCGGCCGAGTTCATAGCTCACGCGCCTCTTCCACGCTCGCCACGATCGTGAAGAACTTGTCGAGTTGCGTGATCTCGAACACACTCTTGACCCGCTGTTGCATGCCAGCCAGCACCACTTTTCCACCCCGGCGTTCCAGCAGGCGCTTGGCCTCGACCATGGTCCCCACACCAGACGAATCCATGTGCCCGACATCAGTCAGATCGATAACCAGGCGCGCCGGTGCGTTTTCTATTAAACGCAGCAGATGGCTCCGCAAACACGGCGACGTGTGCAGATCAACTTCACCGGTTACCCGCACGATCTGATCGTCATCCCGTGTGGTAATCGAGATCTTCAGGGCATCAGATTCGTCATTCATCTCAATTTGCCTGTGGTCTACGGCTGTCCACTGTGTGGTTCTTGTACTTTCGCATAACCAGCAGCATTCCGCCACCGCTGGCGCGACTGTATTCAGCGGAGTTCATCATGGCCCGGATGATATGCACACCGAGACCGCCGGGCCGAACGTCGTCCAGGGCGCGACCTTTAATATTGGCGGGATCGACCTGCTGGCCGAAATCGCGCAAGCGGATTTCCAGCCCGGGGCCATGGTCAGATGACTCAATGGTTTCCAGGGCAATCTGGATGGTGTGTGTGGTTTCACAGTCATAGCTGTGTCGGATCACATTGCTGAGGGCCTCGTCGACGGCCAGGGCGATTTCCGCGCTTTGCTCCTTGCTCCAACCGTGACCGATGGCCCATGCGGCGAAACGCTCGCGCACCGCGGGCAGCTCGCATGGATCGCTGCGGATCTCCCAATTCAATACGTCGGCGTTGTATGTACTCATTTACTGTGGTTCGGCAGCCACGGTTTCTTCAGGTGCCGCCGGATTAACCGGCGACCGTGTGGCGCTGCTGGCTGGTGGCGTGACGGTCACCCGACCGGCACGCAGAGCCTCCCGCCAGCGTTGCACCGCTTTCGTCCGATTATCGAGCGGCTGGTAATACACGTATCCATGGGTCTGGCCACACAGCCGCTGTAGTGCCAGAATGGCATACATGCGCACGGTGCCGTCCTGGCTCTCAAGCAAAGTGACGAGGCGGTGTACGGCGGTGGCATCTCCGGCCTCTGCTAGTTGTACGCTGGCCGCCACCTGGTCGAGGGGGTTAAGAGATTGCAATCGCGCGTGCCGGCTACTCGTAGACTGGCAGCCGGTACAGATTACGATCGTCATGGCAGATAACCAGACAAGTGTTCTCGGTTCCGCACATCCTGTCATGACCCAGATTATAGAGGCTAACGGTTTTCGGCCAAGTTTACGAAGGGAAATGAAACAGAAAGGCCAGCCTGGCTCCAGAGTGTTCACCCGCAGGCAGGCGACTGGTTATTGGATAGTCTACTAATCCAGCCCACCCCACCACCCGATCATCGTTCATTAAGTTTGTCGCTTGAGTACCGCGTGGCGCCCTAACCGAATTCAGCGGTTGAAGGGGCGCGTTCAGCGCCCCCGGTTGGCGCGGGCGGATAAGTGTTGTGCAGGCGTTCCTTCATGAGCCGGCCGATTTTGAATTTGACGGTGCGTTTGCTGGGGACGTGGACCTTTTCCATGGTTTTGGGGTTCTGGGCAATACGAGCGGCACGTTCGCGCAGCTCGAATACACCGAAATCACGGAATTCCAAGCGGTTACCGTTTCCTAGTTCGTCGATGATTTCTTCGAGGAACTGCTGTATAACGCGTTTGACGAGAACACGTTTGCTGCCAGTCTGTTCGGAAATTCTATCGACGAGATCCTTTTTGGTTACCGTCTTCATTTCGAACCCCACAACGCCACTAGTTGTCGGCGTAGCAGTTTTTATAATTGCCAAATCTACCCATAGTCGGTGGTTCTAAAGCCCGCCACCGACTATGCCACACAAGTCCACATGTTAAGGCAACCCCCGCCGAGGTTCAAGCGGAATTCCAGACGGGGTAATGAGTTAGCCTCGTTCACTAATTCCACGCCGAAAGCCTCATTCCACGGTCCCGAGTCACTTCGCACCCTTGCGGGAAGCTCCGCCCGACCTGGACGCCGATGACATTTTGCCGCGCCCAGAGGTTGTTTTTTGAGCCTGCGCCGCTTTTTTGGTTCTGTTGCCTTTTGAGCCGACCGCGACCTTCTTTTTTACGCTTTTCCTGGTGGATTTGCGTTTCACCGTACCAGGTCGCGTGGCTTTTCGGGCTTTCCGCCGGGTTTTCTTAGCGCTCCCAGCAGCCTTTACCAGATCCGGGAAGGCCGCTACCAACACCTCCTCGACTGTCTTGACAAACACGAACTTCAGGTCGGCCTTGACATCCTCGGGGACCTCATGCAAATCCGCCTGATTCCGCGCCGGCAGGATGACGGTCTTCAGCCCAGCCCGATGCGCCGCCATCACCTTTTCCTTGATCCCCCCGACCGGCAATACCAGCCCGCGCAGCGTGATCTCGCCAGTCATACCGGTGGCCGGATCGGCCGGTTGCCCGATCATCAGGGATACCAGCGCCGTCAGCATGGCCACCCCCGCGGAGGGTCCATCCTTCGGAATACCGCCGGCCGGTATGTGTATATGAATATCGAGTTTTGGAAGGTCCGATACCGAGATATGCCAATCAGCGGCGCGCGCCCGGAGCAACGACATCGCCGCCTGGGCCGACTCGCGCATCACGTCGCCGATCTGACCGGTCAGAAAGAAAGAACCGCGTCCGGCCATTCCAGCGGTCTCGATAAAGATAATCTCGCCGCCGACCGGGGTGTAAGCCAGGCCGGTGGCCACGCCGGGGAGGGCGGTATCCGACGCCGACTCACGCTCGAATTGGAGCGGTCCCAGGTATTCTTCAATCTCGTCCGGCTGGATGTCACGGTCGGGCTGCTCGTCGCGCGCCACCTTGGCGGCCAAACCGCGGCAGATGGTCCCGATGGTGCGTTCAAGATTACGAACGCCGGCTTCGCGGGTATAGCCCTCAATGATCTTTCGCAACGTTCCATCGGCAATAGAGATCTGCTGATCGGCCAGGCCGTTGGCTTCCAGTTGTCGGCCAACCAGATAGCGCCGCGCGATTTCGAGCTTCTCGGCCGTGGTATAGCCCGGTAGCTCGATGATCTCCATGCGGTCATACAGGGCTGGCGCTACCGGATCCATATAGTTGGCCGTGGCAATGAAGAGCACTTTTGACAAGTCAAACGGCACGCCCAGATAGTGATCGGTGAAGCTGTGATTCTGGGCCGGATCAAGCACCTCCAGTAGCGCCGACGCCGGATCGCCGCGAAAATCCGCGCCGATCTTGTCCAGTTCATCAAGCATCATGACCGGATTGCGTGAGCCGGCCTTGCGTAGTTCCTGGATTATGCGGCCGGGGATCGCGCCGATATACGTTCGCCGATGACCGCGGATGTCGGCCTCGTCGCGCGCGCCACCCAGGGCCATGCGAATGAAATTGCGGCCCAGTGCCCGGGCGATGCTTTGCCCCACCGAGGTTTTCCCAACACCCGGCGGGCCCACGAAACACAGGATCGGGCCCTTGCCGTCCGGCTTCAGCTTGCGCACCGCGAGGTATTCGAGTATACGGCGCTTGACCTTTTTCAAGCCGTAATGGTCGGCTTCGAGTATATCTTCGGCCCGCTTGAGATCCAGGTTATCGGCGGTTTCTTCCGCCCAGGGCAGTTCACACAGCCACTCCACGTAATCACGAATAACGCTGCCTTCGGGGGAAGCCTGCGGTATGCGTTCCAGGCGTTCCACTTCATGCCGGGCTTCCTTGAGTACCGTGTCAGGCATGCCTACCCGCTCGATGCGCTGCTTGAGTTCTTCGATTTCGGCCAGGCGGCTGTCACCCTCGCCTAACTCCTTCTGAATGGCCTTGAGTTGCTGATGCAGGTAATACTCGCGCTGCGACTTGTCCATCGCCTCGCGCACGTCGGACTGAATCTTCTGCGAGAGGCGCAGGACCTCGAGCTGGTTGTTCAAGGTGGCATTGACCTTGCGTAGCCGATCCGAGACGTCGAAGGTCTCAAGCAGCTCCTGTTTTTGCACTACGCCCAGCGACAGATTGGCCGCCAGGAAATCCGCCAGTGCGTCCGGACGCTGCAGATTGGTCAGTACCATCCGCGCTTCCGCGGGAATATTGGGACTCAGTTCGATGACCTGCTCGGCCGTGTTGCGCGCCGTATACATCAGCGCGTCCAGCTCCAGCGACGGAGTGACCTGGTCCTCGTGTGTATTGACCAATGCCCGCCAATAGGGCTCGGTGGTCGGCAACTCCTCCAATCCCACGCGGACCAGGCCATGTACCAGCAGACTGTTGGACCCGTCCGGCATGCGTAAGAGCTTCAATACGATGGCGGCCGTACCTACCCGGTAAATGTCATCAATGCCGGGATCCTCGACGCTCTCGTCGCGCTGGGCGACCACCGCCAGGAGTTTGTCGCCGGCCAGGACGGCATCCGTCAACAGCTTGGATTTCTCCCGGCCGATCGTCAGGGGTACTACCGTGCCGGGAAAGATCACCACGTTGCGCACCGGCAGCACCGGCAGCTCGTGTGGAATCGGCGGGTGCCGCTCGCGATTATCTTCGTCGGCTGAAGCCTTCGACTTGGTGTCCGGCTCTTCCGGCGCCGATGTCTCCGCTCCCGCGTCGCGGTTCTTCAGGGCGTCGTGGTCTTCGGCAGCTTGATCCATAAATAACCCTTATCGTACCGGGCATCCACTGCTTCGATGTCTACCGGCTCGGGAAGTTCGATCTCGCGCCGAAATGGCCCATGATCGATCTCCATCACGTGTACACTCAAGGGCCCCTCGACATCCGCGGGACGCGGATTGCCGCGGTATCCACGCACTAACACACAGCGTGCATGGCGGCATTCAACATCCACCTCCTCGGGAGTCATGCCCGCCAGTTCAACGCAAATGTAGTATGCGTCACGTGTCTCATATACGTCGGTGGTCGGCTGCCAGGTCCCGACATCGCGATAACCAACGAAATTGCGGCGAAGCATTTCATCCATGATGTCGCGCATCTTGTGCGACCAATTCTCCATGTCCTCGCCGTGACCGAATTTGCTGAACGTCATACCATGCCGCCAATGCTCCAGGTGCTTATCATGGTGCCGGATACCGCCTGGCGCCGGCGACATTGTACCGCCCCTCTCCGAACATCGCGACGCACCCGGCTTGGATACCAACCGCCCAGGAGGTATATTGCGAGCCTGTTGAAGAAGTGCCCTCGCACGCTCTGCCGGAGGATAACATGCGCGGGATTATTCCTGGAATATTGATGATCAGCCTGGCGCTCTGCGGCTGTCAGCCAGCCCGCCACGCGCCTGGCCTGGGGCCGCTACCGGAACCCATGCTCGCCACACGCCAACCGCCCCCACCCACGCGTGGTATCCGCCCCCCCCGGCCGGCCCCGCGGGTGCAGCCAGCTCCGACGCACGACTACACTACCCATAACACGCGGGAATGGCTGCCAGCCTCGGGCATCCGGCGCGGGAGTTGGCAGACCATTGTCGTGCATCACTCGGCCAGTTCGAAGGCTACACCGCAAAGCATGCATGATTACCATCTCAAGGAAAAAGGTTGGGCTAACGGCCTCGGTTACCATTTCGTCATTGGTAATGGCGTCAATTACCCCGATGGTAAAGTCTACGTCGGCCCACGCTGGAAGCGCCAAATCCCGGGCGCTCACTGCTCGACCAGCCATGGCCGCTACCTCGGCCAGCAGCGCCCTGGTGGATATTTCAACGATCACGGGATTGGGATCTGTCTGATCGGCAATTTCGAAAACAGCCACCCGACCGCTCGCCAACTGGCGTCGTTACGCACTTTGATCACTTTCCTCTGTCAGGAAACCGGTATCAGCCCGGACAACATTCACGGGCACGGCGAGGTAACCCACCGCACGGCCTGCCCAGGCCGCATGCTAAATATGGATGAAGTGCGCCGTTCAGCCCGTGTCAGCGTGGCGGCCTCAAAATAATCCGCATTAAGGTGCCAAACTGTTGATCAAAATGGTTCAGGGGGAACGTACAGGCTAGTCCATTTTCAGAAATGATCCGGCGTCTAGGGAGGGCGAGGCTCCGGCCGAGCCGCGGGGGGC
>JBDRDH010000159.1:0-43887 GCA_043820985.1 Planctomycetota bacterium
CCTCATGCACTTCACGCACAATCCCCCGGATATTCACCGCCTCGGCGGGACGGTACACCGGTCGGTCGGTGTACACATATCCGCGCGGTTGCAGTCCGCTGGAGAACTCCAGACCGTGCAACACCAGCGCATTGCCGGCGATGTGGCCGTCATGCTCGGCGAAGACTGACAGTTGCTCCATTTCCTTCAGATCGTCCGACTTCTGCTGCCAGACGCCGTCGGCGCCGGTCGTGCCTTCAAAGCGAACCTTGCTACCGTCGGATATGAGCACTTGTACATCCGGCGCGGGCTGCTGTGTGCGCATGTTCTGGGCGAAGACCAGCACCTGTCGCCGGGAGCTTTTGATAATCACGTCGATGTCGGAGCGGATCAGCAGGGCGGTGGCTTCGATACGCTGGATATCGGCGATATCCGGCACGGTGGCGGTGCTGGTCTCGTTGCAGACGTTGACCGCGTAGACGCCGGGGCCATCGAAAGGAATCTCGATCTCCTGAGTGATCGGCTTGTAGCGCTCGTAGCCCGCGACCGTTACCTCGAAGGTGCGGTCCGGATCGATCAGCAGCAGGTCCAGCCGCTCGACGCCGCCGAGGCCGTGACTCTTACGGAAGTAGTCGCGCATATCGATGCGGTAGAGCTTGACCGTCAGCTTGTCGATGTTGCGAACGTCGACCGCGACGCGCGGCGTTTCATCGGTGCGGAAACTGCGGGGCGTTTGCACGACCAGGCGCGTGGCCCGCATTTGCTCGACACGTTGCCGGGCCGCATCGGCCTGGCTGGACCAGCTCAACTGCCGATAGGCCTTGATGGCCGCCTCCAGGTCCTGAATCTTCTCCTCCAACGTCAGGCCAATACGGAACTGGGCCGCACCGGCTTCCTCCGTGGCGGGGAACTTGCTGACCAGTTGTCGCCAATGAACCAGCGGCTGGTTCCAGTCGGGTTTTTGCCCGGCTTCCTCCAGGTCCAACTGCTCGCGATAGGCCATTTCACCGAAGGCGTACAGGATCCATCTGGCACGCTCGTCCAATGGATATTCCTGTAGAAATCGCGACCAGGTTTGCCGCGCGTCGTCGTGTTTACGCTCCGCGAAGGCATCGGCCCCGATGCGATACTCGGCATCCACGATGGCCTGCTGCGCCGCCGACCAGTGCGGCCCGGTCGGATAGCGGGCCACGTATTGGTTCCACGTGCCGATGGCGTCGGTGTATTTTTTCTGCGACAGATAAAGCTGGCCGATGCGAAACAGAGCGTCTTGCGACAGCTCTTCCGCCAGCTTGTTGGTTTCAGCGGTCTCCGGCTTGATGTCCCGGCGATCGATCAGGGCCTGGAAGGCGGCGATGGCCTGCTCGCTGCGACCCAGGTGGGAATATGCCGCGCCGATGTCGTGTGCCGCCTGGATGGCTGGCCGCGAATCCGGGAAGGTGGCCAGCAATTTCTCCAGGGTTTCAATGCCCAGGACCAGTGCTTCGGCGTTGGCTGGGGCGGGAATTCCGTACGTTTGGGCCAGCAGGTACAGGGCTTTGATATTGGTATCGCGTTGCTCGGGCTCTGACAGATCGGCACGCTCAAGCAGTTTCAGCAGGTTTTGAGCCGTGCGCCGAGCGGCGAAACCGTTGCCTTGGGCGAAATAGCTCTCGGCCAGCCCAAGGCGGGCCGCGATGATATGGTTCCCATTACGATCGGCACCGGCGGGTAGGGGCGTGGCACTGCCGCTTTCCTTCAAAATTCGGCGAAATTCCACATCAAAAACAGTCAGGTATTCTTCGTATTGCGTAACGGCGTCCTGCCAGCTACCCAGCTTTTGATTACAGACCGCGCGGTGAAACATCAGATCATCGCGCAACGTTTCGCCCGGTTCCAGCTCCAACGCCCGTTCGTAAAAGGCCCGGGCACGGCCATAGTCCGGCCTGGTCAGTGAGTCCGGCGGCGCGAAATATTCTTCGGCAAACTTCATATATACGCGTGCCAGTTCACCCTTGCGCGTATTGCCCACCAGCAGGGCCACGCGCTCGCCATAGATCCGCTCGGCCTGGTCGAACTCTTTCAGGGCGGCGTGCGCGTCCGCCTGGCGAAACCGGGCCTTGTTGGCCCAGATCCCATCCGGGAATTGTTCTAACTGCCGCTCAAACTGGCCGATGGCTTCCTTGAACTGGTCGGCATAAAAGAGCGCCAGGCCGCGTCGGTACAACAAGTGCTCCTGTATGGCGCCGTGAGCGGCCGGCAAAAGCTCATCGACCAGGGCGATCGCGTGGGTATAATCACGACTCTGAAGCGCGTGATCGATTTCGATGATCTTTGGATTATCCGTGGCCGTTGCGTTCTGGAGCGGAAGAAATCCAACACATACCGTTATTGCTAATGAATGCACCAAACGTGTCATCTTGCTGACTCCAGAAGAAGTGTCACTGCCTATCCGCTGGGCTTGAATGGATTGCAAAGTTCGCACACCAGACTCCCCGGACTCCAACCGGCGAATCCCACCGGTTTGGATGCGCGCTGGAACATATGGTTCCAGAGAATCGTACGCTAAAACCACAGCCAGGTTGCGTAACATGTCTGTAACAAAACTGGTTTCCCGACAATGACCGTCAAAGGTTGTCTTTCAGCCCGATCCATGCCAGAATCGCACCAGTGGTCAAGAACTCCTTAGTTGCTAGCGTGGAGGTCATCATATGTCTCGCATGCTCTTGCTCGTAGCGGCCCTGAGTCTGCTGATATGCCTCGGTTGTCGCCAACCAGATGCCAGATTAGAGCCATTTCAACCCCAGACCGACAAGGATTATGGCCGGCCACTGCCACCCGGGGCTCTGGCACTACGCAAAATCGATCCGGCTGAATACCCCGATTTCTCACGTGGCTTCCACAACCGTACCGGTCTCGAACAAGCCATTAATTACAGCCTCGAATATCTCGCCAAGCCATCCAGTCATAAATATTTCCCTTACGGCGACATCACGCACACACGCGCCGTGGCTTCATTAAGACGCATGCGGGAGTTGTTGAACGATGCTCGCTCACCGCGGGAGCTCGACGATGCGATTCGGCGCGAATTTGATGTGTATCAGTCGGTTGGCTGCGACGATTGTGGCACGGTCTATTTCACCGGTTATTACACCCCCATCTTCGAGGGCCGTTTGCAGCGCGACCAGGAATTCCGCTATCCCCTGTATGCATTGCCGCCCGATCTGGTGAAGGATGAGGAAGGTCGCACTCTGGGGCGGCAAACCAGCGGCGGTCTGGAACCGTACCCCACCCGCCGAATGATCGAAGAGGGGCATCTACTCGATGGTCAAGAGATCGCCTGGCTCAAGGATCCATTCGAAGCTTATGTCATTACAGTGCAAGGTTCCGCCAAGCTTAGACTGGCGGATGGTAGCCTGTATGAGTTGGGTTATGCCGGTAACAACGGTCACGAATACACCGCGATTGCCCATCGGATGATAGATGCTGGAGTTATCGGACGCGAAGAATTGTCCTTGCAATCTTTACTCCGCTTTTTCAAGGATCACCCCGAACAGGTCTGGCACTATTGCTGGCAAAACGACCGCTATATTTTCTTCCAGGAAGCCCCTGGTGGACCATTCGGGAGCTTGAATACTCCCGTGACGCCATACCACACCATCGCGACCGATAAAGAGGTCTTTCCGCGTGCTTGCCCGGTTTTCATAAGCACAAAGCTACCAAGACTTTACGAGGGTCGTGTCCAGAATTTACCTTTCACTGGCTTCGTACTGGATCAGGACACCGGCGGGGCGATCCGGGCTGCTGGTCGTTGTGATGTCTATATGGGTATCGGACCTCGGGCGGAAGCGGTAGCTGGCCATACAGGTGCCGAGGGGGCCTTGTATTACCTGTTTGTCCGTAGCGGATGGTAGGTCTGGGAGTTGAAACTCCAGGTTGACTATCAAAGACCGATAGAAGATAATAATAGAGCCATCATACTTAAGCTCGTTCCTCGTATTTGTTTAAGGAGAGCTATAAGACGGGTATACACCAGCAGCTACGAACGGCCGATTGATCGTTTATCCTCCGATTGATCATTATTTATACCACTTTATTTTCGGCCTGACGCAGCATGCAGTTAGAGTGTACGTCCAGACGATGGTGGTAGTAATGCACAAGTTCGATTCAACAGCGATTGCGGAACTGGCGCGTCAGCTTAAACGCGGACCGACACGCCTGCGACTCCGGCAACTGCTGAACATCGAGTTCCTATTATCAGTGGTCGAATCCGCCAAGGGTTACCCGGCGGATTTCGTTTGCCATGCACTAACCGGTTATCGCGCGCCCGCCATACTCGGTAACGCCCAGGGTGCCGAGCTGATTGACGGCGACGTGCTGATTGCCGACCTGGTAACCCTCGCGGAACAGATCAGTGAAGATGCGGATCTAAGTATTAAGCACTGGTCAGGTCTTACCTGGTCAATTGCCGAACTCGCCGAGCGCTTCGGAGTCAGCACCAAGACCATTTTCCGCTGGCGCCGCCGGGGATTGGCGGGATGGAAGTTTCGATTTCCGGACCGGCGCAAACGCGTGGTTTTTACGGATCGTTGCATCCGCCGCTTCGTGGCCGGCAATGTGGATCTGATCCACCGTGGCAGCAGCTTTTCCCAGCTAAGCAAGACTGAGCGGCAGCACATCATTGAGCATGCCCGCCACTTGTACAATGGTCGCCAGACGACGGTGAATGCGGTTGCCAAGAAGCTGGCCAGTGAAGCTGGTCGAGCGGTCGAGACCATTCGCCTGATTCTCAAGGCTTATGACGATGCTCATCCGGGAGCCGGTATTTTCAACCGCTCCAAGCTGGATGTTGCCATCGACGATCAACGGCTGGCTGTCTGGGAAGCGCATCAGGATGGCGCCAGTGTCGAGACTCTGGCACGGCGTTTCGATCGCTCGAAAACCGCCGTCTACCGCATTATCACGCAGATGCGCGCCCGGGAATTGCGCACGCGCAAAGTTGAATTCATGCCCAGTGATGAGTTCAGCCAGATCGGCGCCGAGGACAGTATCCTCAAGGATCCAGTCTTATCAAAGCCTTACCAGGACGATCTCCTGACGCCGCACCGGATTCCCAAGGATCTGCCACCCTATCTACGGCAGCTCTTCCATAATCCGCTGCTCAGCAAAGAGGGCGAGGCGTCACTATTCCGCAAGATGAACTACCTCAAGTTCCGCGCCGATCGGCGGCGTCGGGACATCGATCCGGACAGTGTCCGCGCGGCGGAATTGGACCGTATCGAAGCCCTGCTCGATGAAGCCGGCCGCGTAAAAAACCAGATCGTCCAGTCCAACCTGCGGCTGGTGGTCAGCATTGCCAAACGACACATCGGTTGCGGGATCGACTTCTTCGAGATTATCAGCGATGGCAACATCTCACTGATGCGCGCGATTGATAAGTTTGACTATACGCGCGGCTTCAAGTTCAGCACGTACGCCTCCTGGGCCATCATGCGGAACTACGCGCGGATTATACCCGAGCATCGTTACCACCAGGATCGTTATCAGACCGGTCGCGAGGAACTGCTTGATCTGGTGGTCGGTCCGCTACCCGATGAGGTGGATGATGAGCATGTCGCGGTCATCCGGGGCATGCTGGAACGCATGTTAAACATCCTGGACGAACGTGAAAGCAATATTCTGCGGCAGCGTTTTGGCCTGGACGAATACGGCCATCCGCAAACTCTCGAGCAGATCGGCCGTCGTTTTGGCGTGTCGAAGGAACGTGTCCGCCAGTTGGAAGCCCGGGCCATGGGTAAACTGCGCGACGAATTCGAGGTGGACGCGAAACAACTCCTGGGGACGTGAGGGATGCTGGCGAAATCATTAATCCGCCTGTGTCTCAAGCTCATTGGCTGGACAACTCGGCGAAAATCTCCTGAGCCTGCTCGAAGTGGTTCTTGCTGAAAAAGATGAAGATCGCTTTTTCGATTTCCGCGTGATCAGCCAGGAAATCGAAGGTCGTCTTCAGCGCGATACGAGTGGCGGCCTCGAAGGGGTAGCTATATATGCCGGTGCTGATGGCCGAGAAAGCCACAGACTTAAGCCCTTGTTCTACAACGAGTTCCAGCGAATGCTTATAGCAGGCAGCCAGCAGTTCGGGTTCTCCGCCGTGCCCGCCGTGGTAAACCGGACCTACGGCGTGGATAATGTACTGAGCCGGCAGCTTGAAACCAAGCGTGATCTTGGCATGCCCGGTCTGACAGCCCCCCAGCTCACGGCAAGCCGCGCAAAGCTCGGGGCCAGCGGCCTGATGGATAGCACCGTCAACGCCGCTACCGCCCACCAGGCGACTATTGGCGGCATTTACGATCCCATCCACGGCCAATTTGGTGATATCTCCTTGCTGTATCTCGATTTTGGCCCAAACGTCGTTATCCGGCATATGTCAAACTCCGGGCAGATCATTGAATAAGCTCGTGATGCTGGTCGTGTATACTATAGTTGTGTCGACCGGCCCTCAAGCTTGGAGGATCGTCATGAATGCCGGCAACATCCGTAAGTACTTGCTTTTCATCGTAATAGTGGCTCAACCGGCCTGGGGACAGGCCGTTTTGCAGTCCGATCCAACCGGAATCACGCCCCAGGTAGCGGAAATCTCGCCTGACAGGCTGGCTGCCGGCGTGCGAGCCTATCCCGCGTCAGTTTTGCGCGCTGTGCTGACTCTGGCGGATGATCCGCTGGTGCTACGTCAACTGAATGAGCAGCCCACGCTCTTTGAAAATCCTCAAAGCGCTGAGCCACCGATCGCGCCCGAGTTACATCAGGCGATCCGCGAGCTGCGCTACCTGCCGGAAATCGTGGCCCTGGCGGCGGCATATCCGGAAGAACTTGGCGCTCTACGGCAACTTTACAACCAAGCCCCCAGTGAGATGGAGGCCCGAATCACCGAGCTGAAAGCCGGCTACCACTTCGCCAATATGGAGGCCGCCAACGACTGGCAGGCGCTACTGCAAACGAATGCCGTCGCACGCGATGCATACCTTAAACTCCTAACCCAATTCTGCCGGGCACAACTGGCGGAATACCCGGACTTCCCTTGCGTTATTGTTAATCAGGCCGATTACGTATATGCCTGTACGCCCAACGATCTAATCATGGCCTATGCCGAGGGGCAACAACCGGACAACCTCTTGTGGGAGATAATGCTGAATTGGTGGACGGCGTACGCGCCGGAAACGATGGATGAGCGCGTACTCAGCGGTCAACAGACCAGCCTCGATCTGCCTCCCGCCACGGATTTTGTGTATGGCTGGGAGCCGGGCCAGCGAACCCGCATGTGGTCGATTCCGACCACGGGCGAACTCGGGGACGTCGCCCTCGTGCCGGTCATCATGCAGCCGGCGACCGATCAGCCTCCCGAAGCGCGCCTGGCATACGCCGTTTCCGAGCACGCCCGCCTGTGGGCTCCGCAACTGGCGGGTCAGACGAGTAATGAAACCTCCGTGGTCGTCGCGCCCGAACAGTACCGCGAGCCGATGGAAGCTGATGAGCCGGTGGTTACGAAATATATCGAGCCCCAATATGACACACTAACTTATGGCGACACTCCCGCCCACGAACGAGACGTGGTCGTGGTCTACGAGGATCGCGATGATGACTGGTACCGCTATGTAAACTCTCCGACGTACCACATCTATTACAGCTCGGGCTCGTGTTACCCGTATTACTCCAGCTATCCCTGGACCTGGCCGTTGTTCTGTGATGGCTACTCACTACACGACGACTATGTCTTCGGCGTCTACTATGGCTACGGCGCGCGGCCGCGCATTGACTATTACGATTCGCTGTTGCGCTTCAGCTTCCGCCTGGGTGGTGGTTCTTATGTTTATTACAACTGCCCGACCCATCGCCGCTCGCACTCCTATCACCATCAGCGTGTCGTGCGTCACGGCGAATATCGCCGGAACGTTTCGCATTCCCGACGTTACTATCGCCGCGCCACACCGCTGACGCGCGGACGCACGCATCGTATTGGCAGTTACACCTCGGGCGGACGGTCCACCCGGCTGGTTGACAGTTTGCGGCGTGGCTCGCGCTCACACGATGGACGACGGACGGGGCTGGAGCGCTATGGCTACAGCCGTAACCGCGCGCCAGTCGCCGGTCCAGTGGTCTCCAACTCACAGAGGGCCAGACGTCAGGCGGCCGTATCGCAACCGATGCGGCGGTCCTCCGGATCAACCTACGGGCCACGTGTCTCGCGTACGGAAAACAGTCAGCGGCCGAATGCCCAAACGCCGCGCGGTTCGCGTACTCCAGCAGTTCGCCGGCCTACCAGCCGTTCCGATGGGATGTCTGACACGCAGCGCCGCACGGTTCAGCCGAGCCCGCGTTCGTCGGATACGCAGCGCAGAGCGGTCCAACCGAGCCCGCGTTCGTCGGATACGCAGCGCCGGACGGTTCAGCCGAGTCCGCGGTCGTCGGACACGCAGCGTCGCATGGTTCAACCGAGTCCGCGCTCGTCGAGCACGCCGCGCCAGACAGTGCGTCCGAGCCCGCGCTCATCGGATACGCAACGCAGAGCGGTCCAACCGAGCCCGCGCTCATCGGATGCGCAGCGTCGAACGGTTCAGCCGAGTCCGCGTTCGTCGAACGCCCCGCGTAAGACGGTTCGTCCGAGCCCACGTTCGTCGAACACGCCGCGCAAGTCGGTTCGTCCCAGTCCGCGTAGCTCGAGCAGTGGCAAACGCTCCTCGGTTAGTCCCAGTCGCCGATCGTCATCACGCTCCCAGCAGCGGCCGGAGCCAATTAAGCCCAAACGCCGACCGTAATAGCGGCGTATATGTAATTCCGCCGGTGACGTTCACCCCATGGGCGCGTACCATGCGTACATGCCCGCGAACCTTTACCTGATAGACGGTCACGCCCAGATCTACCGCGCCTATTACGCGCGCATGGGTGAGCTGACCTCGCCCGCCGGCGAACCCACCCGCGCCACGCACGTGTTCTGCCGCATGTTGCTGAATCTGTTGCGTGATCGCCGGCCGGATTACCTGGTGATGACAATGGACGTCTCGGATGAGACCGTCTTCCGCCGAGACATCTACGCCGACTATAAGGCTCAGCGTCAACCGCCGCCGGAAGATATGCCGGTGCAGATTGAGCGCATCGTCCAGATCCTGACGGCGGCCCGCGTGCCCATACTGCGTCTGAAGGGTTTTGAGGCCGATGACATCATGGCCACGCTGGCCACCCGTCTGGCCTCTGATGATCTCCATGTCTACCTGGTCAGCCGCGACAAGGACCTGGAACAACTACTAGACACCAATGTCACGATGTACGATCCCGGCAAGGATGAGGAGATCACTCCCGAGCGACTATTGGAGCTCAAGGGTTGGCGACCCGCACAGGCGATTGAAGCCCAGATCCTCGCTGGCGATAGTGTTGACAATATCCCCGGAGTGGCGGGTATCGGCCCCAAGACCGCCGCGCGCTTGATCGAAAAATATGGCTCGGCCCAGGGTGTGATCGACCATGCCGACGAGCTGACACCCAAGCAGCGCGAAAACGTGCGGGCTTTCGCCGAGCGGATTGAGATCACCCGCCAACTGGTAACGCTCCGGCGTGACGTGGAGCTCGATTTTGATCCGCGGCAGGCCGCCTGTACTAACTTTGACTGGTCCGCGGCGCGTCCGATCCTGGCTGAACTCGGTTTTCGCCAGTTGCTGGATCAATTGCCACGGCAGCCGGAAGAGCACACGCCCCCAGACAGCGGCAGTACAATCCCAGCAACACCCTCGATAGCCCCGCCGGCAGAGACGCCGGACGCATCTGTTGTGGAGCCCCTTAGTCAGCCCGATGGTGGTGACTACCAGTTGGTCAATACGCCGGAGCAACTCGATGAGCTGGTTGAACGACTGGTCGTACAACCGGAATTCGCGCTCGACACGGAAACGACCAGTGTCAATGCCATCGATGCCGAACTGGTGGGGGTATGCCTGGCGTGGGAGAAAGGCCGCGGTTACTACGTGCCGGTCCGTTCGATCTACGGCACCACCTTGCCGATTGAGTTGGTACGGGCGCGGCTGGGTCCGCTGCTGGCCGATGAGCGGGTACGCAAGATTGGTCATCATCTGAAATACGATCTGATCGTGCTACGGGAGGCCGATCTGCCGGTCGCCGGCCCGCTGTTTGACACCATGATTGCGGCCTTTGTAGTCGAGCCGGCCCGCAATTCCTACAGTCTCGATCGGCTGGTAGAGGGCTTGCTTGATCACCGCATGATCCCGATCAGCGACCTGATCGGTAAGGGACGCGACCAACTCCGCATGGACCAGGTGCCGGTCGATCATGTGGCCGAGTACGCCGCCGAGGATGCCGACTATACCTGGCGATTGAAAGAACTTTTTGAGCCGCGCCTGGCCCCGGCCGGCGTGGAGCGACTGTTCTTCGATACGGAGATGCCGCTGGTTTCGGTGCTGACGGACATGGAACACCACGGCATCAGCATCGACGTCGAGTTTTTGCGTGAAATGAGTCAGCAGTTGGCGTCCCGGACGGCGGCACTAACCGACGAAGTCCATGAGTTGGCGGGCGTGCCGTTCAACCTCGATTCGCCCAAGCAGCTTGGCGAGGTGTTATTTGATCGGTTGGGCTTTCGGGTTGTCAGGAAGACGCGGACGGCCCGCTCCACGGATGCCGATACGCTTGACACCCTGGCACGCGAGACCGGTCACCCCATCCTGAAACTACTGCTCGAATACCGGGAACTACAGAAATTGCGCGGCACATACGTTGATGCTTTGCCCAACACGCTCAGCCAGCGTACCGGTCGTATCCACACCAGCTATCATCAGACCGGTACCGCCACCGGCCGGCTTTCCAGCAGCGAGCCGAATCTGCAGAATATTCCAGTGCGGACGGAGCTGGGCCGCAGCATCCGTAAAGCATTTATCCCGCGCAGCCCCGATGAGCTGCTCATTGTCGCCGACTATTCGCAGGTCGAGCTGCGCGTGCTGGCCCATTTCTGCCAGGATGAAGCCCTGCTGAAGGCTTTCCGCGAAGATCAGGATATTCACACATTCGTCGCCGCCGAGATCAATAGTGTTCCGCTCGCGGAAGTCACGCGCGAGATGCGGGCTCGGGCCAAGGCGGTGAATTTCGGCATTGTCTACGGCCAGACCGCGTTTGGCTTGTCGCAGTCCACGGGCATGAATCGCGCCGAGGCCCAGCACTTTATCGATGAGTATTTTCACCGCTATAAACGCATCCGCACGTTTATCAATGAATGCAACGCCGCCGCCCGGCGGGACGGTTTCGTGCGCACCATCCTGGGACGCCAGCGCCCGATCGCCAACATCGACTCGCGCAATCAAAACGCCCGCGCGCAGGCCGAGCGGCTGGCGGTCAATACGGTCATCCAGGGATCGGCGGCCGACCTGATCAAGATCGCCATGAACCAGCTTCACCAGCGCATCCGCGAAGAGCAGTTGCCACTGCGGATGTTGCTTCAGGTCCATGATGAGCTGGTGTGTGAGGCTCCCGCGCGCGAAGCTCCCCGGCTGGCGGCGGTGTTGCGTGAAGTCATGAGCGGCGCGATGTCGCTACGAGTACCTTTGAAAGTCGACGTGGCTACCGGCCGCAATTGGCTGGAAGCCAAGTAAGCCGACCGGCGCTATCAAGCACGGATACCATGAACGCAGCAGATTCCATGGAATCCTCTGAAATTCTCCCGCCCGCCATGGCCTTGCGGCGACTGCTGGATCCCCGACCGGTGGAGGAAGCGCGACGCCGGCCGGTATGCAACGCCGTGAATATTCCACTGGCGGAGTTGACCCAACGCACGTCCGAACTGCCTTCCCGACAAGATGTAATCAATGTCGCCGGCTCTTGGGAATTGACCGCCCAGACGATAACGTGGCTGCGAGAGCATGGCCGCCAGGCCCGCGCGGTCGCGGATTATGAATACGACACTGACCACCACGAGCCACAGCCCGGACGACTCTGGCAGCCCAGTTCACTACTGCTGGAAGTGCTACCACAACTGCAACCCGTCGCGGCATTGGATCTCGCCTGTGGCACGGGACGCGACGCGGTCTATCTCGCGGGGGCTGGCTGGGACGTGACCGCCGCCGACATACTACCGGACGCCCTGGATCGTGGCCGCGAGTTGGCGGGCCGCTACGCCGCCGTCCTGTCGCCGATATGCTGGCTGGTTGTCGATTTCGAGGCCGGCGCGGTGAATTTCGCGCACGGCTTCGATCTGATCTGCATGTTTCGCTATTTGCACCGCCCGCTCTTCGCTCAGTTAGCGCGCTGGCTCAAGCCCGGGGGGAGCATCCTGTGCGAAACCTTCACCACCCTGCACCGCGAGCGTCATGGCAAACCCGCCCGGGACGCCCACGTTCTGCAAATCGGCGAATTACCAGATTTGCTCAAAGACTATGAGATACGACTGTTTTCAGAGCAGTGGCACGGCGACCGGCATACCGCCCGGGCCTGGGCAACCCGGCCGCCGACGTAGGGGACGACGGAATCATTCCTGGTATATGTCGCCGCTGTTGACGAGGAGCGCGGTCATGACGTTACAATCCTGATATGAATGCCACGCGAAAAGAAATCGTCCTGTCCGTCAAGGACGTCGTTATGCGGTTCGAGGCCGCCGATGGAACCATGCAGACGGTATTGTCCGGCGTGACCTTCGATGTTATTCGCGGCGAGACGCTGGTTATCATGGGGGGCTCCGGCTGCGGCAAGAGCACGCTGCTCAACTGCTTGATCGGGGAGTTGATCCCTTCCGGCGGCAGTATCGTATATCACCTGCCATCTGTCGGGGCGGTGGATCTGAGCGATGCCAAGGAATCCGCCAAGGATGAGCTGCGCAAGCATTTCGGGATTCTCTTCCAGTCCGGGGCGTTGTTCAGCTCCATGAGCGTGGCGGAGAATATCGCGCTACCATTGCGGGAGCATTCGCACGTCGACAAGTCCGTTATCGATATCGTCGTGGCCATGAAACTCCAGCAGGTACACATGCTGCCGCATCGCGACAAGCGCCCCGCCCAACTCTCCGGCGGACAGAAAAAACGCGTCGGCCTGGCGCGGGCCACGGCATTCGATCCCGAGATTTTGTTTTACGATGAACCCAGTGCCGGGCTCGATCCGGTCACCTCGACGGCGATCGACGAACTTATGATGGACCTCTCGCAGAAGCTGCAGGTCACCAGCATTGTGGTCACGCATGAGATGGAATCGGCGTTCCGCATCGCCGACCGCATGATCATGCTGCAGAAAGGCCGCATCATGCGCATCGGTCCGCGCGGCGAGTGTGAAGCCCTGCGCGACGCCGATCCCGCCACGCTGGCAGACACCGGCGACCGCTTGATGCACCAGTTTCTGCGCGGCAACTCAACCGGTCCCCTGACCGATTCCGAGGGCATGAGTGAGTACGAGAAGCTCCTGGTCGGTCCCGACAAATCCGGCATCATCCGGCGATAGTTGCTCTGTTGGTGTCGGCCCATCAATATCAGCCTTGTCGATCCCTCAATATCAGCGGTCTCGATCTATCATTATTAGCCCCGGAGGGGCGTAGGCGCTTAGCCACGGGTGGAGCGCAGTGGAACCCGTGGTGGTCTTAAACAATCCGCCCTGAAAGGGCGGGGGAGAATTACACAGGGATGCCTTCTTTTGCCCGGTATTCCGCACGTGGCAAGCTCGTTACATCGATAATCTACTTACAAACAGAGCAGTCAGGAAGGCGCCTAGAAATATGGCACCGGCTCCAATAATCGGGATCGCCAGGCAGGCCAGGAATCGGTGCGATTCACGTCGGCCGCGGCTCCAGACGATCGACCACAATGCACCGCACCACCAGAAGAAGATCGCAACGGCGGCAAGACCCAGGCAAACCGTCACCACAGACTCGGACGCCGGTCCAAACACTTCAAACGACGCAGCTAGTGCGACACCAACGACCCCGCCCCAAGCTCCGGTCAGGATCAGAAAGCCACTCGTGTAGTTGGTGATCCCATACCAAAAGTGATAACGTTCATGAGCATGTTTCGGTTGCACCAATAGCGCCAGCACTCCGGCCACGGCTGCGCCGCAAGCCCAGGCAGTCATGACCGCACCGAAAGATACGCTGAATATCGGACAGCAAATGTGAGGTAGTGCGTCTGGTATGGCAACCGTTATCAGTGATTCCAAGAGCAGAAACACACCTGCGGCGCAGGCGTAACAAGCCATGCTATATGACATGGCCGCTTCGCTGTTATGCCGACGCGGAAACCGACGGGCCAATTCAGTCGGTCGGAACGCGGCGAGTGCCCATGTTTCCCAGAAACCGGCGAATCCTCCCAGCAGTTCCCAGGGCGTAGTGGGCACCGCCTCACGGCCGCTCAGGCGGGCCAACTCGTCCGGATCGAACGGCTCACCGCACTCCGGGCAGCGGTACTCTGACAGCCCGGTGAGGTTGTACGTACAGTGTGGACACTCCAGGTCGCTGTCTTGTACGTTAGGCTCGGATGGCTCGCCGGTACCTGGGCTCATGGCATGGCATCCTACCTGCCCATGGTTATGCCCGCGAGAGGGTATTGATGTTCATAGTTACTTCAGGGTGCCCTCACTGTCGGCTGCATTGCATGAACTAGTGCCGTTTCCAGTTGACGGGTTTCGCGTTTCGCGAGGACGTTTATAAGTATTTGCAGATACAGGGATTGCGCAAGTGCCCCGCGCGTGATAAATGAAGTCTCCGCGTATTGGACACACGCGAACGTGTTACGTGGAGACCGCAATTGAACCAAGTTCGAGCACGGATGCTCAGGCCGTATGAACGGCGGAAGCTGCACAAGATGAAACGCCAACTCGCCAACCAAGTCAATAGCCGCCATGCACGAAGCATCTTGCTTTCGACCGGCGGCGTGCGGAACCGCGACATCGCCACGCTGGCCGACTGCACGCCGCAGTGGGTGCGGCGGATCATTCACCGCTTCAACGCCCAGGGGATCAACGGCGTCACCTGGTACCCGTTCTACCAGGACCACACCGGCCAGCCACGCACGTTCTTCGCCCACGTCGTCGAGCGGATCTTCGAGATCGTGCTGTCGCCGCCCCAGCAACTGATCGGGATGAACGAGTGGTCGTTGCCCAAGCCGCGGTGGTGCCTGATTGAGAGCTACTTGTTGTGGAGAAACCGACATCGTGACCTTGCGATTCAACCTCTACCAAAAACGCGAAACCGTGCCGCCTGAAACGGCACCAGGGCGGAATCAATAAAGATCCGGGGCTTTTGGAGCGCGAGCCTCACGGCGCGCCGCGGTCCAACAGGTGCTTTGCTCTCCCCATGACACCAGGGTGTTCATGAAATTGGTCTAGTGCTGGATTGTCACCGGTTCGTAATTACAATGGGCAGCGTGCAGGATCACCAGTCAAAAACCGAGAACATATCAGCGACTGAGCCAGCTAGTTCCGACATGCCGCGGCGGTGGTGGCAGGCGCTGTGGATCTGGCTGCCGATCGTGGCCGCCGTCGGGCTGGCGATGCGGGTGGCGTACCTGATCGATTATTCCGACAGCCCCTTGTTTGGGGTGGCGAGCGGACTGGATGTGCAGGCTTACTGGGAAGCCGCCCAACGCATTCTGGCGGGTAACTGGGATTGGCAGCGGGACACCACGCACGGTGTGCTGTACCCGTTCGTGCTGGCGGGCTGGTTGCGCGTGGGCGGTGAGGCGCTGGCGGTCGTCCGGGCGATACAATTGCTGTTGGGTCTGGCGGCCGGCATCATGGTGGCAGTGGCGATCGGCAGACGTTGCGGCACATTGGCGGCGGTGTGTACGGCGGTGCTGTGGGTATTGTGCATACCGCTGATCTACTACGAGGCGGAACTGCTGTGCGAAGGAACAGTGTTACTGCTGCATGCCGGCGTGCTGGCTCTGCTGATCCCGGCACGAGTGGTAGGGGGGTGGCGTGCAGTTTCAGTTGGTCTGCTGCTGGGTTTGGCCGCCATCACACATGCCACGGCGATTTTGTTTGCCTTGCTGATCATTGGCTGGCTGTGGTGGCATGGCTGGCGGGCCGCCCGAGGACGTGTATTCCGCAATGCCGCCCTGGCCTGCCTGGGTTTGGCACTGCCAATCATTCCGGTGGCGATCTACAACACCCGCGCCGCCGGCGAACTGGTTTTCTTACAGGGGACCGGCGGCTTGAACTTCTATATTGGCAATAATCCCGCTGCGGATGGAACCCCATACGTGCGTCCCGGCCCGGACTGGGACTACTTGCTGGCCTTGCCGGGTCTTGAAGCTGGATTGCCCGAGACGGCGTCACACAGCGGGTTCTATTATTCCCAGGCAGGGGAGCATATCCGCACATCACCCGCGCGATGGCTGCTACTGCTATTGAAAAAAGCAGCGCTGAGTGTTTCCGCCACCGAAATCACCGCCAGTACTCCCATGTCGGCGATTCGTGGGGATGTCGCCTTGCCGCGGTGGGTCGGCATCGGATTTGGTGTGCTCTTACCATTGGCTTTAGCGGGCTTATTGATCGGCGGCACGCGACAGATATCGCCGGCCTGGCTGTTGATACTGGCTTACATCCTGAGCCAGACGATCTACGTTGCCGCCGGCCGCTATCGGGTACCCATGCTGCCCGGCATGTTCGTGCTCGCGGGTCTGGGACTGGCACAAGTGATATTGAGCCTGCAAACTAGATCCTGGAAAAAGCTGGGCATTATCACTGTGCTTCTGGGAGTCGGCGTTCTGGTCGCCTGGCTGCCGCTGGTTCCACGGCACAATGATGATCCGGCGGAGGGTGCCCTGGCCCGCGCCATGGCGTACCGGCAACAACAGGATTGGACCAACGTCGGTGCCGAACTATGGCAGGCGCTGAAAATCCGCGCGGACTATGCCCCCGCCTTGCTGACACTCGGGCAGATGTATGAGGAATTGGGCCGGCGTGACGGGGCGGTGGAGCAGTATCAGACCGCCGTAGACGCACACCCAGGTTACGCCGCCGCCGAGCTGTGCCTGGCGGAGGCCTTGCTCAAACGCGATGGTGACCTGGAAGTCGCTCGGCCCCATTACCTGGCGGCGCTGCAAGCGCATCCGGAGGATGTTCGCATACACTTTCTTTTTGCACGGGCGCTGTTGATCTGGGAGGAATGGGCCTCGGCGGCGAAGCACTTCAGGTTTGTATTAAAACGACACGCGGACGATATGGACGCGGCGCGCGGGTTGGGTGAAGCCCTGGCAAACCTGGGGCAACACGCCGAGGCGGTCCACTATTTGGAGCAAGCCGCGCCGGCAATGCCGAATAACGTGCGGTTGTGGACGCGGCTGGCCAGACTGCGGGCGGCCTCCCCGGACGAGACCGTGCGTAACGCCGAGGCAGCTCTGCAATGCGGGCAGCACGCGGTGGAACTCACGCGGGCGGGTCACCCCGGAGCATTGGATGCCCTGGCCATGGCACTGGCCAACGCGGGTTATTATGAACAGGCCGTGGAGGCCGCGACCTTTGCCGCCGAGCTGGCACGCCAACTGAGAGACGCTGAGCTGCAAGAGGCCATTAAGGCTCGCCGGGAGTTGTATCGGCGGCGAGAGCCGTATCGTGATCCTTCCTAGCTTGCATTGCTCGCGGCGTTGTTTACCACGAAGGCACTAAGACACAAATAATGTTGGGAAACGGCGCGCTGATTCGCCAAGACCAACGCGGATGGGTGGCCCACGGCTTCAGCCGTGGGGGACACGAATGGGCGATGTAATTCGTGTACCCCACCTTTGAAGCGATGGGGCACCCGCCCGGACAGTATTGGCAAGATGCCGGTGCCACGGGATGGGTGGCCCACGGCTTCAGCCGTGGGGGACACGAATGGGCGATGTGATTCGTGTACCCCACCGCTGAAGCGATGGGGCACCCGCACAAATGGGGCTCAATTGGGTAGCTTTGAGGCCAGGTGGGTGATCAAAGTGCTGACGGCCTCGGCGATTTGCTCCGGGGCGGCGTTGTCCTCGACGGCCGCGTTCATACACCTGACAATCGCACTCCCGACAATGGCCCCATCCGCGACCTGGCATACCGCGGCGACTTGCTCGGGTTGTGAAATGCCAAAACCCACACAGACTGGTTTGCCGTGATCCTGCTGGAGTTGTTTGATACGGACGCTGAGATCCGCCGGGAGCGTGTTACGCTCACCGGTAACTCCGGTGATGGATTGGTAGTAGATGAACGGTTCGGAGATCGCCGCAATCCGCTGGCTGCGATCCGGCGTAGTAGTCGGCGCGATCATCATGATCAGCGGGCAGTCATGCTCGCGAGCCACCGTGACCAATTCATCGGCTTCCTCGATGACCAGGTCGGGGACGATCAAGCCATCGATACCCGCTGCCTGGGCGGTCCGCACGAAGCGAGCCGGGTCGCGGCGGTAGACGATGGAATAGCTCACCATCGCGATCAGGGGTACGCGTATCTGGTTGCGGTGCCGGGTCAGGGCCGTGATTAAATTGTCCAACCGGAAACCCGCGGCCAGAGCCCGCGTGAAGGAGGTTTGAATGACGGGGCCGTCGGCGATCGAGTCGGAGTAGGGGATTCCCAACTCGACGCACGCACACTGCCGGGTATCAAGACGTTTCAGGATCGCGATAGTGGTGTCAATATCCGGGTAGCCGGCGGTTATGTAGGGTAACAGGCCGCGTCGCGTGTTTGTCAAAAGTTGTGCAAAAACGTTGCGCAAACGATTCATGGCGGCAGTTTAGCCGTGGAAGCGCCATCATGACAATGGCCGCACATCGGTACAAAGATTCGCCTGAATATGACGAATTCATACAGTAGCGTTATTAATTACGGAGCAGGTTTGTAGTCGAGAGGTGCGTCCACACGCCGCTGGACGGGTATAAAGTGCCGCGTGGGGGTGCGCGCGGATTTTGGATTCAAGGGATACTGTGGTGCCAGATCAGGGTGTCCAGGATATGAGCCGCGTGGTAGGATGCCCAAAGTATTGGTGCGGCTGTCAGGGGCGATGCTTGATAAACCGGGAGAAAAGGGAGTGACCCGATGAACAGATTGCTTGCAAAGCACTGGTCACGGTTGGCACTGGCCACCGTGCTGAGCCTGGTTTCCATGACAGCCACGCTGGCCCAGCAACCGCCGGAGCCTCTGGACGAAGAGACTCAAATACGTATCGAGCCAATGGGTACCGCCAGAGTGTCGGACGAATTGTCTCGGGAGACCTCCCTGACCACCTTTACCTCGGATTTCTGGCCTGCTCTGGATGGGCCGGCGTTGACCTGGTTCGCGGTAGTGGTGATCCTGGTTCTGAGCTTCAGAACCAAACCACTGCTGTGTGAACGGAACCTGGATGCGCTAATCCTGGCCGCGACCTGCCTCCTGCTGGCCTTACGGGAAGATCGGACCCTATTACCGGCCTGGATCGGCGGTCAAAGCACTCAATGGGGGGTATACCTGCTCTTGGCAATTGTTGCCGGTTACTGGCTGCTGCGCGGATTGTGCTGCTGCACTTCACGGACGATCATCGGGCGCGCGAGCACCGTCTCAACAGGCGCCCTTTTTGTGCTCATGCTGGCCGGGCTGGCGGTCGGAATTGGTCGCATCAGTACGGAACCGCTCTCAGCCGGGGCACGCGACGCTCTGGCAGGCGGCCTATGCCTGTCGGAAACGGGACGGCTGCCTTATGGCGATGTCGGCATTCACGACTCCCGTAGTCCGCTGCTATATCTGACCTATGCCGGGGCCACTAAGGTTGTGTCACCCACGACCTTGCTGGATGAGAGTGATACACCCCTGAATATGTCCTGGGAAAACCGCAACCAGTGGCTGGGTCAGTCCTGGTGGAATGAGGGCGATTTTGCCCCGGCGCGACTGGTGAATGGATTGCTCTTCATACTGATGCTGTTGGGGCTATATACACTGGGGCACCGACTGCATACGCCGGAAATCGGCCTGACAATGACGGCCATCTTCTGCGTGTTCCCCGGAGCCGTGGAGTGTTTCGGGCGTCCGGAGATCATGCTGCCGGCCGTCTTGACGACCTGGAGCCTGGCGCTGGCCTTGTTGCCGGCGGTAGGGGGGCTGCTGGCGGCCATTCTGCTGGTGCTGGCCGGAGTAGCCTGGCCGTGGGCCTGGCTGGGTATACCGGTGCTGTTGGCATACATGTTCCGCAATGGTTTACAGTCGCTGGGCGCGGTAGTGGGTACCCTCGGCGGGATTGCGGCCATACTGGCCGGGCTGACGTGGCTGATACAGCCCACCGTGCCGCGGACTGACGGTGCCTTGCAGCGTGCGGGCTTGCCTCCCGGTTATCAGATCGATCGTAGCGAACATGGCATCCTGGTGGTCTCGGAGCGGGCCGAGGATGCCGGGGTTACCGACGGCTGGCTCGGTGGCTTCTGGAAGTTCATGGTTAACAGTGAAAATCTGGCGTTGGATGTGAACGCCACCGGCCCGGGCCAAGGCCGAGTTTCATATGATGACATCGATCCACGGAAATTGATCTTCAACCAACTGGACTTGACGGAGGACGCGCGCGAGGAAATCACCACGCGCTACCGGCTCGCTCTGGCGGGCGAGCCGAATATCACGCGAATGTGGGTGGCGTTAAGGACCACACTCGAACAGACCTGGCTGGTTGGTGGGCCAGCGCCGGCGGGGACTTGGGCATTATGGTCTGGTGCTGGCGACTGGGGTCCTTTCATCCGCAAGCTGGCCAAGCTGATAGTCGGCTTGATGTCGCTGGCGGTTGGTCTGCTGGTGTACATGCGCGGCCCGGCCCGGCCGCATTATCTGATCGGTGGCTTATTGGCGGTTTTCAGTGCTTGTCTGCTGGTGAGCCAGATTGGCGCTATAAACAATCTTGTCTGGCTATTACCCCTCATTCTGGCGCTCTGGGCAGTTCATGAGGAACCGCCGGCCAAACAGGAATCGACGGAACAAGCTCCGGTTGATCTGTCGGGCCTCGAGTCGCCGGCGTTCCCCGGCGGACCGGCGCCGCGGATTACCGTGGAGTAGAGCCCGTTTGAGATAAGGCGCTGTAGCGATGCCTGACGAGCAAAGCGACGAAAAAACATCCGGCATGGAAGTAAACGAGGAGCCAGGCATGGCGAATGAGACCACGGGCAAATCCAAGAGCGAGACCCACAAAAAATCGAACACCATGCACGAAGTCAAATTCGTGACGTATCCAAAGTTGCTCTTTTCCTGGCCCATTATCCTGGCTGGCCTCGTGTTTTACCCTTTCACGCCGCCAATGGAGCCAGCCATCGAATCAACAACCGATGTTGAGCTGGCCACCAGCGCCGCGGCGGAATCACAGCCGGCGGCTGAGAACGCCTCCGCGAGCAGTGCCACTTCTGATTGGCTGGAGGGCTGGGGCTGGGCCTACATCTGGATCGTCTTCATCGTTCTATTGGGGCTGGGTGTGGATGTGGATCGTAACCAGGCGGTCTTCTGGGTGGTGCTGATTGGCGCCGTCTGGATATTGGGGATGTTGTTACAGGAACGTAACTATACGATCGTGGGCGACATTTACTTCTGGTTCGCCAACCTGAACGTGCAGTACGATCGCAAGCTGGCTTTGGCGATCAGCATACTACTGTTGGTGCCCTATTTGATTATGCTGATATACGCGCGCCTGAACGATCGCTGGCGCATTACGCATAACGAGTTCGAACACTACGCGTTCGGAAAATCAGACGATTCGCTGGGACGCGGGGCCAAAACGATTCGGTCATCGTATCCCGATATGCTTGAATTGCTGCTGGGGCTGGCCGGGACACTGGTGGTGTATAACGCCACCGGCACGAAAGAGCTACGCCGCATCCCGCATGTAATTCTGTTGCCAATGGTGCGCAAACGGCTGAATGTAATCCTGGAGCGCACCGCGATCACCGGCCTGGCGGCCATCGCCGAAGAAGAGGAAGACGACGAGGAGATGTAACCAACGATGAGCCGCGGGCTTCAACCCGCGCGGCGCTACCCGCCCAGTATGCCTTCGAGATCCAGACCACTGAAATCGAAACCGGAGAGCGTCGCGATAATCTCGAGCAACTCATCCGATTCAAGTACTTCACGCACCTCATCGGAAATGACCAGGTCGTTGATATTGGCGTTTCGCAGAGCCAGGAAATCCTCGATCGTGTTAAGGTTGTTATCATGAATGAAGATGACGATCGCGGCGGCCTGCTCGTCAGTAAGTGAATCGATGGGTAATTGGGCCTGTTGAATGATCAGGTCGGTGATAATCTGGATCTCATCCGCGGTCAGCGCACTGAGCGTATTATTCGCAAACTTGATCCCCGCGGTAAGGATGCTGCCGCCACCTTGATTGTTAGTGCGGCTGTCGAGGGAATTGAACGGACAACCAGTCGCGAAGGTCAGAGCCAGTACACATACAATACCCAATGTAATCCACTTTCTGATTTCCATGCCAGAGTCTCCCTAAGGCAACTGCTCCAATAGTGCAGTAGGATCAAATTCGATAAAGAGGGTATTCAGAGCCCCGTCAGGCACATCAGCCGGCAGGGTGGCCATGCGAGCCGCATCATCCAGGAGATCTAATATATCGTCCCGGGAATCGATGCTCTGGTCCCGCAAAACATCCACGATGGCCTGGGCCTCGGCATCGTCGAGTGAGACGTCAACATTATCGTCCACTTCGCTGGCCTCGTCGGCAAAGATCTGGACCTCATCCGGGGTCAGCTCGTTGAATTGCTCGGCGGTAACCTTGTTGTAGGCCGTGCGCAAATCCCCGCCGAACTGATTTCCAGTCCGCTCGCTGCCCAGGATGCCGTTAATGACGATGGGTGTCAGCCCCAGGTTCTCCAGGGCCGTGCGTTTCTCCTGGGCCGTGAGGTCGTTGTTGTCGCGGATACTGGCCACCTGCCCGAGTGTGGGATTCAGGGCGTCGAGCAATGGCACTTCACAGGCCCCGATCAAGACCAGCAGGGCCCCCATCATTAGCACCGAGTTTCTAAATGGTCGCATGATCGCTCGTTATCACGGGGTTTCACCGGCGACGCGGTCTCTCTTGAGTAACCTACGCGCTTACCAAGTGTCCCGGTATGATATATCGGAACGGCGAGCAGTGATATCCAGGCGCTCGGTATGACAATTGAGCCCGGTTGAAACGCTCACGGAGCCGTGATTCCAGCAAATCGGGAGATTGCCATGCGTGTGGCCATAGTCGGCTTCCCCTATTCGGGCAAGACCGCGGTCTTTACCGCTGTCTCAGGATTACCGCGTGACCATATCAAGCACAGCGAGGAAAATCTGGCAGCGGTTCATATCCCCGAGCCCCGGCTGGATTTCCTGTTCGAGCTGTTCAAGCCCAAACGTAAGAACGAGGCCTCAATCGACTTCGTGGATCTACCCGGTAGCGCCGAGGGCGATGTCCAGCACGCCGGCCTGACCAAACATCTCCCGACCTTACGACAGTCCGATATGCTACTGGTGGTTTTACGGGCGTTTTCAGCGGAATCGGTTCCGGCGCACGGCAATCGCATAGATCCTCGGGATGACCTGCGGCAATTGCGCGATGAGATGCTCCTGGCGGATATCGAAATATGCGCCGGACGCATCCAGAAGCTTGAGAAAGTCGTCGTCAAGCCCACCAAGGACCAGGATCTTAACCGGCGCGAACTGGCGCTGCTGAAAGAGTGTCAGGATGCCTTGGAGAACGAACGTCCACTCAGCTCGTTTATCAAACCCGGCGAACAAGAGAAAATGCTACGCAGTTTCGGCTTTCTCACGCAGAAGCCCGTGGGATTGATCCTCAACATTGATGAATCTGAAATCGGCAAAGAACCAGTATTTCATGATCCCCATGCGGTGGTGACCTTCGCCATCTGTGCTCTATTGGAATCCGATCTGTTACAAATGGACGCGGCGGAGCGTGCTCCCTTCATGGCTGAGTACGGCGTTAGTGCCCTGGCGCGCGATCGCATCGTGCGAGCCTGTTTTGACGGCTTGGGGCTGATCACTTTCCTGACCGGGGGCGGTCCCGACGAGGTGCGGGCCTGGTCCATACCCAGGAATAGCACTGCCCTGGACGCCGCCGGTAAGATTCATACCGATATGGCGCGCGGCTTTATCCGCGCCGAGACCGTCGCGTTTGATGATCTGTATAAAGCCGGCTCGATGCGCGAGGCCAAGGCCGCCGGTTTCATCCGCCAGGAACACAAACATTACATTGTCCAGGACGGCGATGTTATCACTTTCAAATTCAACGTGTAACGACTGCACCTCTTTGTGGAGGAAGTCTCATGCGCTTGTTGTCCTTCCTCATGATTTCCCTGGTCGCGCTCGTTTCGGCGTCGTTGGCCGAAGAGCGGATCAGTCAGGCCGACCTGCTACGGCGTATGATTGACCTCGATCGGCTGATGACTCCGCCGGCCGGCGAGCGTACCGGGATGTTTTCGAGTTACGACCGCCGATCACGGATCGACGCTCGTGGAAAGTATCTCGATTGGGACGCGAACAACGACCGCGGTCAGTTCATGCGCCAACTGGATAATGGTTGGGCGGTCATGGCCGAGATGGAGGGCCCCGGGGCCATCACCCGGATCTGGTCAGCCAATCCGCACGGTCAAATCCGCGTAATCCTGGATGGACAGGAAGTGCTCGCCACGGACTTCGCCAACCTGTTCAATGGCCAGCAGCCGCCGCTGGCCGAGCCGCTGTGCTACGTTACGCCCGGCGGGGGCCACAACTGTTATTTCCCGATCGGCTACGAAAACGGTTGCCAGGTGCTGATTCGCAACAGCACGTCTTATTACCAGATCAACTACGTGTCTTTTCCGCAAGGCACGCAAGTGCAAACATTCAAGCTGGAACTGGACGAAGCGGCCCAGGCTGTCCGGGAGGAAGTATCAACGGCTTTACTCGATGGACTGTCTGACCGACAACTCTTTGGCGAACACTGGTCTCCGCCGGTGGGCAATTTCGCCGAGTTGCGTCAGGGACAGAAACTGGAGATCGAGTCATATGCGGGCGGCGGTATTATCCGCGCGCTCTATGTTGGCCTGGCTGATCGGCGTTTGCCACCAGAACCCTATGCCCTGCACCGTTACATTTTGCGCATCTTTTTCGATGGGGAGGAAAGTCCCAGTGTGGAGGTACCGTTGATCGATTTCTTTGGTTCGGGTTTTGAGCCGCACTTTTTCAACAGCCTGGTGCAGGGTACCGACAAGTGGACCACGATGCAGGGTGTCGCGGTAACCGAGAGCCGCTTCATGTATTGCCACTTCCCGATGCCGTTTAATGATGTGGCGCGGATTGAGATCGAGAACCTCGGTAAAAAGAAAATCGGCTTGATGATGTGGGCCCGCATTGACCGTACCCGTCCGCCGGCCGAGCATCTGCGATTCAAGGCCCGCTACCGCCGGGAGGATCCCTGTCAGATCCTGGATTATCCAGTTCTCGAAACGACCGGGGCAGGGCGGCTGGTCGGCTGCACACTGAACATTGACTGCCCCCGCCGAGCCTGGTGGGGGGAGGGCGACGATAAGGTCTGGATCGACGGCGAAAATTTCCCCTCCTTTTTCGGCACGGGTACGGAGGATTACCTGGGTGATGCCTGGGGCTTACACGCGCATGCCAATGCTTACCAGGGTGCCACGCGGGCGGCACCATATGGCAAGAATTCAGCCTACCGCTGGCATATTGCCGACTGCATCAACTTCCAACGATCTATCCGCTTCACCCTCGAAAACTGGCAGCACGCGGGTGCCCGTGACACGTATTACGGCACGGTGGTCTATTGGTACGGCGAACAGACGGCCACTGACTTTTTTGAACCACTGACGCTTAAGGACTTGACACCTCCAGGCTTGCGGATTCCGGATTCAGTTGAGATCGAGGATCATCTCATCGGAGATGATTGGGGCAACTTGATCAAGCAGAAATACGCCGGCGGGGTGGAGCTGTCCGGCGGCTCAGCCGCGAATATCACATCTGATCAGCCGGTGCGCGCCAACATTCCCAGTGAGCGCGCCCGCGTGGCGCGGCTCAAACTGCGTACCCACCCGCGAAGAAGCTTCGATAAGATCGAGATCAGCACGACCCAGGGACGGCAGATCGGCACGGTCAGTTACGATCGCGCCGCCAATGGCATGTACACCGCCGGGGTCGTGCGTTTGCGGCCGGGCGATAATATCCTGCTGGTTGATTGCCGGCCCAAGGCCGTGCTGGACTGCTGGATTCTGGAGGAAATACCAACGCGGGCGCGCGGCCCGGAAGGGGAGGATCTGAAGTTGCTCTCCGGTACGGGTGTCAATGCTGACATCGAGTACGCCACGTTGGATTGGTCCGGCGGCGCGCAGCTCGTTCTGGATTTCAAGGAGCCCGACCAGACCGCGACGCTGGCGCTGCCCACTCAGCAAGAAGACACGGCCTACAGCATCCAGTTATTGATTACGCGCTCACCGGCTGGCGGTCATATACAGACACTTATCGACGATCAACCGCTAGGTAAAGCCTTCAACACTTTCAACATGGAAACCAAAATCGAGCGGGTGGTGGTCGGGTCCGTGCAACTCAAGGCCGGCGAGCATACCATCAGCTTCCACACTGTGCGGAATAATCCGCAAAACAGCGGTATTCGACTGGGCCTTGACGCCGTGGAAATGCTCAAGGTGCATAGTCCTTTTGCGCTTGAATGTGAAATGCTGGCCATAGTTGACTCTCAGGGAACTAATCATGCCCAGCAGGAAATTCGTGGGGCTAGTGCCGGGGAGCAGATCTGGTGCCGGGCAACGACGCCGGAGGCGTGGATCGAATTTGAAACGCACGTGGCGCAAGCCGGCCGTTATCGCCTGTCAATCGTGTACACGACATCCTTTGACTACGGCATCGTGCGGACCTTCGTCAATGGAACTCCCGCCGGTAAGCCGGTGGATACATTTGGACAATTGGCTCCCGGACCAGTACGCGTGCTGGGTAATTACGATCTCCCGGCCGGCCCGCTAAAGATCCGGTCCCAGGTGGTCGGGAAAAACGAGCAGTCGCCGGGCTATTACTTTGGCGTCGATTGCGTCATTCTCGAACCGCTGGGTTCATAGCCCCACCTGACATCAATACACAATTTCAGCATGCAACTTTGGTCAATCCCGCGGGTAGAAACCAATGAGACACACGGATCGTGTGAAAGGGCTCAACTCCGCCCTCTGATGGCACCCGATACCGCGAGCGCGGGGCTATCTCGCTCAGACAAGGCCGGGTACTACCTCCCCCGGCCTTGTCGACATGTGGCCGCAAGGCACCTACTCAAGAATATAGCTGGCAAGTTCAATCCGATGGGAGCTTGAATAAATCGCGCGCATTGACACTGGCGAATAGCTCAAAGTCGACGGTCGCCAGATGGTCGTACAGCTCTTCGAGTGTTTGACGGCAGGTACGCGCGTGATCCTCGTTTAACAATGTTCCACCGCTACCGAATACCAGCCAGTTGGCGCCATGCGTCTTAATGGCTTGGAGAATATCCGTGGCGCGGGCCCCCGCGGTGTCCAGGTAGCAGCGTAATTCATTTCGCCTGACAGCCAGGTGGACGGTTTCGAGCGCGGCGCGCCAATGCCGCGTGCCGCCAAAGCCGCTCAGTACGAACGGCACACGTGAGAAAGACTTCGCCAAACTGATGATTTGAGTGGCCAGATCAGAGCTGGCGGGCTCGACGTGAAACAGAGCGGATATTTCCAGTTGTGCCAGGGTGCTCAGGTAAGGCTTGTATAGAGCGACGGCGGTCTCTGATTCCATCATCGGGGCCGGGGGGGGCAAAACCACGCCACTGAACGGCTCGTTGTTCAGGGCTCCGATGAGCGCGGCGGGATGGCTGTCGAGACCGCCGACGCGCGCCCAATAAAGCGGCAGCAGCCGTGACCACAAGCGGCCGGTCGCCAGACAGGCCAGGTTGGCGTCGGTCTCGTCAAGGTCGGCGCCGCCGAGAGCCACGGGGGCCGCCGCCGGATTGGATAGCAGCAGCCAATCCACACCGCAGGCACGCATGTACACCTGGTACTCATCCGCGCTGGCAGTCTGCTCGCTTTGCCAATCTAGATGTTGATGCACGTCGATAACCATGTAACTACCGTACGGCACGTATATTGCTAGTAATACAGAAGATTCAGCAGCCGCTACTCCGGCCTGTATTGAACAACCTAAAGTACAGCATTCACAAGATGCTACGGTAGCCGAATGCGGCCCGCAACCGGCTAGAGGATACTGCGGTGAGTAATTTGCGCCGACGATGCGTAAGTTGACACACTCCCGGCGGAGAGCTAGGTTCATATTTTCGCGCGGAGACCTACCTGGCAGGGATCAAGAACAGACGCAACCCAAGGATAAAGCGATGAGTATCAGTCTGATCGGTAAAAGCATCGGCGAATCAGTTACTCTCAAACTCAACCAGACCGCGGCGGCCTTGCAACAGGAAGGCGCCCCCGTCATCCATCTGGGTGGCGGCGAGCCGAAGAGCAAGGCCCCGTTTGAGGCCCTGATAGCGATGACTGGCCTGTTAAACACGGGCGAGATCCGTTATGCCCCGGCCAGTGGTATCCCCGCGCTCAAGAAAGCCATCATCCGCTACACCGAGGAATATTATCAACGTACCGTTGAGCCCAAAAACGTCATGGCCTCGGGAGGGGCCAAGCAAGCGATCATGGTGGCCTTGCAGGCCATTCTGAATCCTCGGGACGAACTCATCTTCCCTGTACCATACTGGGTCAGCTATCCCGAAATGGCCAGATTGTGCGGCGCGGTACCGGTCCCCATCCAGCCAGCGGACAACAGCTTCCAGCCCCGGATCGCGGACATCGAAAAGAAGATCACCTCACGAACCAAAGCGGTCATCATCAACAGCCCCAACAATCCCTCCGGTGTGATGTACTCCGAGGAGCTCATCGCCGGTATTGTTGAGTTATGTGAAAAGCGTGACCTATACCTGATCATGGACGATATCTACCAGCGGCTGGTCTTCGATGGCTGCCAACCCCCGAACTGCTGGAAATACGCCCAGGATCAGAGCGAGTCATCCAAGCTGATCATTGTTAACGGCATCTCAAAGCAATATGCCATGACCGGTTTCCGGATCGGTTGGGCGGTGGCCAATCAGCAGCTCATCGAAGTCATGACCAACATTCAGGCCCATCAGACCTCCGGCCCGTCGGTCCTGCTGCAACACGCCGCCATCGGAGCGCTGAATGGCAACCAGACCGGCGTCGATGCTTTACGCACCACTCTCGAAAACAACCGCAACATCCTGGTTGACCGGTTGAGTTCGTTTGAAAACGTTTCCGTCGCCAAGCCGCAAGGCACTTTCTATTGTTTCGCCGACTTTAGTAAATACGAACCGGACTCCACCAAGCTGGCCAGTTTCCTGCTCGAAAAGGTCCTGGTCGTGACGGTGCCGGGAGTGGAATTCGGCATGGACGGTTTCCTGCGTATCAGTTTCTGCGGTACGGTCAAGGACATTACCGAGGGCGTCGAGCGAATCAAGTGGGCTCTCGATCCGAACGCACCCGGAGAACTGCAAATTGGGGATCGTAAGTTGGTCAGGGACTGGAACTGAGTGTTGGGCACGGCGTGTCGCGCGACAAGGTTGCTCATAGCCGGGCACGCGACTCGTCGGGCTCTTGTTCGATACCATCGCGGAGTAGCGTGATGCAATATTGCGGAATAAAAACCCCCGCGTCCGAACACGCCGACAAGCTGGCCGGCGATTTCGGCCTCGAAAATCACGGGCTCGAACACCTGGGCCGCGTGTATTGGAACCTGCCGACGGCCGCCCTGGTCGAAGAGGCCACATTCCGGGGCGAGGGGAGCCTGGTGCATGGCGGCCCCTTCATCGTCAACACGGGTAAGTGGAGTGCCCGGGCCGCCAATGACAAGTACGTTGTACGCGAAAGTCAAAACGAGGAGCGCATCTGGTGGGGTGAATACAACCGGCCTTGTGCTCCCGTCCAATACTACAGCCTGTTGAACCGCATGCGGGCCTATCTGCAGGGCCGGGATGTCTGGGTGCAGGATTGCCACGTCGGCACGGATCCGGAGTATCGCATGCCGATCCGCGTGATCACCGACACCGCCTGGCAAAGCCACTTCGCCCGTAACATGTTCCTGACCACCAGTGATAAAGAGCTACTTCGCCAGCACGTGCCACAATTCACCATGATCGCCTGTCCCGGCTTCAAGGCCGATCCACGCGTCGATGGTACGCGCACCGATACCGCCATCGTCCTCAACTTCGCCGAGCGCCTGGCGTTTATCGCCAACTCCAGCTACGGCGGCGAGATTAAGAAGAGCTTCTTCACCATCCTGAACTACCTGCTGCCGCTCAAGGGCGTGATGTCGATGCACTGCTCGGCCAACGTGGGTAACGATGGCAACGTGGCCTTGTTCTTCGGCCTCTCCGGCACGGGCAAGACCTCGCTCTCGGCCGATCCCAAACGCAAACTCATCGGCGACGACGAGCACGGCTGGAGCGATCAGGGCGTATTCAACTTCGAAGGTGGTTGTTATGCCAAGGTAATTCGCCTATCCGCCGAGAATGAGCCGCAGATTTACACCACCACGCATAGTTTCGGCACGATTCTCGAAAACGTCGTCTGGGATCCGACCACGCGCGCAATCGACCTCGATGATAGCCATTTCACCGAGAACACGCGGGCTTCGTACCCGGTCAGCATGATCCCGAACCTGGTCGAGGAGGGCTACGTCCGCACGCATCCCAAGGACGTTATCTTCCTGACCTGCGATGCCTCTGGCGTTTTGCCGCCCATCGCTCGACTGGACTCAAACCAGGCGATCTACCACTTTATCAGCGGCTACACGGCGAAAATCGCCGGCACGGAGATCGGTCTGGGAACTCAACCGCAAGTCACTTTCAGTGCGTGCTTCGGGGCTCCGTTCATGGTCCACCATCCCTTCTTCTACGCCAATCTGTTGACGAAGAAAATGGCCCAACACAACAGTCGCTGCTGGCTGGTCAACACCGGATGGGTAGGGGGGCGCTTCGGCGTCGGCAAGCGCATCAGCATTGCTCACACACGGAACCTGCTGAACGCGGCGCTGGACGGCAAGCTCGACGCGGTGAAATATCGTAAGGACAAGATCTTCGGCTTCGAGGTCCCGCTAACCTGTCCGGACGTTCCCGAGGACGTGCTCGAACCGGCGAACGCCTGGAGCGACAAGGATCAGTACTGGAACACCTACGACAGCCTGGCGGCTCGTTATATCGAGAATTTCAAACTCTTCGCCAAAGGCTGCCCCCCCGAAGTAGCCGCCGCCGGGCCACGGCGTCTGAATCAGAAATAGCGAACTCGCTGTGGGACCGGTTTGTAACCGGTCAGCAAAGGGAGGGCGAAGCTCTCGCTGAGCCGCGTTCCGCTGGGCCGAGAATCCGTTCTCGGCCCCTGTCCCCACAGGAGAAGATTCCTGTTGAAGGTGGGTGCGAGAAGAGATTCTCGCACCAGCCCGAATCGCGGGAAACATCCTCTTACAACAACGTCTGGGACAGAGCCCGGGCGCTACATGACTTTGGGGCGGACCACTAACACCAAGCACGGGCCGTCCCCCCCAAGGAACGGCCCGTGTTATTTTTAATTGGATTGATCAGAGCCCGGAACGTGAGTGACGGATCAGATCATGGACACGGATCGCAATAACCCTGGCCAACACACAGGATGAAACCATCAATGTCATAGGCGTTCACGTCGCCGTCACAGTTGATGTCGCCACGGCGGACGTGGTATTCGTATGCGCCCATATCCACCGTCACGGGTATCAGCCCAACCGGAACTCCGGTATCGGCTGTCCACGCATGGTCGAGCCGCCGACCGAGCCCATCCAGGTCCACGAACAGGTCCGCCGGTACGGCGGTAGTATCACCGGCGTCGATGCATGGCGAAAACGGCATCAGGTGGTAGTCATCGCTGTTGGCGGGGAAGAACAGAGGATCAGTGTCGATGTTTCCTTCGCCAGGCCAGCCGCCTTGAACGCAGCTGTAGGCAACCGTTGCCGCACCGTAGATTTGGCTGCCAGCGGGCGCCGTGTTGCCCCACAGGATGCAATTGACCATCATTGGGCTGTCAGCATCTTCACTATTGTACACTGCCCCTCCGAAATCATCGGACATGTTCGCAAAGAAAGTACAGTTGGTCAGAGTTGGCCTGCTGGCGAACCAGCTGCCCACCGCTCCACCGTAGCACCAGGTGGTGCCATTGGTTGCGGTGTTTCCGATGAACTTGCAGTTGTACAAGATTGGGCTGCTGTTGTGGAGGTTGCATATTCCTCCTCCGGCGGGGTTGTAGCTGGAATAGACGCTGTTTGCTTCGAACACGCAGTTGGTCAACGTCGGGCTGGATTCATCCTGGTTCCACATTCCGCCACCGTCTGCGGCCAAGTTTCCAACAAACGTGCAGCTTGTTACCTTGGGACAGCTACCCTGGAGATTTGCCATCCCGCCGCCGACGTCGTCGGTGCGGTTCTCACGAAAAATGCAGCGGATCACCGTCGGGTGGCTATTGACGTTGAGTATGCCGCCGCCGCTGAAACCCCCAGGGTGGCCCGTTGTGGCGAACCCGTTCTGGATCGTGAATCCGTCGACGACCGATAAGTCGCTCTCACCAGTGTGGAAGTAGAACCCCCGACCATCTTGCTCGCAGTCGATGATGCAGTTGTCCGGACCGTACTCCGAGCGGACGGTGATGGCCTCCCCGCCGAAGTCGAGGTTCTTGTTGCCGGCGTCCGTGTACGTCCCGTCGGCGACGACGACGGTGTCGCTGGGGTTGCAGGCGTCGATCGCCTCCTGAATCGTGGTGTACGGGATGGGCACGTGCCGCTCCTCGGCCAGCGCCGGCCACGCTGCCACGAATCCCAGACACAGTAGAACCACTGCCAATCTTGTCCTGTTTCGATCGTACATCGCTCTCTCCTTCGCGTCGGGCGGTTCGGGATTCCTGTCCCGTATCAACTCCCGACCTTTCCAAACCGACGCCTACCCCGAGGGCTGCGTCCTCGCCGTGATCGCTGAAACCCGAACCGCTCAGGTCAGCCTCACACACACGTGCGCAAAAGAAGCCGATGGAGCGCGATGAAAATGTCGGGTTTCTGCCTGGAAGAACTCAGTCTACATAAGCCCATACTTGGCAGAGCCTTACAACAACGTCCGGGACGGAGCCCGAGCGCTACATTTCGTCCGGGACAGAGCCTGGGCGCTATATGACTTTTGCGGCGGAATGCTAAGCAGCAGCCAGAAACGCTACCAACCTGGTATAATGCCAATAAGCAGTTTCTACTAATTTGGGGCAAGCTGTGACGATTAACCAGCCGAGTGGGATTACGCAACTATTAGCCGCAGTCGGCCAGGGTGATGCTGAAGCGCGCGACAAACTGTGGGCGCTCATTTATGACGAGCTGCACCGTGTGGCCCAGCATCAGATGGCGGACGAGGCACCGGGGCGAACGCTCCAGACCACCGCGCTCGTGAACGAGGCCTATCTTCGGCTGGTTGGTGGCGATAATGTTCAATGGGCTAACCGGCGACATTTTTTCGCCGCCGCGGCAAAAGCCATGCGCCACATCCGCGTGGATTACGCCCGTAAGAGAAACAGCCTTAAACGCGGCGCCGGCTGGCGGGCAGGATTGCCCGTCGAGGAGCAGGGGGCCTTCGATCGGGATGCCGACGAGGCGCTGGTGATTGATGAGGCCCTCAGCAAGCTGGAACGGACCGATCCGCGCAAGGCGGAAGTCGTGATGCTCAGATACTTTGCCGGCTTGACCGTGGACGAGACGGCCGAAGCGCTGGAACTGTCGCCGCGGACGGTGGACAGCGACTGGCGCTTCGCCCGCGTCTGGCTCAAGCGGGAACTGTCCTAAATGAGTGCACTAGATAGTGCAACACGATGTAGCGGCCGACGGCTCGTCGGCCGGCGGCCTGTGAACCGCAGGCCGTTACATCTGTGGCACCGGTTTCTAACCAGTGTGCTCGGCCTGCGAGCCGCAGGCCGCTACATTGCGCTGCGGAATCTCGAGCGGCGATTTAGGGTGATACGGTGGAAGGTTAACAGCGATGACCGCAACCTCAGAGCGCTTGCGACGAGTACAGGAGGTCTTCGATGGTGTATTAGTTAGGAATCCCGCGGAGCGGCCAGGATTCCTCGCTGAAGCCTGCGGCGACGACGCGGAGCTGCGTGCCGAAGTTGAGTCACTGCTGGAACACGAAAGTAGCGTTGCAGACGATTTTCTGCGGCCGGTCGAACTACCTGATAGCATCCGACAACCAGATCCCACCAATAATCCCGACCGTCTGATCGGCACAACGATCGGGGCCTACTACATCAAGAGTGTGATCGCCGCCGGGGGGATGGGCACGGTGTACGAAGCTGTGCAAAAGCAACCCGAGCGTGTCGTGGCTCTGAAAGTGATGCGGCGCAATGTCGCCTCGCGCTCAGCGCTGCGCCGATTCCAATTCGAGTCGGAGGTGCTCGGGCGTCTGCGGCATCCGAACATCGCCCACATATATGACGCGGGCGTGCACGACACCAAAGAGGGCCGCGTGCCATACTTCGCGATGGAGTACGTCCCCGAGGCGAAAACGATCGTTGAGTACGCCGAGGGCCAGGCGCTCAGCACGCGTGACCGGTTGCGGCTGTTTGCGAAGGCCTGTGAGGCAGTTCATCATGGGCACCAGAAGGGGATCATCCACCGTGACCTCAAGCCCGCCAATATCTTGGTAGACTCGACTGGCGAGCCAAAGGTGATCGACTTCGGCATCGCGCGGGCGACGGACTCGGATCTCGACGTTACGACGCAGCACACGCAGATTGGCCAGCTCATCGGCACGATGCAGTACATGAGCCCCGAGCAGTGCGACGCCGACCCGCATGATCTGGACACGCGCAGCGACGTGTACTCGCTCGGCGTGGTACTGTACGAGCTGCTCAGTGGCGCGTTGCCGTACGACGCCTCGGGCAGCACGATCTACCAGGCCACGAAGATCATCAAAGAGCGTGTGCCGCGCACGCTCTCAGCCATCAATCCGAAACTCCGCGGCGACGTAGAGACGATCGCGCTGAAGGCGCTGGAGAAGGACCGCGAGCAACGCTATCAGTCAGCGGCGGACCTGGCCCAGGACATCCTCCGATATCTGAACGGCGAGCCGATCGCGGCCCGGTCGCCGACCGTTTGGACGCGTATCGCTCACCGAATCGCGCGTTATCCTGTCATCGCCACAGCTATAGCCTGTCTGAGCGTCGCCCTCGCGACATTGATCGCCGCGGCGGCGACGCAACACTATTACATTGACTGGTACCGGCATGGGCGTCCGTACAGTCTCGAGTTAGGCGATGATGGTCGTGAAGCCCGGCTGCTCTCGATGAGCCACAACGTCCTGCACGTCTGGTCTGCCAAGACACTGGGGGGAATCAGCTCGGCTGATCTCGTCGAACGGCCGGACGAATTTGGCGGCGGTCGGTTGGCGCTGATTGCGGGCAACAAAGCCGCTGGAGCACCGCTCAGTAGCTCGGTGTGCGCCTTTGACGTGGAGTCCAATCTACGACAGACATCTTGGCGGGGTCACCTGACATACGAGGATGTTCTGCCTGAACTCCGCGAGACGAAGGGCGTAGTCGCGCACCAGTTCGGTGCGAAAGTGCTGCTGGTGGCGGACGTTTTCCCGGATCGCGGATGCCCGGGCCTCGAAATCGTCGTCGCGCACCAGCACTCACCGGGCTCCGCGTGCATGATCCGCATCTACGATCTCCGTGGCAAGGTTCTGTACCAGGTCTGGCACGACGGCTTCGTGTGGAGCTGCTACTGGATGGAAGACGCTCAGCAGTTGGTTTTCGCGGCCCTCAACAGCGAAGTGCCCTGGGAGGAGCGGGGGCAGCAGGGAGGCTTCCAACCACACCCACAGGTCGTCTTCGCGATCCGGCCCAGACTGGGCTTCGTCGGCCAGGGCTTCCTGCACACCGAGCCCGGCGACGACCTGCTGAGCCCCGTGTGGTACAAGTGTTTGTTCCCGTCAGAAGACGTGGGTATAGAGGGCAGTAGGCATGTCGTGGGGCGACCGAGGACCGCCCCACCTGGACGGGCCGTGTGCTTGACATTGGAGTTCCACAGGAGCAAGGTCGCGGGCGTCGGGTGGGACATGGACGAATTCGGCGAGGAGGTCCCGAACACCCGCATTCCCAACGACGACTACAAACGTAACCAGAAGTTGCCGGATGGCGATCCGGACAAGTTGCCAGACCCGTACGAGTTCAAGCTCGGTCCGCTGCCGCCAATCGTGGAAACACCAGCGAATGCGGAGCAGGTGGAAAACGACCAGCAGGATGTGCCTTAAGGGAGGTGACAGGCGGGCGTTCGATTCGGCAGACCAAGCCCACCAAAGTGGAGGCACACGCCCATCAAGCCCACACAACACGCACAGTCCGATAATATATCTTATGTTGCGTTCGATACATCTGGCTCAATTAATTCAAGTGCTTGGTCTGACTGGCTTTCGGGCTGTTTTGCCCCTTTGGCGGCCACTTAGTTCCGAAATCTGCTACTATGGTCGCCGGCCGCGGTTGGGTTGGTCGGCGGGGTCTGGCTCTGGTTCGCGTAGGCGATCAAGCGGGATGCCGGACAGTATCACGATCTGCTTGCGGTTGGGATCAAACGAATAGACGATCAGCCGCTTACTGGCCGCGTCGGCGATGATTAAGCCCTCGGACGAGTTGGTCAGTTGCTGTGTCAACATTATGTAGTCGCCACTGCGGTCGTTCATGCCAATGGCGTACGCCGGGGTTGGTGATATGGATATCAACAGGAAGCCGACAAAGAGTACGCAGGCGGTGATACTGAGTACGCCGATGGCGAACGTCTTGCCGTCGAGATGGCTATTTGGAATGCTCATGGCTTAGTCCCGATTATTGCGAAAATCGCGCTCCAGATCGCGCCAGTCGCTGTAGATCAGCTCGCGGCGACCCTGATCCCAATAAAAGGCATGCAGCGTCCGGGTACGCAGATCGATCACGTATAACGCGTCGTATTCATCCCGAATCTCGCCGCTGACCATAATGTAATTACCAGCCAGCCCGGTACCCTGGGCGGTAGCCGTCGGCAGCGAATAGCTCGCCAGACAGATTACCGTCAGCAGCACCAGGTTCAGGCACACCATAACGGATATAACGGTACTCTTAGCCATATTGGCCTCCCGACTAATCCAGGTGGCTGCGGTGCGGATTCTTAAACGCGATGGCCAACGTCAGACCCGCCAGCAGCGTCCCGGCCAGCCATTGCAACCAGGGCTTGTTGTGCTCCATGGTGGGTACGTCATAAGGCGGCGGAAGAACTTTGTCATCCTGCTGGGCAAAGCCCGGGGCCGCGCAACAGATGAGCAGCATTGTCAGAGCCAGAATGATTCGCAGACCGGGTAGAGATCGAGATCGCATGAGGTACTCCAAAACTCAATCAAGCTGAAATTATCGTAACTAGCCGTGGGTGTCACGGCAAGCGTCACTTGTCCCCCCTACCGGCTTCACACGATAGCTCAAGTTGACCTTGAGTTAGCCGGATAAAACCAGTATGTTCACCCATTCTACGACGGTGGCCTATCGGCAGGCGTCGGTCCCCGTCCCCGCACGCGGGTCTGCTGGACGCTCCCAATATTACATTCTGGTGGAACTACGGAATGAGTTCGGAGACACGTAAAGTCATTATCATGGGCGCCGCCGGGCGCGATTTCCACGATTTCAACACCTATTGGCGCGACAATCCAGCGTTTGAAGTAGTCGCCTTCACGGCGACGCAAATACCCGACATAGAGGGTCGCGTATATCCGCCGGTGCTGTCTGGCCAGCGGTATCCACAAGGCGTGCCTATCTTCGCCGAGGAGGAATTGCCGGCCCTGATCGAAAAGCATGGCGTTGACTTGTGCGCCATCGCCTACTCGGACCTGCCGCACGAGGTAGTGATGCACAAGGCTGCTTTGGTGAATGCCTGCGGGGCGGATTTCGTGATGCTGGGCCATCGGCACACGATGATCAAGAGCAACAAGCCGGTCATCGCGGTCTGCGCCGTGCGTACCGGTTGCGGTAAAAGCCAGACCTCGCGGGCGGTCGTCACGATTCTCAAGAAGCTGGGTAAGAAAGTAGCCGCCATCCGGCATCCCATGCCATATGGCGACCTGTCGAAGCAAATTTGTCAGCGCTTCGCCAAACTGTCCGACCTCGACAAGCATGACTGCACGATCGAAGAGCGGGAAGAATACGAGCCGCACATCGCCGCCGGCAACGTGGTATACGCCGGCGTGGATTATGGCAGGATTCTGGCGGAGGCCGAGAAAGAAGCGGACGTAATCCTGTGGGACGGCGGCAACAACGACATGTCTTTCTACAAGCCCGACCTGTACATAACCGTCGTCGATCCCCATCGGCCCGGACACGAACGCCGTTATTACCCCGGCGAAACGAACCTGCACATGGCCGACGTGATCGTGGTCAACAAGATGTCCACGGCGGAAGCGGCGGATATCGAGGTTGTTTTGAAAAACATCGCCGAGGTCAATCCCGGCGCGACGGTGATCAAGGCCAACTCGCCGGTGACGGTCGAGCGGCCCGAGCTGCTCAAGGGCAAACGCGTCTTGGTGGTCGAGGACGGCCCGACGCTAACGCACGGCGAGATGAAATACGGCGCGGGCCACGTCGCCGCCCGGCAATGTGGCGCGGCGGCTATCGTCGACCCACGCCCGGTGGCAGTCGGATCGATCAAGGAGACCTTCGCCAAGTACACGCACGTCAGCGAAGTCCTGCCGGCGATGGGCTACGGCGACAAGCAGATGCAGGAATTACAGGAAACCATCAACGCGGTCGACTGCGACGCGGTGGTCATTGGCACGCCAATCGATCTCGGCCGCATGTTGAAGATCAACAAGCCCGCCACCCGCGTGTTGTACGAACTCGAGGAGCAACAGCCGGGCCAGTTGGAGGCCGCGATCAGGAAGATCCTCTAACCCCCCTGCCGCTCCATACGCAATCCACAAGCAGCCGGCGCCATCCGCGCCGGCTGCTTTTGTGTAGAGCTGTAGGCATAGTTGTCCGGCACTTGCCGTTTCGCCAGCGGGCGGCGATAGTTACCAACATACAAGCTGAAGCGGGCGAGGTCATGATCAGTATGCCTGGCCCAATCGCGCGACAAGGATGTCATGTTTCGCAAGCGTCTTACCTGGTTCTGGATTCTACTCACCGGCGTAGCCATACTTCTGACCATTCGGCTGGTTGAGATCCAGGTGGTGCGTGCCGCCGAATACGAGGAGTTGGCCACCCATTTGCTGACGCGGCCGGTGCGTTACCTACGCGCTCCCCGGGGTCGCATCATGGATCGCAATGGCCAGGTGCTGATGAGTGATGTGCCCTCTTCGGACATCAGCGTCCATTACGCCGTACTGACCGGGCAAAGTCGCACATATCTGCGCACCTGGGCGCGCTGCCTGCGCCGCCTGGGTGAATATCCGGACACGATGAGCACGGACGAGATCGCCGCTCAGCTTCGGCTGGAGATTGCCGACATGTGGCAACGGCTGGCCGAGTTAACCGGACATCCGGTCAGCGAGTTCATCGAGCGTGGTGACCGCATTCGCCAACAGGTTGAGCGTATCCGCGTGGCGGTGCGCGCGAATACCGGCGTGGATCAGCCGGTGGCCGAGGAATATACGCTGCATCCGGTCATCGAGGACGTGGAGGACGAGATCGCGTTAGCGGTCCGGATGGAGATGGAGCACATGCCCTGGTTGCGGGTGGTGCCCAGTTCACGGCGGGTGGTATATAATGCCGACGCCGTGGTCCATCTCATCGGCCGCCTGGGAGCAGTCAGCCAACAGCACCTGGAACAGGATCCCCTGCGGGATGAGGAGCTGCGCAAGCTGCACCCGGGTGACCGCCGTGGGATTACGGGTATCGAGCGAGTTGCCGAAGAAACTCTGCGTGGCACGCGCGGGCGAATCGTGGAGGGCTATGACCGGCAACTGATTGAGCGCACCAACCCACTTGCCGGAGCCGATCTTTCATTAACTATCGATATGCGTCTACAGGAACACGTTCTGCAAGTCCTGGGCGAAGCCGTCGAAAAAGGCGTGACACCGGCCGGCGGAGCGGCGGTGGTGATCGACGTCGAATCGCGCGAAGTCCTGGCCCTCGTGAGCTACCCGATTTACGGCTATGACAGCTACCATCAGGATTACAACCAGTTGATTCGTGACGCCCGGCGCTTGCCGACGCGTTTCAGAGCCGTGAATGGCTTGTACCCGCCCGGCTCAACGTGTAAGGCCATTACGCTGGTAGGCGCCATAACCGAAGGCGTCACCAACGCGCATGAGCGAATTCACTGCACCGGCCACTTGCTCCCGGACAAGCCCACACAGTTTCGCTGCTGGATATACAACCACTATCTGACCACACACGATGCCGCCCAGCCGGAAGGCCAGAACGGCGAAGACGCCATCCGCAACTCATGCAACATCTATTTTTATACCATGGGCGGCCGGCTCGGACCGCAACGGTTGTGTGAGTGGTTTTCGCGTTTCGGTTTGGGCCGCTTACAGGGCACCGGCCTGATCGAGGAATCACCCGGAATTGTCCCAACCGAACAACGCATCCGCCGACATTACCAGCCGTATGATGCCTGGAATTATTCCATCGGGCAGGGTGAAGTTACCGCCACGCCACTACAAGTGGCCAATGTGGCGGCCAGCATCGCCGCCGGTTATTGGGCGCCCGTACGGCTGATCCACCCCGATAGTGAAACAACATCGACGCCGGATCATGAGCAGCCCTTCGACGAGCAGGCTCTGCGCGTCTTACGGACCGGCATGTGGCGGGTGGTCAATGAGCGCGGCGCTACGGCAAACCAGGCTCGTCTGGCTCGTGACAACTATGTGCTCTGCGGTAAAACCGGCTCAGCCCAGGCCGCGCCGCAACCAATCGCCTACCGCTACACCTTCGAATGGCCGGACGGGCGCCGCGAGGAAGTGATCGATTACCTGGAACAGGATGCGTTGTCACAATTCGAGGGTGAAAGGCCCCGGCGAGTCGGTAAGCATACTGTGGAACGATATCCCGCCCTGGAGGCCAGCGAACCATTACCCTCACACGCCTGGTTCATGGGTTATACGCAAACCGCGGGTACGCCACGTGGTACCGCGCCACACGGCCGCAACTATGCGATCGCGGTGGTGATTGAATATGGCGGCAGTGGCGGCCGCGTGGCTGGTCCGGTCGCCAAAGAGATCATCGAATGGCTCCTATCCGAGGAGTAACGCCTGGTCGAATGCTCCACGGTGGAAAATATGAGCGCCCTAGGTTCGTAATGTAGAGTGGTAAGTAAACTGGAATATTCGCAAGCATGCCCAAGTCTCGTGTGCTAAACCTGACCCGCCTCGGCTGGGGATTGGCCGTCCCGGTACTGTTCCTGGGCGTCGTCGGACTGGCCTGCATTCATGCCACCGATCGCAGTAATGCGGATCAAGCCTCATCCTCGAACATCGGCTCCACGCCCGCACCCGCGGAAACGAACTGGCTCCGGCGGACTTACCAGGCCATGGGCCCGTTAACGACACGTCAGATTCTGTACTTCATCACCGGCGTCGGGCTGATGGGCCTGGTACTGTTGCCTAACTACCAACGTCTGGGACGCTATGCGTACTGGGCTTACGCCCTGACGATCCTCCTGTTGGTACTGCTGATTATCGATCACTACTTCAATCTGCCGCTCATTCCCGTGCGAAACAACGCGCGCCGCTGGATCAGCCTGGGACCACTGAGCCTGCAACCCTCGGAGTTCATGAAGCCGATCCTGATCATGACGCTGGCGCGCTATCTGCGTTATCGTGACTCATACCGTCACTGGAGCGGGCTGTTGTTGCCGTTTCTGCTGACGCTGTTGCCGATGGGGCTGATCCTGCGCCAGCCGGATCTGGGCACGACCCTGATGCTGCTGCCGGTGCTCTTCATTATGCTGTTCGTGGCCGGAGCACGCCTGCGGCACCTGTTGATCATCGTGCTGCTGGGTTGCGCCTCGCTGCCGCTGTTCTACTTCTATGGCATGAAGGACTACCAACAGCAACGCATCCAGATTCTCTTCAAGCAGAACGTGCCGGACGAGCACTGGCATATGGGGCCCGGCTACCAGCTCCGGCAATCCAAGGTGGCCCTGGGCTCGGGCGGCGTCTTCGGCGAAGGCTGGGGCCAGGGTGTTTTCGTTGAGTTGCCGCTGCTGCCGGAAGAACAGAATGACTTCATATTCGCGATCATCGGACACCAATGGGGCTTGATCGGCTGCGGGCTGGTGATCCTGGCATATGGCGTGATCATCTTCCTGGGTCTGGAGGTCGCCACAGTCACGAACGATCCATTCGGTCGGCTGCTGGCTATTGGCATAATTGTCATGATCGTGGCCCAGGCCCTGCTTAATATCAGCATGACGGTGGGTCTGGCGCCGATCACCGGCATGACCTTGCCATTCGTGAGTGCCGGCGGTAGCAGTCTATGGGCCAATTTCCTGGCGCTCGGATTGCTGGTGAACGTCGCCCAACGTCGACCGATGTTGATCGCCAATCCGCCATTCGAGCACCGGGATGACTAGTTTGGGTTCCGGCGGCTTCGGCGCTATAATGGCCGGTTTAGTGGGTGACGGCTGGCGCGGGTATATCCACCGGTCAGCGTAACCCGTGACTTGCAGGTGGTATAACCCGGAGTTGATCCATGAAGATCCTGATCGCCGACAAGTTTGAGGACATCGGATTGCAACAATTGCGCGAGATTACGGACGATGTGGTTTGTGAACCAGGGCTCAAGGACGAGAGCCTGACGCAACGCATGACCGAGTATGCCCCTAACGTACTCGTGGTCCGCTCGACCAAGGTTGAAGCGCCCACGCTCGACGCCGGTAAGGACCTCAAGCTCATCATCAGGGCCGGCTCGGGGTTCAACACGATCGATACCGCCGGAGCCAAGGAGCGCGGCATCAAGGTCGCCAATTGCCCCGGCATGAACGCGGTCGCCGTGGCCGAGCTGGTCATGGGGCACATGATTGCCCTGGATCGGCGACTGGGCGACAACCTGGCCGACCTGCGCGCCCACAAGTGGAACAAAAAGCTGTATAGTCAATCCCGCGGGCTCAAGGGGCGGACGCTGGGTATTGTCGGGGCCGGCGCGATTGGCCGGGCGGTCGCGCAGCGCGCCCTGGCCTTCGAGATGAAGGTGCTGTGGTACGACATCCTCCCGGACATCAAGGTTGCCGACCATCCCGACTGCCAACGGGCCGAGCTTGACCGGATCTTCCGCGAGTCCGATTTTCTGACGCTGCACGTCCCCGGCACCGGTGATACCAAGCACCTGGTGAACGCCGAACGCCTGGCCAGCATGAAACCCGAGGCGATTCTGATCAACACCAGTCGGTCTTCAGTGGTGGATGAGCCAGCGCTCATCGCCGCCCTGAAAGCGGGCCAGCTCCGCGCCGCGGCGGTTGACGTCTATGAAAATGAACCGGCGGCGGATGCCAAGGAGATCGACTCGCCGCTGGCCGATGTGCCGAACCTGTATGGCTCACACCACATCGGCGCCTCGACCGAACAAGCCCAGTTCGCCGTGGCGGAAGAAGTGGTGCGCATCATTCGCGAGTTCAAGAATACGGGGCAAGTGCTGAACTGGGTGAATCAGTAGGCGGGTGTCCCGAGCGCGGACATACCAATCAAAGGGATAACTTTCGATCCGAATGGGATAAACTTAATCCTTAATCCGAGCCCGAAGCGCCAGCGAGGATTCACGAGTCGTCGTGCTAACCCAAGTTGAACAGTTAGGGCGCATGAACGGTCCTGGTGGTAGCGCCAGGGCCGTTTTTTGGCAGAAGTCGTGACTACATTTGGGTGACCTCGTCGATCCGGCGCAGACGCTGGGGGAGCGTCAGACCGAGTCGGTT
>JBDRDH010000160.1:0-4813 GCA_043820985.1 Planctomycetota bacterium
CACCAGCACCAGCAACTCTTCGAGTACTATCAGCAACGAGCCCGCCAGGCCGGCAAGGGTAACTGGCGCAGTCCAGAATCGGTCAGTAACCCGACAGCGCCTGGCCAGCCAAACTCTCAGCCATCCACCACCACCGACAAACCACGCCTTTCGGAAAAAACAAGTAAACCAGGCTCCGAAAAGAATCAGCCGGAACCGGCTGAAAACGCGGGGGATGACATAATTGTCTATGTCACCGACAGCGGCACTAAATATCACCGCGCGGACTGCTATCATCTACGTAAAAGCAAACGTGCCATGAAGCTCAGTGAAGCCAAGGCACGCGGCTACGAACCCTGCTCGCATTGCCAACCGCCCAAATGAGCCACGGATCCGGGTTTGTCCCGCTGATTATCGGATTCTCAATGCTCGGTAGTTCCGCGAGCATGATGTTGCGTACATAGTGATGACCAGACAAACCCGACCCGAGATAACACCCGCCGTTAACCACGGTCGATATATACTCAGATGAATCGGCTGAAAACCGTCCTCCACGTGCATACCAACTTCTCGCATGACTCCAACCGCTCGCCGGCGGAGTTGGTCGACACGGCGGTGCGCCAGGGAATTGATTGCATCGGCATCACCGATCACAACCAGATCGAGGGCGCCCTGCAAGCCCGCGAGTTGGACCGCGTGCGCGTGATTGTTGGCGAGGAGATTCTGACCGCCGACGGCGACCTCATCGGCCTGTTCCTCGAGCAGCGCGTGCCGCCCGGAATGCCAGCCATCGAAACCGCGAAGTGCATCCAGGCCCAGGGTGGCTTGGTCCTGGCACCGCATCCTTTTGCGACCCTATGTACCGACAGCCTTTCAGCCACCACCGCGACCCTGCTACCCTGGCTCTCGACGGTGGAAATCTGTAACTCTCAAAACATCTTCTTCTGGGATGATTGGCGCGCGGCACGCTTCGCCAGGCAGCACGGCCTGCCCGGCTATGTCGGCGCGGATGCCCATCTGCGCGGCTATCTGGCCGGCGGCTACCAGTGGATGCCAGACTTTGACGGGCCGGAGAGTTTCGTTAACGCCTTACGCCAGGCAGAGTTGATGCCGAAACGCTTCGGCCCACGCTACCTGACTATCATGGCGTGCCAGCACTTGTGGCATCGTTTGTCCGGGCGCCCGCTGCCCGGATTTGCCACCAACTTGAAAAGCCAACCGTCACTTTCAGCCGATTAAAGGACAAACTGCCGTGCATATCCGCGCTCGGCAATTGTTCATTCGCTGAACGATATGTACTGTACCAATAAGCCGAGCAGAATTATCAGACATCTTTGCCCCAGAGGAGCGCCTGATGACGCCTGAAGAAGTTCTGGAGTTCGCCAAAAAGAACAACGTCGAGTATGTTGACTTGCGCTTCCTGGATTTCCCGGGGCTATGGCAGCACCTGACCGTACCGATTCGCGAGTTAACCCTGCAATCCTTCCAGGATGGTTTCGGATTCGACGGCTCCTCCATCCGCGGCTGGCAGGCGATCAACGAGTCCGACATGCTGATCGTCCCGGTTGCCAAGACGATGATCCTGGACCCCTTCTATCAGCACCTCACTATTTCCCTGATCTGCGACGTGAAAAATCCAATTTCCCGTTCGGAATACTCACGCGATCCCCGCTCCGTCGCGCGCAAGGCCGCGGCACACATGCTCACTACCGGGATAGCCGACGAAGCTTTCTTCGGTCCGGAACTCGAGTTTTTCATCTTCGACCGGGTGCTCTACGAGCAGCAGATGAATTTCGCTCGCTACGAAGTGGACTCCGCCGAAGGTGTCTGGCGACGCGGCAGTGAGGCCCCCGACAATCTTGGCAACCAACTGCGCGCCAAGGAGGGCTATTTCCCCTGTCCACCAGCCGACACCATGCACAACCTGCGGGCCGAGATGGTCGCGGTGCTTGAACAGTGCGGTATACGTGTCGAAACCCATCATCACGAGGTCGCCACCGGCGGACAGGCCGAAATCGACATGCGCTATGGCAAGCTGGTCGAGATGGGCGATAAGGTCATGACGTATAAGTACATTTTGAAGAACGTTGCCGCCCGTCATGGCAAAGTCGTCACGTTCATGCCCAAGCCACTCTACGGCGACAACGGCAGTGGCATGCACACGCACTTCTCGCTCAGAAAAGAAAACCAGGCCATCTTCTACGATAAGAGCAAGTACGCCGAACTGTCGGACCTGGGCCGCTGGTCGATCGGCGGACTGATCAAGCACGCCGGCGCCCTGCTGGCATTCACTAATCCGACCACCAGTAGCTACAAGCGCCTGGTTCCAGGCTACGAGGCCCCGGTGAATCTGATCTACTCGATGATGAACCGGTCGGCGTTCGTGCGTATCCCGATGTACCAACACAATCCCGACACGAAGCGCATCGAGTTCCGCTGCCCCGATTCGAGCTGCAATCCGTACCTGGCGTTTAGTGCCATCCTGATGGCGGCTCTGGACGGGATTGAGAACCAAATCGATCCCGGCGAGCCGATTGACCGCAACTTGTATGAACTCAGTGAAACCGAGCGAGCCCGGATCAAGCACACCCCGGCCTCGCTGGAAGGTGCCCTGGAAGCCTTGCAGGCAGATCATGAATTCCTGTTGAAAGGTGAGGTGTTCACCGAGGACGTAATCCGCTACTGGATCGCGTACAAGATGGAGAACGAGGTTAACGCCCTGCGCTCGCGCCCACATCCCTATGAATTCTGCCTCTACTTCGACTTATAACCCCTGGCCGGTTGTCGCGCCGCCGTCCAGCGCTTGTCGCCCTCGATAGCTGGATCTAAACTGACCATCCGAGATTGTGGAGTACCTTGAGGGGCGTACTCCTCTGGGCGTCATATTCCCGGATTGGCTGCCGCCGCCAGTCGGGAATACCAAGTGTGACAGCAACAGATCGGCGGGGCGCGACATGGCTGCCGGTATCCACAAAAAGCTCCAGCTACTAACCGTAGTCCTGCTATCCGCCGTTCTAGGCTGTAAGCCCGGTCCCCCATCAACCCAACCGGCTAGTACAAAATCAGCAACTCCCACACCAGCCGCCCAACTCACCCTCCTGACCGCCGGCTGGGATACCTGGACGCGCGACCAGGCGGTTACTCACCTGGCGCATGAGCAAGCGGGCGTCAGCGCCGCCGTGCGACTGATTCGCCTGGCCGAGGTGGCCCCTCTCTGTGTACCCGCGGAGTTGACGGATGCCATCGTCGCGAAACTTCGGCTTACGCCCATCGGTGACGACCTCTGGGTGCTCGGGTTGGCAGACCGACATAATATGCAAGTACTGCATGCACCGGTGTTGATTAGCACGGACGGCGACGTGCAGCTCGTCGGCGCGGGTGTGGAAGAGGAACTCACGACTCTGCATGTCTCCCCGGATGCGGACATTTTTCCGCATCTGCTGATCTCGCCTCGACGCGTCTGGCTGGCCAGCCTGCCCCTCCAGGCGGGCCTCCAGCTTAGCGAGCCGCCCACGGTGGGCTTCGCCGCCCGCCAGCAGGACGGCTATACGTATATTGGACTAATGCATAAAGGCGAAGCTGGTTGGAATGAAGTGGCCCGTTATCAATGGGATCCATACGAACTGGGTTTAGCCGGTCCAGCAATGGATGCGCTACCCGATCCGCCTGGCGGCAAGTATAAGATGGATATGAATGCCAGCCCGCTCCTGATTCCGATGGGCGGCGAGATCCCACAACCCGAGCCCCTGGAAAACACACCCCCGCCGGACATGCAGTACGAAGTGGGCGAAGATGACGCTTAACCGGCGCCGGACCCTTAACCTCAGCCGAGTACCTGACAATGGCAAAAACACACAAACAGACCAGCCAACCAGCCGGGCAAGCAACCACCCGCCCGCCAGCCAAACGCACGCGCGAAAGTCGTGCCGACCGGCAGGCCCGGGCCCAACGTATCCTGCACGGTTTGCGCAAGCTGTACCAGACCGCCGAATGTGCTCTGCAACATCAAAGCGCCTATGAACTCCTGGTTGCCACCATCCTGTCCGCGCAATGCACCGACGAGCGCGTCAACCTGGTCACGCCGGACTTCTTTCGCAAATATCCCGATCCGCCGGCCCTGGCGGTTGCCAGCCCGGACGATGTCGAAACTCTGATCAGATCGACTGGCTTCTTCCGCAACAAAACCAAGAGCCTGTTAGGCATGTCACAGGTAGTCTGCGAGGAATACAATGGGCAGATCCCGGACACCATGGACAACCTGCTGACATTGCCGGGCGTCGCCCGCAAAACCGCTAACTGCGTGCTGGGCACCTGGTATGGCAAAAATGAAGGCATCGTGGTGGATACCCACGTCGGCCGCCTGGCCTTACGCCTGCGGCTATTGACCACTGCCCGTGACGATAAGGACGCCGTGAAGATCGAGCGTGACCTGATGGAACTCTTGCCGCGCGATTCGTGGACGTACCTGGCACACGCCTTGATCTGGCATGGCCGCCGTATATGCACCGCCCGCCAACCTAAATGCGCCGAGTGCGAACTCTCCGGCGACTGCCCCTCGGCGGGAACCTGTTAACCGAGCGCGCCCGGGAGTTCGCGTATGCGATACTTATATGCCTATCCACGGGATCACCAACGTGAAGAAACGCGTCTTGATTATATGCACCGGTAATTGCTGTCGGTCACAAATGGCCGAGGGCTTGTGGCGTTACCTGGCCAATGATGAGTGGGATGTATATTCGGCCGGCACCATGCCGGCCGGCTATGTGCACCCCTTGGCCATCCAGGTTCTCGGCGAGTTGGAAATCGACATCAGTTCCCATGAAAGCCAGCACGT
>JBDRDH010000161.1:0-27576 GCA_043820985.1 Planctomycetota bacterium
CAAAGACCACGGCACAGGTTGTGAGCCTGTATCGCTCCGGTTGATACTCCGAGCCACTGCGGCGATGGGTTGGGTTCCCAATCCCCCCCCGCGCAAACCAGCGGCGGGGCCGTGAAGTACGTCTGGGACGCCGAGAATCGGCTGATCGCCGTGCAGCCGGAGAACCCGCAGACAGCCAATGACAAGCAGGTCGAGTTCACCTATGATTACATGGGCCGGCGGATCAAGAAGGCCATCTACGCCTGGGATCCGGTCGGCGAAGAGTGGGAATCGACGGCGACGTTCGAACGCCGGTTCGTATGGGCTGGTTGGCTGATGTTGGCGGAGTGGGACGACAGCAACGACGAGGTGCGGTCCTACACCTGGGGCCTGGACCTGAGCCAGTCGTTGGAAGGTGCCGGCGGCATCGGCGGCCTGCTGGCGGTGCATGACGCCGACGCAGCGGAGGATTACGTCTACACGTACGACGCCAACGGCAACGTCGGCCAGCTCGTGGCCTGGGAAAGCGGCTACGGCGGCGCGACCGGCGACGGCTGGCACGCCGACCGCCTGGTGGCCCACTACGACTACGGCCCCTACGGCAACATCGTGAACGACACGTCAGGGTATACGTACGCGGATGATAATTCGTTTAGATTCAGTACGAAGCCGTTCGATCATGAGACCGGTTTAGGCTCGTGGCCCTTACGTCCTTATGATCCAAGGATCGGCAGATGGCTGACTAGGGATCCGGCCGTGGAGGCGGGTGGTCTGAACCTTTACGCCTATGTACTCAACGATCCGCTGCTGCGAGTAGACCCGCTCGGCCACGAGCAAGGTCCGGCGACCACTCAACAGTCAGGGTGGACAATAGAACTTGTCAACGGCCCGACGGGGCTCACTGATTGCACCACTGGCTTTGCCGTTCAAGTGCAGTACACGGTGCCTATTCCTGCGGGTGTTACGCACTTGATACAGGTCGCCGCATGCACAAAAGAGGAGTTACAGCGGCATGGTGGCGCAATTACGCAAGTGACTACGCACATCCTTGATGGATCATACATTGAACCGGGACGCGTAGGGCAGCCTATCAAGCAACCTGACACGCTGCAGCTAGGCATCCTGCCGAATGCACGCGAATCTGCAAGAAAGCCGTGCTTCGTTCATTTCCACTGCAAGTATACGCGTGGATTTGCGAAACTGCCCGAACAATATGCCGGCGTGAGTGTCAGCAACGAGCGTATCTCGAAAGAAGGGCACGGTGACTGGCTGAAACGTCTCGTCAAAGTGGACACTACGACACTCAACTATGTGATTTACAGACCCTGCGATTGTCTGCCTGGTCTGCCAGCGCCTATCCAATTATGTGGCTTCGAGCATTTGACAATCTCGGGACTTGGCACATGGGGGGCGGCGTGCATCGAGTAGCTCTCACATACGCCCGACAGTCCCTGCACAGACAAGCGCCCTGGCGGCGCCTGGGTGTGATATGCTATCTGATCGTCGGCGCAACCGTCGCTGGAATATGGGTGGTCAGCTCCTTCGCGCACGTGGGAGTGAGGTACTACAGGGACCTTGAGATGTACATTGACCAAGGGTCCTTTGTGGCTAAGTGGATCGTTGGTGGATTGGGTTACTATGTCGACGGCAAGCCGGAGTTCCTGTGTTGTGGGTGGGGCTCTATGGTGGACTGGTCGCGGATTCCCGCTGAATTGGATGGGGCGCAGTCGGGACCGGTAGCGGTGTTCATCAAGGACTCCCTTCCACGGTATATGAGGACCACGCTGGCTACTGACGGCAATGGTCTACCGCTTGGTCGTATTCTGCGTATACCACTGTGGCTGGTCTTTCTGGCCTGGAGTGCTCCATTGTGTCGGCGGTTAATGCGAGGACGTAGACGTTTAGGATATGAATAGTCACGCACATCATTAGACGGTGGACGCCAAGAAGGTCCTGTGTGCCTGTGATTACTTGGGCCGACGGGTCAAGAAGGCGGTATTGGTCTGGGACGATGAGGCCTGGGACGACACGCACGCGGATGCGTTCGAACGCCGATTTGTTTGGGCTGGATGGCTGATGCTGCTGGAGCTGGACGAGAGTAACGATGCGGTCAGGTCCTGCACCTGGGGCCTGGACCTGAGCCGGTCGCTGGAAGGCGCCGGCGGCATCGGCGGCCTGCTGGCGGTGCATGACGCCGACGGGGCGGAGGACTACGTCTACACCTACGATGCCAACGGCAACGTCGGCCAGCTCGTGGCATGGGCCTACGATTACGGCAGCGCCTCGGAGTATGGCTGGCACGCCGACCGGCTGGTGGCCCACTACGAGTACGACCCGTACGGCAACATCGTCAACGATACCTCCGGCTACGGCTACGCCGAGGACAACCCCTTCCGCTTCAGCACCAAGTACTGGGACGATGAGACGGGGTTGGGTTATTGGGGCTACCGCTACTACGACCCGCGCACAGGGCGTTGGATTAGTCGAGATCCGATAGGCGAGCTGGGTTCGGTCGTGCTTCGCTATGTTGCTGCGCGGGGCTTCATTGCTCGAGATCCGCTCGACGACCAGAGCAACTTGTATCGATACGTCCACAACGCGCCGGTAACGCAAATCGACGCGTATGGACTGACAAGCGATGCCGTGTGGACGAAATGCAAGAAAGACTGTGCGTCAGAACACGGCTTGAATCCTGATGATTGGAAGGGGCAACAGGACGCGTACGACAGAGACCCAGAATACAATGCATGTGTAAACGATTGCGTCAAGCAATACCCTGACCCCGCTGGCGCATGCGATGGCGGTGCCGGTGCAGTTGAGTGCTGGGTCGACTATTCCCGCTTGAGCATCACCTGCCATCTCGGAGACGCTTGGGTAAGCTGCAAAATCGTCTGTCCTGAGCAGAAGGACTACGAGAAATACGGCGGGCCTACTCCGCCCGGAACATATGGCATTGCCAAGAAACGCATACACCCAGAAAGGGGCTGCGGTTGGTACAATCTTTGTCCATTTGATCGGTCCGGGGGCTATCGCAGCTACAAGAGGGGCCACCCTGAGTACCCCCGCAGCCACATGGGGCTTCACCCTGGAACAGCTAGTTTAGGTTGCGTAACGGTAGATGAGGAATGCTGGAGCGGCCTCAGTGCGCTCGTGGAGCAGGGAAGACTGAAGTGTTTGCAGCTTCGTGGGCATGGCCATCTCGTCGTGACGAATGCGGTTCCGGAGTAGGTGAGGGAGCTGAGGCAATGAGATTAAGACATGTGATCTGTGGTGTTCTACTGACCATGTGTGGTTGCCAGACCGGCGGGTGTAATAGAGGTCCCGGGGTCTACGAGGAGACCCTAGACCAAGCGCGCAGAGTTGGCTTTGACTATCGTGGGATTCTCACGGCCGCGCGGGGCGGAGATGAACTTGCGATTGAGGAGCTGTTGGCCTTCAGCACGAAGGTTGACGCTGCCGGTGCGATCGGTCATGGGGTGATCCTTGTCGAGCTTCTTCACGACATTGGTGATGAGATCGTCGCTCGTATTGCAGTGAAGCAAGGCGATTCGGTGAAAGACGCCACGTTGAGGGTCCTTGAGGCGGGCGAAGCCTACTCACACCGTGAAGACCTGCGGCGGCCGATAGCCGAGGGGTATCCGGAAACCGTGAAGGCACTGACGCAGCTGTCAGACTGAGAGAGAAAGAGGAGAAGGATGTGAATGGCAAATCCCGCGCGGGTCGGTGGTCAACAGCGGGGCGGCGTTCGGCGGGACGGGTAACGAGCATCTGAGCATCTGGTCGTACAACGACCGCAACGAGCTGACCGGCTCGGCCCGCTACGCGGATGACGACCCGATCGATCCCGAAAACCCCGTCGACGACGAGCAGTTCAGCTACACCTACGACCATACCCTGGACACCGCCGAACGGCGTCAAGGGCAGGTCGGCAACCGGACCGAGTCCGAAGTCGGTGTGCAGAGCACCACCACCACAGACTACGAAGCCAACTCGCTGAACCAGTACACGGACGTGCATACCGGCAGCAGTCCGCCGGTCGGCCGGTTCCCGACGTACGACGAAGACGGCAACATGACGATCGTCAGCATCGCCGGGGACATGAACCCTTGACTCAGCGGTGGCCGCTATGCGGCTCCGATCGTTACGCGATCGGCGAGCTTCGCTCGGGCCGCCGTGTCAAGGGGAACTGCGACGACCTGTTGAACACCTACGACACGGGTTGCTTCATCGCGGCGGTCGGGCACTGTCCGCCCAATCCCGATCCCTATGAATGTGCCCCGTGCGACTGCCTGCGCGGCGACATCAACGGCGACGGGTACGTCAACTCGTACGACATCAGTGGATTCGTACTGTCGCCGACGAGCACCATACAGCACGAAGCCGCTTATCCGAATTGCGACATCAACAACGGTGACATGAATGATGACGGCGAGGTCGACACGTTCGACATCAACCCGTTCGTCGATCGTTTCACCGGCAATTGACGAGGTCCGGCCAGGCGCTGGTTCGCGGAGTGCAGCGGGACCATGTGTGGAGCAGCGCTGATCAGGCGACGACCGCCCTCAAATGTAGGCTTAGCACATCCAAGGCGATATATTATCGGTCTTTTCAATCGAACGGCCACATGGCCACCCCCAGCCCGATTTAGTCCAGCCTTTAATGTTCTCCCCCCCTCGACGGCGCGGTATAATCGAGATGCTTCAGGAAGTCTCTCTCACGTCGACCGCTTACGCGATCGTCAGTGGTTTGGTGCGCGGACACTGGGCTCGCGCCCACAGGAGCACACGACCATGACTAAATACCCCCATTCATATCTGAAGCACTCGTCGGTCGCATTCACGCTTATCGAGTTGCTCGTCGTCGTGGCCATCATCGCCCTGCTCATTTCCATACTTCTGCCCTCGCTGGGCGAGGCGCGCGAGCAGGCCAAGACCATCAAGTGCGGTGCCCACCTGCAGCAGATCGGCCTGGGTCTGAACACCTGCGGGCTCGAAAACCAGGGGTGCGTCCCGACTATCGACGACAGTCAGTACGAGCCTTCCATCGTCTACACCTGGCTCGACGTGCTCTACGATCTGGACTACACCGCGAACATCGACATCCAGTGGTGCCCCTCCGACGACCATCGCTCCGAGTCCATGCTCCAACGCTACGACGATGGCTGGCGGTTTCTCTGGATCCGCAACTTCAAACGCGGTGAAACGCCGAAGCCCGGTTCCCGCTCCAGCTATGCCATCAACACGATGTTCTCCTATAGCTGGCCTGGCGATCGCCGGGCCGACCCATCCCGACAAGTCATGGTCTCTGACGGCTTCTGGAACTGGTTCGGGAACATGAGCGCGCACTGGACCATGTACCCGGCGATGTTCGGCGCCACCTGCCGCTTCAACGAAACCTACGCGGACTGGCAAGGGGGTATGATCGGCTTCCGCCATGGTCGCCGGTTGGCCACCAACATGGTCTTCCGCGACGGCCACGTCGCGAAGATCACCCCCAAACGCCCCACGTCCATCCGCGACTACATGGACTTCATCCCCGGACGGCCCGGCATGATCGACACGTCCAAGTACTACACGTGGCTCCCCGGCGAAGCCACGACACGCCTGGACGTCTACAAATACGAGTACTGGGGCGAGATCGAAAACTGGAAAGACGATGGGGAAGACCCCCGGGCGCCCGGCTTCTGCGACCCGAACTCCGGTCAGTACGGCTGGTACCGCGGGCCGACGCACCCGGAGCTCGGTGAGCTCGTGCCGCCCTCCTACCCCGTCGAGCTTAGCCCGCACTGGCGCACGGACAAACGGGTCTGGCGCAAGCTGCCCGCGGATCCGGACCACCGCAGATAGGAGCAGGTCGGAGAATGCAGCCTAGTCAGCGTCTGATCATCCTGGGAGCCATCGCCGTCATCCTGGCCGGCGTCGTTGGCTTCTACTTCCACAGTCGTTTAGACGCTCCGCCGCCGCCGGGTCAGACGATTACGCTGACCGGCATCTGCCTCGCGTGCCAGAAAGAGGTGACCGTCACGCACCATTTTCGCGCGCGACAGCCGATCGTCTGTCCCGAGTGTGGCGAGCAAGCTGTGTACGGAACCTGTTATTGCCCACATTGCAAACTACGCGTGATTCCCAAATTCGACCCGCCCGTCGGCGGCGAGCCCCCACGCGTGCCCATAATCCGAGAATGTCCGTTCTGCGGCGGCAGGACGATGGCCTACATTCCGTTCGATCCCGAGCATCAGAACGCTGCATTGGGCGAACTACCCAAATGGCCGCCCGACTAGGCCAGCCGGCATCGACGGACAGGTAAGATATGTGGCGGACAACGCGAGCCGCGTCCGCCAGAGCGTGCAGGGAGGCTGAGGAAAGAACATGCCCGGCGTGATCCTACGCATTCGCGACCGGGCCGGAGGCGAAGTGGCTTAGTAGCGGATAGTCGTGGGCCCGCGACGTCGGATCCGACCGTATGTTATCTGTTTGCGTAAGCCCGGCCAGTTGTGCCGGCCGGTTCGGTCCCGCAATCGCCGCGGATTCCGCGCAGTGGTTTCAATCTGTTTCTTGTTCAAGGGGTAATAGACAAAGGAGGAACATGAGATGCAACGGATGAGATGGCGAGTGCTGGCGACCTGCGTCGGTTTATTAGGCTGCGTCAGCTTCGCTGGCGCACAGGTGACGATCGACTTTGAGACATACACCGCCGGAAACCCGGCGGCGGGTCAGGACGGCTGGACGTTGTCCGACCCAGCAACGACTGGGACGGGGATCATCATCGATACCGATAATGGTCCAGCCGCCGGTGGCAGCAAGTGCATCGAACTGACATCCCCGATCCCCGGACAGGGTCTACCCGCATACATCCTCCAGAAGAGCATTCTCGATCAGGTCCCTATTGGTGGCGGCATCGTCACACTGCAGTACGACATCCGCTGGACGAACGGGCAGCCGAATAACAGCGGCCTCAACGTTCGGGCGCGCGTCTACGATTCGGCTACCGGCTACGGTATCATGCCCGCCCACTGGTGGGGGCTCGACTCGCAGTATTACGGCGCGAAGGATCCCGCCGGAACGGTCAAGGATTATGTCGGCAACCTCGATGGCTATTCTCGCCAACTGGGGAACGGCAACCCCGACTGGCACACCTGGAAGTGGGTCATTTACTTTGGCACTGAGACTGGCGCCACGTACGGCCAGTGCCTCTACTTCGAGCTTGACGGCGAGCGCGTCTACCGCTTCGACTCGTACCTGCCGGAATTCACGTACGCGGCGGACATGCTGAGACTCATGCTGTACGAGACGGACAACTGGGACCCCCCAGCGGATCGTGACATCGTCCGTTTCGACAACCTCATCGTCGAAGGCAGCCCGCTGCCCAGCCAGGTCCCCGTTCCGGACGCCGGTCCCGCCCAGAACGTTCCCGGCTCGTCCATCGGCGGCGTCGTGACGCTCGATGCGAGTGGCAGCACCGACGACGGGAGCATAGTGCACTATCGCTGGCTCAACCTGGATGAAGCGGACTACTACCAGCGGACAATCGCGCACACGACGAGTCCCGTTGTCGACGTCGTCCTACCAAACGACGGCAGCTACAACATCCGGCTCGAGGTGGTTGATGATACCGGTCTTCAGGCTTATGACGACACCGTTGTAACCGTCGGCAGCTGGACGCCGCCCGCCACAGACGATATCTGGGGCCCGTTTGGCATCAAGCACGGCGATATCTACGGCACCGCTCAGCATCCTTACGTGCTGCCTGCCGGCAAGCTCCACATGCGTGTGCTGAATCAGCGCACCGGCCTACCGGACCCGGCCCAGGATCGACAGCTTCTCTTCGACCACTTCGGCAATGTCTACTTTGTGACCTGGGACGGCTACCTGAAGTCGCTGACGCCCGAGCTGGTTGACCGCTGGACCACCGAAGACATGGGCTGCACGCGTGTGCAAGCCCTCATCGTCGGCGACCGCTACGTTTATTCCGCGGCCATGAATGAGGATGAGCTCCCTGGCGTGGCGAATGGCGCCCCGGTGATCTACGCCTTCTCCAAGAGCGATGGCAGTATGATCTGGTACGCGGACCTCAACCTCGCCACCGGCGAGATGTGGCCCAACTGCGAACCCAGTGGCTGGTTGATGACACTCTACCAGGACAAGATCTACATCGTTGGCGACCCGCAGTTCAACGTCGATCCCCAGACCGAGCACGGTGACCGCTACATCTACCAGCTCAGCGCCTCCGACGGCACGGTCGAGTGGGCCAGCCTGCTCGACTGCGGCGGCCTGGCCAATGACTGGCGCGTCGAGGGTATAGTCGCGTTCGTTCCCGACGCCTACGGCGTGGGGCTGCACGGCATGTTCTTCCAGGAGCGCAGCCAGTCTGAGGCCGACGGCATTGCGGATGCCGTTGCCCTTCAGATCGATCCAACGCCGATTACCGGCGGCGCCACGGTCGTCTGGGGTCAGGACGCCGGCTATGCCGACCGCAGTTACCCCACGTACAGCGCGGTGACCGACAAGGTCTACATGCTCAACCAGTCGAACTGGGCCGGGCAGTCGACCTGGGCGTTCGACCCCGACACGGGGCTGATCGCCAGGTACGCCACGAGTGGCTATGACCACCCACGTAAGCCGGCCACGGGTCTCGACTTCAATGGCATGACAGCCCAATTGGCCGAGGACATGGGCGAGGTCTACTCCATGCATGACGGCGACGGCACCGGCGCCAACATGACCATGGCTATGCGGACGTACGACCTGAACCTGCTGAACCCCAACAACCCCGAGCACGGCGGCTACTTCGGCAACCGCGCCATCCTCATGCAGAACGCGGACGGTGACACGATCATGCTCACCGCGCATGAGCCGTGGTGGTATGACCCCGATGGTGGCACCGTCGAGGACCGCGGGCCAACGCAGGTCGTCCTGCTCAACCTCACCCAGGACGATGGTACCCCGACTGAGAACGACCTCGACGATGGCCCGATCTACATCGACGACGTCCAGCTCACCGAGAACAGCGTCCCGCAGTTCACTGAGACGTTCGAGACCTATCCGCTCGGACCGCTCCCGCTGTTCCCGGCCTCGCCCTGGGAATTCACCGGTGACGCGGGCGCCCCGATCCCCGAGGTCGTCGTCGACCCCGATAACGCCAGCAATAAGGTGCTGATGATCGATCCGTTCGGCGGCAACAGCTACGAGGTCTCGGCTGTCAAAGCGAACTTCGGCGTCTCGTATCCGGTGGACCCATACGGCGTGGTAGAGGTCACGTGGCGCCAGAAGCGGGCCGACCTGACGGACAACTTCTGGATTGAGACCAGGCCCTACGTCCCGGACCCATACGCGAACTCCTGGGGCGTTTTTGAGTGGGACGGCGGTGGCGATTCGGCCTCCCAGAAGGCCTACGGCATGGGTGGCGACCCTGACTGGTCACCCACGGCGCTGCTCCAGGTCGACGCGTGGGAGCCCGGCTACCTGAGTTGGGACTATCTCGACTGGGTCTTCGGCATGAAGATCAACGGTACGAACGAGGGCGGCGTACCGCCGGTGTTCGATACGAGCAAGACCATCGACTCCATCGAGCTCGGTATGGAGGCCACGCCGCCGACCAGCAGCGGCTGGACGCCGACGCTGTTCGAGCCGGCCGGCATGTGCACGGTGAGTACGTATGACACGACGATCCCCAACGACTGGGATTGGGGCGAGGCGGAAGCCCTCTCCGTCGCGCCGGACGGCTCGATCTACTTCATGCAGTTTAAGAACTGGGACCGCCGCTACACCCGGCTGAAGGTCGATCGACTCGGCGACATGAACTGCGACTGGGCCGTGAACGCCTACGACATCGACGGCTTCATCTGTGCCCTAAGCCCGCAGTGCGACTATGAAGCCATGTATCCGGACTGCGACCGGATGCTGGCCGACTGCAACGGCGACGGCTACGTGAACTCCTACGACATCGACGGCTTCATCGCCCTGGTGGGTGGAGGTTAATCAAGCCCGCACTTTTCCGGAGCCGGCCTAGTGTGCTGATTGTCATCCGCATCTGCTCACGAGGAGGCCGACATCGGTAGGAAGATCCAGCCTCATGCGACGCCGGGTGCAATGGCTGAGAGCCAGCACCCGGCGGGGCGTGGGGGCATCCCGCGTCGTTTCGAAGAGGGTGAGGCGTAGGGTCCAAAAACTCGGCCGAACCGGAAGTGATGGGGCTAACGCGATTTGCGCACGCCACCTGTCGGCCATTTCGACCGGTTGACAGGACATCTCCGCTATCCGATGCTGTCGATTTTCTATAATCAGCACGGATCGCACCATGAGTTTCGTCTTGCAGCCCTGGCAGCTTCTACTCGTAATCCTGGCCGGCTGGGTGAATCGCCAGCAGCAACAGGTGATCGAATATCTGCGTACTGAAAATCGGGTACTCAAGGAGAAGCTCGGCAAGCGACGCATCCTACTCAGTGACGACCAGCGTCGGCGTCTGACCGTCAGCCGTAACGGTGAGGTCATCTGCCGGGAGCGGCTCGGCGGGATTCCGCGGTACTACCATCGCTCTGCTGCTTGAGGGCAACTACGGCCGGCGCTCGTCGGATTTTGTTGGCTGCCGGTACGTCCCGGGTGCGTGCAACCGTCATGACGATCGGCTGAAATTCATGGTCTGTTGCCCCGTAAGTTCAGACTATTGGTCGTCTTAAAGTCGGACGAGTATTTGGACCGTACGCGGTTTGGGGCGTGAACTTGATCATTGGCCCAGGGCTGTGTAATATGAACATCAAAGGTTCAGATTGCACAAGGGTATGTCGATGATCACCCGGCATCTATCCAGGACACTCAAAGCCGCCGCCCGAGGCTACCCTGTGGTGACCGTGACCGGACCACGCCAGTCGGGTAAGACGACCCTCGTGCGGGCTACGTTTCCGCGGCATCATTACGCCTCACTCGAAGATCCCGACGCGCGGGCGTTCGCCCAGGAAGATCCGCGTGGCTTCCTGGATCAGTTTCGGGGCCGAGTGATCCTGGACGAGGTGCAGCGTGTACCCGACCTGTTCTCATACATCCAGGGGATCGTGGACGAGGCCGATCGAGCCGGTCAATTCATCCTCTCCGGCTCACAGAATTTCCTGCTCCTGAATCGGGTCAGCCAGACGCTGGCCGGGCGGTGCGCGGTGTTGCGGCTGCTGCCCCTCGGCCGATCCGAACTCATTGGCCGGCCGATCAGGGACATCGTAAAGTCCATTCAGATGCGTCGGCCCACGGGCTCGGCCGAGGCGAGAGCTGCGGCGAACCTGTTCGAGACGCTGTTCACCGGCGGCTTTCCGAGGATCCATGATAAGGGCCTCCAGCCGCAGGGCTGGCTCGCGAATTACTACCAGACGTACCTCGAGCGCGACGTGCGCGACTTGCTCAACGTGGGCGACATCGAAGGCTTCGGTCGCTTCGTGCGGCTGTGCGCAGGACGCAGTGGGCAACTGCTGAATGCGTCGTCGCTGGCCGCGGATGCCGGCGTTTCGCATACGACGGCGCGGCGGTGGTTGTCGATCCTGGAAGCGAGTTTCGTCGTTTATCTGCTGAGGCCGCATCATCGCAACTTCAATAAGCGCCTGGTCAAATCTCCCAAGCTGTACTTCGTCGACACGGGACTGCTCTGCTACCTGCTGAGAGTCCAGAGCCCCCAGGATCTGGTCGCGCACCCTGCCCGGGGCGCGGTTTTCGAAACGTGGGTAGTGTCCGAGGCACTGAAGAATTACTACAACCACGGTTCGGAGCCAGACATCTACTTCTGGCGCGACTCGGCAGGGCATGAGGTTGACCTACTGATCGACCAGGGCTCGAAGCAGATGCCGATCAAAGTCAAGTCTGGACAGACGATCGCCAGCGACTTCTTTGCCAGCCTCGACTACTGGCGGAATCTGGCCGGCTCGCGGGCCGGCGCCGGCGCGCTTGTCTATGGCGGTGACGCTTCGTACAAACGGAGTGGCGTGTCGGTTCTGTCATGGTCGGACTGGGCATGAGGCAGGGAGGTTTGCGACTGCGGCGGATTTCGGGCGCGAGGACGGACTATGCGAGCAGACCGGCCAGGTCTTCTCTGGTCAGCGTGCGGATCACGCTGTTCTGCTGCGTGATGATCGCCTCGGCCAGTTCGCGTTTCGACTGCTGCAAATCCAGGATCTTGGATTCGACCGTGTTGCGCGCGATCAGGCGGTAGGCGATTACTTTCTTGTTTTGGCCGATGCGGTGAGCGCGATCGATCGCCTGCGCTTCCACCGCCGGGTTCCACCACGGATCGAGGATGAGAACATAGTCGGCGGCTGTCAGGTTCAGGCCCGTCCCACCGGCCTTGAGGCTAATGAGAAACAGCGGGCATTCGGGGTCGTTCTGGAAACGATCTACACGGCGGACCCGATCGCGCGTCTTTCCGTCCAGGTATTCATACGTCACCCCCCGCTGGTCGAGCGCGCCGCGTACGATTGCGAGCATCTTCGTGAACTGCGAGAAAATCAGCGCCTTGTGCCCCTCCTCGATCAGCTCCGCGACCATCGCCAACAGCGCCTCCAGTTTCGCGGACTCGGCGCCGATCTTCGACTCGTCGATTAGCCCCGGGTGGCAGGCGGCCTGTCGTAGCCGCAGCAGCGCTTCCAGAACGTGCATCTTGCTGCGAGCGAGTCCAACCTCGTCGACGCGCGCCAAGAGCGACGTGCGGTAGTGGTCGCGCAGCTCCTTGTAGTACGCCGCCTGCTTCGTCGGCAGTTCGCAGTGAATCGTCTGCTCACTCCGTTGTGGCAGTTCCGGAGCGACCTGCTCCTTCGTCCGACGGAGAACGAACGGTCGCATCATGCGTTGCAGCAGTGGAAGTTGACCCCGGTCGTTATCCTCATTGCGGCCGATGCTGGCGAAGTTCTTGAATGCCCTCACCGTGCCGAGCATACCCGGATTCAGAAACTCAGAGATCGACCAGAGATCACCGAGATCGTTCTCCACCGGCGTGCCGGTCAGGGCGAGGCGCCGCCGCGCTTGCAGCAGGCGCGTCGCTTTGGCGCCCTGGGAAGTTGGGTTCTTTATGGCCTGGGCTTCGTCTAGCACGACGTAGTTGAATCTCTGTTCGCGCAGGAACTTGATGTCGCGCCGCAGCGTGCCATACGTGGTCAACACGAGATCATGTCCGCCAAGCGCATCGCGCGACTGCTTCCGCTCCAGCCCGGTGTAGTTCAGGACTCGCACTCTCGGTGTGAAGCGCTCGGCCGCGCGCGCCCAGTTGAAGATGACGGATTTCGGCGCCACGACCAGCGATGGGCCGTGTTTGCCCTGGCGCCGCCTGTCGGCCAGGTGCGCGAGAAGCTGCACGGTTTTCCCGAGTCCCATGTCGTCGGCCAGGCAGCCGCCCCAGTCAAAATCGTCGAGAAATCGCAGCCAACCGAGCCCTTCACGCTGGTAGGGTCGCAGGGCGCCGCGAAAGCCGGCCGGCTCCTTGCGGGGCTTCACGCCGGCGAAGCGCGCGAGCTTCTTGCGCGCCGCGGCCAGATTCGCGTCGAACGTGGCCTCGGGCATCTCTGCCAGCAGGGCGTCGATCAGGCCGATCTGCGTGTTGGAGAAACGAACCCGACCGTCCTCGGCGCGTCCCAGCTCCAGCCAGCCCCGGTGCCGGGTCAGCCAATCCTCTGGCAACATCCCGAAGGATCCGTCCCCCAGAGTCACGAATCGCTCACCTTTGTCCAACGCGGCGAGCAGTTCCGGGAGCCTTGCGGCCTGTCCGTCGAAGTCCACCTGCCCATCCACGTCGAACCAGTCGATGCCACTGTTGACGTTGATTCTGAATTCGCCGGGACTGCGGTAGAGCTTGTGGTTGCCCAGCACGACCCAGCCTTCCGTGATCAACGTGCTAACGAGCACCGGCAGCTTTCGTGGATGCACTTCGAACCCACCGTTGTAGCGATCCTCCCGCGCGCCCAGTTCGAGCAGCCGGTTCAGCATTTGGTGTTCGACTTCCGTTTGTCTTCGAATCAGACGCAGTCCGTTCGCGTCCACGAGCATGCGGCCCGGCACTACTGCGTCTATCTCACTGTCGGCGTAACGGAACTTGACCTCACCGCGGGCCGGGTAGTTCCGGCCAAACGAGTTCGCGTTCTCGATCCGTAGTGATAACTCCGCTTGCGGAACAAGATCGTCTACCTCGGTCACATCCCAACCCGACGGCCACTCGACCGGCGGAAACGTCCCCAGCCGCGCCAATTCGTCGAGCAGTTTCGGCAGATCGGCCCTGCGCAGAGGAGTCGGTTTCCGCGTGCGGAGCGGGTCGAGCCAAGCGAAGCAACCGTGCGCCTCAAACTGGCTTACTGCGCCGTCGCGCACGAACAGCGCCGGTGAACCCTGGACGAAACACTCCACGCTGCCGAGCGCGCATCGTTCGTCGCCGCGCCGCAAATGCCCCAGCAGCACGTGCGACTCGCTTCCTTCCAATTGTTGGATCGACAGCGCCAATTCCCACGCTTCGCCGCCATCCCAGGTCAGCGGAGTCAAAGCGGCGTCGCGCTGCATGCGCACCAGGAAGCGGCCGGTCGCCGACAGCATCGGCAGCAGCTCCAGTTGCAGTGGAGGGGGGATGTTCCACTTTGACGAAGCCACCTCCGATTGATATGCATAGCGACCGTAGTATGTGTAGGGGCCATCGACCGCGCTGGCGCCCAGCAGCAACAGGCAGATCTTCCGATCGGCCTCATCGGGAATACGCGCGATATCGTCAGGTGATAGCGACAGCTTCTTGACCTTGCCCAGCTTGCCGCTGGCCGTCAATTGCTGCTGCGCCAGGCTCAGGACCGGACTGTTCGAATAGAGGCTATCTTCCACCTCGAACACGTAGATCGGCTCAATCGGTGAATCGTCCACACGGCGCGCTGCGAATCCCGCAACGCGGTTCATCGGGAGCTGCCGCAGCAGTGCTTGCCAGGCGGGAGTCGCATCGCGGCGCCGCGTTGTCGCAGGTCGACCGCCGCCAGATTTCGACGTCCGCGCCCGCGGGGCGAGGGAGGCGGGTTGGCGCGTGCCCGCGGCCAGAGTACGCTCGGCCTCCTCCGCGATCCTCTCTTTCACCGTCAGTCGGTGCTCGTCATCCGGATCGTCCCACTCGTTGGCGTCGTCGTTCCAGGCGTCGAGGTCGTCTTCCTCGTCATCGAGATCGTCGCCATCGTCGAGGAACTCGACGCTGACTGTCCTGGGTATTGGGCCGAAGCGACGCAGGTCTTCCTGCTTCAACTGCTCGATCGTTAGCAACGTCGCCCAGATGTGTTTGCAGAAATCGCCATAGCTGTCCATGTACGGACACGTGCAATCGGCATACAGAATCCACGAACGGGGGCCACATTCAAATTCGAGCGACACCGTATAGCGCCGACTGCCGACGACGATGGCCTGGATCCGCCCCTCCGAATCGAAATCGTGTAGTTGCACGCGCCCACTGCGAAAGTAGGCGCCGCCGCGCGAACGCACGCCCGCGTTGAAGTCGTCGGAGACTCTGTCCGTCAGCAAGATCCTGCTCCCTGTCCACAGCAACCATACGGGAACAACGCCGTTATCCTACGGTTTGTCTGGGTGGGCGACAACGAACGCCGCTGAGGCCGTACCGAGCCACGGGACGCGGCTCATCGAACGCCGCCGCAGGGGCGGCCGTGAATGACCGAGCCGGTTCGGTTGCGACGTTGTACGCAGTGATGCGGCCGGGCCCATCCGTTCGAGACGTGGGGCTCAATACGGCGTGTTGGCCTGTTACGCGGGGTTTCTGTAGGGTTCGATTTCCCTCGCCTCCAAGCATTAAGTACTTGTGCATCAAGGGCTTAAGTTTCGTATGGCCCAAATGCGGAGACTGCATTGGGAACTCGATTTCCGCGGGTGGCGGAATTCACAGACCTTTCAACCTGAAACTCGCGCCCTCTCCGCCCACATTTTCCTTGGGGAACACTCCGGTCTCAAGGTTTCCAAGTGCTGAGCGCAAACGGTCGCACGATAGAGCCGACGGGCTCAGATTACAGGGGGCTTGATGCAGTCCGCGGTCACGAGCGCGCCGGGGTCGGGGTACTCGGCGCCTCGCCCTTCCGGTCGTGCTTGACCCAATTGACGATTGAGACGTGCACGTTGGCTTCGCCGGACCAGGGCTGGTTATCGACCGCCTCGACGATCGTACCGGTCTTGACGATATGGTCGAGGCCGCCCTCACGGGACTTGTTGTTGCGGACGTTCTGCGTGCCGACCAAGCCGGCACGGCCGGCGACCGGATCGTCGGGCGTGCACACGGGCAGGTGATCGTGTGCCAGCCGGAACCAGTAAACGCAATAGTCGGCCATGCCCGGCACGGCCTTGTACGTCCTGCGAACGGCGTTGACGTAATCGGTGCCGCGCTCGAGCTTGAGCCGCTTGGTGCCGAGGAACGGCGGATTGCCCACGGCGCGTGGTCCGTGGAAATACGCTAAACTATTACATTGCTTTTCTTCGTTGGAGTGATTGGGCCATGGAACTTCCTCGTCGTGAACGGGGTGATGAACTGCTGAGACCGGGCGAGCTGCTCGGGCTGCGGCAGCGCTTGCGGAACATCGCCCGCCGGCACGACCTCACGACCGTGATCGCCTGCGCATTCGACCAGCGCACGCGGATGTTGCCGTTCATCTACGCGGATACACGTATGGCGCCGGCCGGCGTGCGGGCCATCGGGGCGGCGATGCTCGATTGCGGGTTCGACAAGACCCGCATCGTGCTCCAGCAGTGGAATCGGAACTTCCGTCCATCGCGGATGCGCCTGGACGGACGCATGCCCGACATCTTCATGGTTTCGAGCATGCAGATCCACTCGGCCCAGTGCGAGGCCCTGATCCGCGACGCGGGCCAGATCGATCCGGTCCACCGCCCGCTGATCATCGCCGGCGGGCCGAAAACCATCTACGAACCGTGGGACGTCTTCAGCCCGGACCCGCTCGACCCGTGGGGCGCGGATGTCGCGGTCACCGGCGAAGAGTACGTCCTGCTGAGCCTGCTGGAGGTTCTGCTGTCGATTCGGGCGGACGACGAGTCGCTGCGCTCGACGTTCGTGCGGGTTCGTAACAGTGGCATCCTCGACGACATCCCCGGACTGGTGTACGCACGGACCGATCGCGAAGGCGTGGCGGAGGAGCTGATCGACACGGGCATCCAACGTCTGGTGGGCGACCTCGATGAGCTACCGCACCCGGTGCTGGGATACCAACTGCTCGAACCGCCGAGCAGGAAGGCCACGTTGGCCTCGCAGCCGCTCCCGGCGAGCCGGATTCGCAAGTACAGCCCGATCGGCTCGCTGGTCCTGACGCTGGGGTGCAAGTTCGCTTGCCCGTATTGCCCGATCCCGGCGTACAACCAGCGGCAATACCGCGTCAAGAGCGGACAGCGCATCGCCATGGAGATGGCTCGGCTGGGGCGCGAGTACGGCCTGCGCTACTTCTTCGGGGCGGACGACAACTTTTTTAACAACGAAGAGCGTACGCTGGAGATCCTGGAAACGCTGGCAAGCGCCGAAATCGACAGCGTCTCGCTGCGCAAGAAGATCCGTTGGGGCACCGAGGTCACCGTTCACGACACGCTGAAGCTCAAGGAGTACCTTCCGCTCGCTCGACACGCCGGAATCCGTGCGTTGTGGCTCGGCGTCGAGGACGTGACCGGCACGCTGATCAGGAAGGGCCAGAGCGTCGACAAGACCACCGAAGCATTCCACTTGTTGCAGAAACACGGCATCTGCGCGATGCCGATGATGATGCACCACGACGCGCAGCCGCTGGTTACGCGGGGACCGAGACCCTACGGGCTCCTCAACCAGGCGCGGTTGCTGCGGCAAGCCGGGGCGATCAGCTTGCAGGTTCTGATGATTACACCCGCGACCGGCTCGAAGCTGTACGCCGAGGCGTTTACGTCGGGTCTGGCGTACGAGAGCGTCGGTGGCCGGCGGGTCGAGTCATACATGATCGACGCCAATTACGTTGTCGCCTCCGAGCACAAACAGCCCTGGAAGAAACAGCTCAACATCATGGCGGCGTACCTGTACTTCTACAATCCGCCACGCTTCCTGCTCGCGCTGGTGCGTCCCAAGAGCAAGCTCTACCTCGCCGACGCCCTCATGCAGTTGCGCGGCATGTTCGGCGTCGTGCAGACGGTCCGGCGGACTCTGGGCTGGGCTGTCCGCCTGATGTGCGGGAACATCCAGCGGAAGACCACCGTGCCCGCCAGCCGAATCCCGATGCGCGGCGCGGACGGAGCGCCGGCCAGCCACGCCCTCCCCGGCACACCCCCGGCCGAACTCGTTCAGTTGAACGTGAAATCCACGGCGCGGTCGCGCGCGGGGAGCTAATCCTTGTACCGGGTATTGAATTCCTCGGCGGACTGTGTGCGGCGGGCCTTTTCCGCGGGGTCCATCTTGCCGAGGAACCATTTGTGGTCGTAGGAGTTCAGCACCTCATCGAACTTGGCCTGCAGTGCCTCGGCGGCCGCGATGCGATCAGGTTTGCCAGACTCGTGGGCCTCCTCGATCAACTCTTTCAGGGCCATGGTTTGGGCGCTAGCTGAGCCAACGAGGGCCTAGACGGCCGCCAGGCATATGAGATTGGTAAGCGTGTGACGTTTCATGATGACGCTAATCCTTCTTTGACCGCCAGACGCGGAAATACCGTTCTACTCCGCCGCGGCATGGTCGGTTTTTGCATCAGCATTTTGCCCGTAGCATTTCTCGTATGTCAGTTCGCCGGCGAGCACTGGCACGGAAATCCGCACGAAAATCGTGTATAGCAATAACCCGAAAGCCCAGATTCCCAGACAGACCAGCACCTCGCGCAGCGTGGGCATATATTCCACGATCTCGCCCAGCGGGGTCGGGATGAACGCCGGCACGATCAGGCCCATGCCCTTCTCGATCCAGATCCCGACGATCGCCAGCACGCAGGCCGTGTTGAGCGTTCGCAGCGCCCGCGACGCCGGCAGCACGAGCAGCGTCATCGTGATCAGGTCGAACGCGACCGCCGTCCAGATCCACGGCACCAGGCCGTGCCGGCCTTCCAGCCCCAGATAGAGATAGCTGGCCGACGCCACGTGCGCCGAATCGGTGTAGAACTCGGTGAACAGCTCGCACCCCAGCAGGAACACGTTGATCAGCATCGCCACCTGCATGATCCGCCGCAACGAATAGAGCACGTCGTCACTGACCTTGTGCGCCGTGAAATGCCGCACAATTTGTAGCGTCAGGATGATGAACGCCGGGCCGGCGGCGAACGCGCTGGCCAGGAACCGCGGCGCAATGATGGCCGAGTTCCAGAACGGCCGCCCGCCGAGGCCGACGTACAAAAACGCCGTCACGGTGTGAATGCTGATCGCCCAGACGATCGCGATGAAGACGAACGGCACGTAGAAGGCTTTCGACGGCTCGCGTCCGCGATACGCCGAGTAGATCAGATAGCCGCAGATGTGCAGATTCAGCAGCAGATAGCCGTCGAGCGCGATCACGTCCCACGTGAGCATCGACATCGGGAAGTTGAAGCGCCATAGTATGTGGATGAAGCGGTCGGGCCGGCCGAGATCGACTGTCACGAACAGCAGGCACATGATGATCACCGCGACCGCCAGCAGTTCGCCGAAGATCACCACGTCGTGCATGTGCATGTTGCGGTAGACGTAGACCGGGATGACCAGCATCGCCGCCGCCGCCGCGAGTCCGACCAGATAGGTGAAGTTGGCGATATACAGTCCCCACGAAACCTGGTCGGTCATTCCGGTGGTGACCAGGCCATACACCAACTGCTGACAGTAGGCATACACCCCGAGCAAGGTTATGATCGTCAGAATCATCAACCACAGGTGATAACGCCAGTCGCCCACGAAGCTGAGCCGTACACACTGCCAGAGGAAGCTGAAATAACGCTTCACGCTTTACCCCCGGGTGTCACGGGTGCGATAGGTTCGTGATAACGACTGCCGCGCTCATCGAAGTAGTAGAAGAAGCGTGGCACGGTGCCGACGTCTTCTTTCAGAATGTATACGCGCTTGTGCTTAAGGATATAGGCCACCTCGCTCTCGGGATCGCGCACGTTGCCGAACTTGCGCGACCCGGTCGGGCAGACTTCAACGCACGCCGGTAAACGCCCGACGCGCGTGCGGTGCAGACAGTACGTGCACTTCTCCATCACACCCTTCTGGCGTGGACGATTCGATAAATACGCCATGTCCGGATTGAGCTCGCCTTCCGGTATCTGCGGGGCGGCAAAATTGAAGCGCCGGGCCCAGTAGGGACAGGCTGCTTCGCAATAGCGGCAGCCGATGCACCAGTCGTAATCGATGACCGTGATCCCGTCCGGCTCCTGCCAGGTCGCTTCGGTTGGACAGACCTTCACACAGGGCGGCTTGGCGCACTGGTGGCACTGCACCGGCATGTAGTACTTGTCTTCGCTGGGCACCAGCGGTGGCTCATAGTGGTGATCCGAAGTCTCGAGGTTGATGCTGCCTTTTTCCATCTGCAGGACGCGGATGTACTGGATCTCCGGCGCCCGCGACTGGTTGTTCTCCTTCACGCAGGCGTAGACACACTTGCGACACCCAATGCAGCGGCTGAGGTTCAGACCGTACACGAATTCGACACCCTCCAGCGGCGGCGGATCCTGCAAGTTCGTTGTCACCCCATGCCGCGACTTGACCTGATGCTCGATCCGTTCGAAGACGGCGCGCTTGTCCTCCGGCGTCATCTCCTTGTAGTGCTTCTGGAGAAACTCCGCGAGCGACGGGATGTCGCCTTCGGGAAGGTCCCGTAGCGGCGAGAGCGCCGCGGCAACCGCCGACACTCCCGCGACAGCCGCGGCTCCCTTGCGGAGAAACCCGCGTCTCGTCAGCTCGGGAGATTGGCCTGGCTCCGGCGTGCTCATCAACCGTCCTCCTCGGTATCGTCGATAGCGGACTGCGGCTCCTCCGCATCGCCACTCATCCCAGGTTGGTCATGAATCCTGAGCGGATTCCTGCCGGGTATGTGTTTGATCGGGGACTGCTTTCCCATGCGCAGGGTGTTCGGTGGTGGGGCTGGTCGCATCGGTGGAAATGGTGGCCGGTGCGGATCGTGACACTCGATGCATTTCAGCCGCATCAGCGGGCCGCGCCGCGTGTCCCAATATCCATTGGAGCGGCCGTGCACGCCGTGCTGCCAGTCGCGATATACCGGTCCGTGGCACTTTGAACATAGTAGCTGCGGCTGGTCATAGGGGATTTTGTCGCCCTTATCGTCGACGAACGCATCTCGATCATCGGGATGATGGCAACTCAGGCAGCGGTCGTTGATACCGTGCTTGAGTATAATCTGGTGGTGTAGCACTAGCATGTTGGTTGTGTACGTCTGGGGAGGGAACAACCTATGACAATCACTGCACCGATAGGTGCGGCTCCCCAGCATGATGTTCGGCGCCAGGGTTGGCTGACGCACGGTCACTGGGTCCACCGCCCACCGCGGTACGAGGGACGCTGTCGCAACCGGACTGTCAAACCGCCAGGGGACACCCAGCAGCAGAGCGGCGAGCGCGAAGAGCACAAGCGGAATAAGGAAGGTTTTTACAGTTCCTTGGCTTGGATCCGGTCTATTCGACATGAAGCGTCACTCGCCAGGCGATGGGTCTCCCCGCGCGGGAGCGCCCCCGCGAGAGGATATTGGTCTTATAACATGGCCTGCATTGTATCGCACTTGATCCAGGTCAAGTCATGGGGATTTTTGCGCAAATGTTCTCGCACCGAGACAAGCGTTTTGGGCGCGTCTGTTCCGTGGTCTACACGGCAGTGTTACAGAGTCAGGATGTCTAGTAATACAGCAGAAGTTCCGCATGCACTCCTGGTGCTGTTGAGAAATGGTACACACCGCAGCACATAGCCTGAAATAAGTTCGACTGACGAGATGCTGAGTGAGGGGGTGGCCCAGGATCAGCGAGCCTACGGCACCCAGAGTTATACTCCAAAGAGAGATCGGAACCACCCGACAAAAGCCGCCGCATGGGGGGAACAAGGATCAAGGAGGCGTTCCATCACGGCGTTGTGCAATGGTCGTCCAGGTGGATCCTGCCATGCCAACCAAGTGTGGATCTTCGCTTTGTCAGCATGCATATCCTTATATGGAGCCCCCAAAGCTCGCGCCTTGTCGCGGGCGGATTCCGCATACTTCAATACAGGATTACTATCATCGGGCACTAGGTAAGTAAGAAATGTCTCCATCATGCCATGCGATTGGTTATCTGGCATCAACCATACGCCGAGCTTCAAGCCAGCTTTGTTCTCACGGATCAAACCCGCAGCCGGTAATTCATCAGGAAGCTCGGGGAAGCTCCCGAGGCATCGATTTCGAAGATTGGACCATTTGTGCTTCGCATTCTCATTCGCGTCAGCGATGATGCCCAGGGCCTTTAAGCCGGATGTCTTAAGCTCGACTTCGATAAAACCTGGTTTGGCCATATTCTCAAAGCCGCCACAAGGATCTATTTCGACGATCCATGTTTCGCGATTCTCGCCCCAAGGAATCCCATTGGCTTCAATCACCTCGGGGATGACTCGTTTGTCTTCTTCACCCTCTACGAGGAGCTTCCTGGAGGGATTTCGTCTTGCCATGCCTAGCGCACCTCGGTTCCGCGCTCGGCAGCTACCACAATCTCTTGCTCGTTGTAGGCAACAGCGCGGTGCTCATCTCGCTCGAGTCGCTGAATCGTCACATCGCTGCCCTCACTGACGTCGGCACGCGAGATGGCGGCCAGACTATCGACCGCGTCGCCACTGTGTGTCGTCGCAAACACCTGCACGTTCAGGCGGATGGCTGTCTCACTGACCAACTTCCACATGTCGGACATCACACCAAAGTGCAGGCCTGTATCAATTTCATCGACCAGGAGCACACCGTTTTCTGCATGTACCAGCGCAAGCGCCAATCCAAGCATGCGCCAGATTCCATCGCCCAAGCTCCCGATCGGGATGCGCTGATCGACGCCGGCACACTTGACGACGATTCCACCTCTCTCCCCTGGATAGCCTCGAGAGAAGCGGGCTCCCTTGCTTGTCGTTGCGATACGCTCGATCGTTGGTTCGATGGTCTTGAGGGCCTGGATAACGCGATCTTCTTCAGGTTTCAGAACAACGTTCTCATACAGAGAAACAATCTCATCCGGCGACATGGATGCCGTGGTGATGTACCGCGTACTCAGCATCGATTCATCCGGTGTGCTTCGAAGTCTTCGCGTAACGTCAGACGACAAGCCTCCTCGTCGACTGAGGGGGAGCTTCTCATCAACTCTCACGAAGCCCTCGCCTTTCAGGAGAAGCCCTAAGGGCCCAGTATAATCCTCTTCTTCTTCAAACAGGGGAGACTGAGAGTCCTCGTCAAACGGTCTCTCCTGGATCGTGGCGGTCAGACTTCCTCCTGTTAAGTCATTGACTCCGCTAAGTCGAAACTCACTGCCAACCTCCATGGCATGACCGTGGAAGAGATGGCAAACGTCGACTTCTTCCCTAAGCCGGCGGTCTGACTCATCAACCAGGCGTTCGCCACGCCTGGATAGTGCCCCCCAAATGGAACGCATGTGCCCGGTCGTGAGCATCTGTATCGCTTCCAGAACCGAGGTCTTGCCGCTGTTGTTTGTTCCAACTAGCAGATTGACACGCCCGAGATCACACATCTCGAAATGCTCAAATCCGCGAAAACCGTCAATGGTCAGATCTCGTAGCATGGTGTCGTGATCCTCGCTACCCCGCAGCAACGCACACTGGCCAGCGGACGACCTTTATTATCTACCATAACCACCCAAGCATTCAGACTCCGCCATCACGCCCCAATCGTCTCGCTCCACATCCCCATTTATCCGTAGATGCTGAACCAGCGTAGCATGTAATGTGCGGTCTTGCCACTGTTCAAGTCTGTGAACTCAGCCACGTTGCGAAGTGTGTGCCGCTGACATATGGGAAATCGATGGTCACATCCGGCCAAGTGGAGGGAGCGGGAGCTGACGTTGGTTTAGTGTCGCGGACGATGGGCACCCTGACATTCGTGTCAGAACAGAATTTCAGCTCTCCGGTGTCGGAGCCTTGCGGCAGGTGGGGCAGATTCCGATGAACTCGAAACGATAACCGAGGATCTCGTAGCCATTGAGTTTGTCGAAACTGACTTTAACCGGATCATATGGTATGTCGTGGGCATCGTCAACGCGCCCGCATTGGGCGCAGCGTATGTGATAGTGAGAAGCCGGGTTGCCATCAAAACGAGCCTCGCTACCCGGAATGTCCAGTTTCTGAATCAGCCCCGTCCGGGTGAGAACCTCCAGGTTGCGGTAGACCGTCCCCAGGCTGATCCTGGGCAACCGCTCACGGACGTTCTCGTAGAGAATAGCCGCCGTCGGATGCGTGGTGACCTTCATTAACTCCTCAAGGATCACTCGACGCTGACGTGTATTCCGCTTTGGTTTGTCGGTTATCATAACATGCTACCAGTACCCATTATTATTACTAAAGTTATGAAAACCGTCAAGACCTGTCGGCCTCGGAGAGAACGGTCCGGGAGGTGGGAGGCACGGGCTCAAGCGGTACGAGTAGCACCTACTGCCAGGCGCGCGTGGCTCGGTATCACGCCCGTCTCTATCACATCAGCCGACACTCTGGAGTGATTCCTTCAGATCAACTAACGGATCCTTGTCCGTGAGCTTGAGGTCGTACTTGTCCTGGAGGATCTTGAAAACGTTTGGCGAGATAAACGCCGGTGGTTTGGGACCGATGCGGATGCCTTTCACGCCGAGATGGAGCAGAGTGAGCAGCACGGCGACGGCTTTCTGCTCGAACCAGGAGAGTACGATCGTCAGTGGCAGATCATTGACCGAGCAGTTGAACGCGCCAGCCAGAGCGGAAGCGACCTGGATTGCCCCGTATGCGTCGTTGCACTGACCCATGTCTAGCAGGCGCGGCACCGGGCCGACGCCCTCGAGCTCGATCGTTCCGAAGTCCTCGTCGCGAATGCGGAACTTGCCGCAGCCGAGCGTCAGCACGACCGAGTCCTTTGGCGTGTTACGGGCGAACTCGCTGAAGTAGTTACGGCCCGGCTCGGCGCCGTCGCAGCCGCCGATCAGGAAGAAGTGGTTCAGCTTGCCGGCTTTAACCGCCGCGATGATCTTGTCCGCCAGTCCCAGTAGAACGGTGTGGTGGAAACCAATAGTCGATTCGCCCATGGGCTGATCCGGCAGCGGCTTTGAATTCTTCGCACACTCGATCACCGCGGCGAAATCGTTCGTCGTAAGCCGCTTGCCGCCCGGCACGGCGGTGACGCGTGTGGTGAAGAGGCGGTCCTTGTAGTTGTCCGGCGGGATGAGCACACAGTTGGTCGTCGCCAGCGTCGGCCCGCTGAACGCCGCGAACTCCTTCTTCTGCTTCTGCCACGCCCCGCCGTAGTGTCCGGCCAGATGCTCGTGCTTGCGCAGCTTGGGATACATATGCGCCGGCAGCATCTCGCCGTGGGTGTAGACGTTGATGCCGGTGCCCTTGGTCTGCTCGAGCAGGTCGGCCAGGTCCAGCATGTCGTGGCCGGTGATCAGGATGCCGGGGCCGGGCTTGGTGCCCTCGAAGACGGTCGCGGGCGACGGAGTACCAAAGCGCTTGGTGTGGCCCTCGTCCAGCATCTGCATTACGCGCAGGTTGTGCTTGCCGCAGTCGAGCACCAGTTCAAAGAGCGTGTCGATATCGAAGTTGACGTTGGTCACCGTGGTGAACAGAGCCTCCTCCACGAAGGCGTCCACTTCCTCATCGACCATCCCCAGCCGCCGGGCGTGGTGGGCGTAGGCGGCCATGCCCTTCAGCCCGTAAAGCAGCGTCTCCTGCAACGACTGCATGTCCGGGTCCTTGCCGCAGACACCCACCGTCACGCAACCTTCGCCTTTATACGTTTGCTCACATTGATTGCAGAACATCATGACTCCTTCCAGAGGTGGTTTGTCCTATGCCGTCAGCTCAATCACGCGACGGTTTCGTGCGGCAGTTTTCTCTTCGCGAGAAGCTGGCCGCGCGTCCCGATGATCAACTCGGTGATCTGAACGTCCACGCCGGCTCGACGTCGGGCTTCCAGAACGGCGTGTGTGATGCCAGTGCAACACGGCACTTCCATGCGCGCCACGACGATCTCGCGCAGCGCGTTGGTCTGGATCATCTCTGTCAGCTTGTCGACATAGCCGGACAGCTCGTCGAACTTCGGGCACCCGATCACCACTATACGTCCATGGAGCAGCTTAGCATGGAAATCCGGATAGGCAACCGGGACACAATCCGCCGCCACCAACAGGCTGGCTTCACGCAGAACCGGCGCGTGCGACGGTAACAGCCGGAGCTGTACCGGCCAATGCGTCAACTCCGAGCGCCCACCGACGGCGGGCAGCCCGCGGCCCACAGGGGCAGCTTCGCTCGCTGGATCCGAGCCACCGAACATCATCAGCCGACTCCCGGGACAACCGCATTCGAGCGGCGGCGGCTCGGAAGCGACCGGCGGAGTTACTCCCGCGCAGGCGGCGGGCGCGTGTGTGGGTGTCGGGGTCTCCACCTGGCGCGTGATGGCGGCCTCGTCGAACTCGTCCGCCGCGCGGTGCTCGATCTTAATGGCGCCCTGGGGACAGTGCCCCAGGCAGGCCCCCAAACCATCGCACAGGTTGTCGGCAATAAGCCGGGCCTTGCCAGCGACTATCCGAATTGCCCCTTCCTGGCAGGCTGGAACACACAACCCGCAGCCGTCACAAAGCTCTTCGTCGATAGTGACAATCTCACGAATCAAGGCGATACTCCTGTTGTCAGCGCTCGCGGGCGAGGCTCACGACTAAGAGTTTCGGGTAATTCGCGTCGGTGAGCCTTGATCTGCGTCAAGCATGGAGATTTTTTCTTGCCAAGCCGAGAAGATTCACGACTGTCAGCGCGGGAAATACTCCGCAAGTGCGGGCTGTTTCGGACGTTATCCGAGCAGTGGATCGACCTCCTGGCTGCCGAAGCAACAGTCCGCCGTTTCAAAAAAGGGCACGGAATTTTTCGCCAAGGCGACGAATGCCCCGGCCTGTATTGCGTCGGCACTGGTCTGGTCCGTGTCTTCAAGCTGGCCCCGAGCGGGAAAGAACACGTCCTGCACTTTGCCGATCCGGGCAAGACCTTCGCCGAGGTCGCCGCCATGGGTGAATTTACTGTCCCCGCCCACGCCGAGGCGGTCGAGGACACGGTCTGCGTGCTGCTGCCCACGGACCGCTTCCAGCGACTGCTTAAGCAGCACCATGAGCTTTGCCTGCAACTGCTCGGCGGTATGTCATTCTGGGTACGTCAACTCATCGGCCTGCTGGAAGACATCGTGCTACGCGACGCCAGCGGGCGGGTTGCCCACCACGTTCTGGAGGCGGATCCGGGTAGCGGCAAGGAGACGTTCTCTTTGCCGGTATTGAAGAAGGATTTGGCCAGCCACCTCAACCTCACCAGCGAAACCCTCTCGCGCACGCTCCGGCGTCTGGCCGAGAGCGGCCTGATCGAAATGGGCCCCGGCCAGCGCATCCGCATCCTCGATCCCCCCGCCCTCCGCGACGTCGCCGAAGGCCTCCTCCCCGCCGAG
>JBDRDH010000162.1:0-17670 GCA_043820985.1 Planctomycetota bacterium
ACAGGCCCGCGCCAAGTTTCACCGGCTGATGGCAACGCGGCTGGCGAGCGACCCTGGCGTCCAGCCCGACACGATCAAGGGCGCGGCCGCTATCTGGATCACACTGAATCAGAACCCGTCCAATCGGCAATGGCTCCCGCGTTTTGTGGAGTTTGCCGGCGGCGAGTACCTGGCCGATATCAAACAGGACCTATTGACGCGGTATCGCGTTTACCTAAGGGGTATCACCTATCACCGGGGCAACAATGGCCCCGAGCGTAACTTGAGTCACGAGACCATCCGCCACTACGTCCGCACGGCGACGGCGGTATTGAAGTGGGCAAAAGAACAGGGCTACATGAAAGTAGTGCCGACCCCCCCCAAGCTGGCCAAACGAGTACCCAAAGACCGCGATGTAGACCTGAACCGGTTAGGTGAGATCCTCGATAGCCTACCCGAGCGAGCGGGCCGCATCCTGCGATTCATTGCCTACACCGGTTGCCGGCCGTCCGAGGCGTGCCGGCTGGAATGGCGACACGTTCACCTTGATAAGAAACTGTGTGTCATCGACGAACACAAAACAGCCGATGAAACCGGCGAGCCCCGGACGATCTTTCTCCCCGATCAGGCCGCCGACATTCTGAGCACGATGGCCCCGACGATTGGCCCGGTTTTCACAAACCGATTTAATCGCGCTTACAAATCCAATGGGCTATGTTCCATCCTGAGGCGACACGGTGGCGTTACTCCGTATGCACTACGTCACACGTTCGCACAGACCGTCAGCGACGGCGGAGAGGTACCCGTCGAGGTCCTGGCCCGGTTGATGGGGCACACGGACACGAAGACGACGGGATTCTATTTCAAGGTTAGGGATCGGAGAGCGATTCAAGCGGCCCAGACAATCAAGTTTTCAGTGACCAAATCGGAAACGGCATAAAGGCGGTACCCTGCAATAAAGGCGGTAACAGACATAAAGGCCGGATTTGCAGTAATTGTAAGTCCGGCCTATTTCATGGGTTATATTCGGGGCGACAGGATTCGAACCTGCGACCTTCTGCACCCCATGCAGACGCGCTAACCAGACTGCGCCACGCCCCGCATTCAATTAACCACGTTAGGCTTTCTCGACCGCCGAGTCAAGGTCCTCTTTTCGTTTGCCCGCGTGTCCGCGTTCAAACCAGAGCCGAATCGCCAGGATGCCAACGCCCCCCACCAGCAACATATCAGCGACATTGAAAACCCACGGCCATAAATCTCGCTCGCCATAGATTTTGGTCGGAATCTTGATGAAATCCCTTACATAGCCAACTTTGCGTGGCAAATCCGTCGTCGCCGGTACCTGCCACGTCCGTGTACTTTCGGTTGGCGGGTACTCACGCAGTACAATCTGGTCGGGATGATCGGTTCTGACGAAATATCCTGGTTTGGCCCCCCCGGGCGGCTGCCAGGGCACGAGCTGGACAAACATGCGGTCGTACATATTGCCCAACGCACCGGCGAGAATGCCACCCAGGGCGATATGTAGCAACCACTGTCGAGACGAACTCTGCACAAACATCCACAACACCAGCGCCAACGCTAATGCCGAAGCCAGCAGGAACAGCACCGTCCGACCACTGCCGATTCCAAACAAAGCACCGTCATTCATCATGGTCTGGAATTCGAGCACGTGTGGGATCAATATTCGCCCACCCCCCTGCCGCAGTGTATGAAAAGCCCATTCCTTGGACCACAGATCCAGTGCCACTCCGCCAATCGCCACCACCCAGAAACACAGGTGCGCCCCAGGATGCACCCACGCGCGCCGCGCCGCGGGTGATTCTTCCATAATAGGCACATCAGGATCTGGCGGGGTGGGCATGTTCCGCGGCCCGGTTTGCGGAGTTGTGGAAGAAGAGGACATCAGAGACAAAGGCTATAACCTGTGCTGCTTACCCTTCTCCTGCTCGAGCATGTACTCATAGCAGTACTTGGCCCAGGGCTTGGCCCGCAGGCGGGCTTTGCCGATTTGCTTACCAGTGGCCAGACAGATGCCATAGGTGCCTTGATGAATCCGTTCCAGGGCCTCATCGATTTCATTGAGTACCGCCCGCTCGCCTTCAATCAGGCCGAGAGTGAATTCAAGTTCGTAATTGTCGGTGCCCAGGTCGGCCATGTGGATCGGCATGCTCGAAAGATCCCCGGTAGCATCCCGGCGACTCTTGCGAAGCGCTTCGTCGTGCAAAGTGCCAACATCACCAACCAGTTGAGCGCGCTTGTCCAGCAGCATCTGCCGAAACATGCCAACGTCTTTGCTAGTCAAGCGGCGGTTTGCTTTTACCGGCGCCTTCGGTGCTGTTGCTTTGGTGACTGTCTTCGCCACAGGCTTGGTGTGCTTTTGGTTTTTTCCGTGAGCCGCAATCGCTTTCGGTAGCGGCTTCTTCTCACGTTTGGCAGTGGAGGTGGCCTTGGACGTCCGCTCGGTGGTCTTCGACTTCACCTTCTTGGCAGTTTTGACTTTTTTACCAGCCTTGACCGCCTTTTTGACGACCTTAGAGGTCTTTTTAGTCTTGACGGTTTTCTCGGCGTCCTTCTTAGTTGTACGTTTGGTGGCCACCTTCTTCGTCAGCGTTTTTTTTATTGTTCTTTTTGCCACGGATCTTCGACCACATTGAGCCGATCTACCTGGATCAACCCGTTATCCTTGCGTACTTCACGCCAACCCGCATGTCAGCGCGCTGTCGAGAGTCTTATTAGACTATGCTCATCGCCATGAGCTGTCAACGTTCGCATTATCGCACGTTGAAGGTGTCTGCTTTAGCAAAACCCAGGATGTAATCCTCCAGATCCGGAAATTTATCAGACTACACAATATACCCCCAAGACATGGTCCTATAACTAATTTAAGGCCAAGCTCGGCTCGTTACATGCGTATCGATCTACCGCTCAGATTGCTCACTCGATTGCGCTACATCCCGCCCCTTGAATGTTCACGCCAACCGGCCAGGGTGGCGGCGGCGGCTCCGCTGTCGATGGCGGCTTGAGCCTGAACGACACCTGCGTTCCAATCATCCGCCTGGCCCGCTACCCACAACGCAGCGGCTGTATTGAAAACGACGATATCACGCGCCGCGCCCTTCTGGCCATTCAGTACGCGCTCAATTACCTGGGCACTCTCCATTGGGCTGCCAACGAACAGCTCCTCCATGGAAGCCGGCTGCGCCCCCACCACCGAACAATCCACTTCCCCCACCGTGAGCGTTTTTCCATCCCAGCTTGAGATCCGGCTGGGGCTCGAGATGCTCAGATCACACATTCCATCCAGGCCATGAACAACCATGGCGCGTTCAGCCCCCAACTCACATAGCACCTGCCCCATGGATTCGACCAGTTCCACCCGGTTCACGCCCAGTAATTGTCGCCGCACCCCAGCGGGATTAGTCAACGGCCCAACCAGATTGAAGATGGTACGAATACCCAACTTCTTGCGCACCGGCGCCACGTATCTCATTGCCGGATGCAATTTCTGCGCAAACAGGAATGCCAGCCGACACTCACGCAGACAGTGTTCCAGTGTTGGCACGTCGGCTTCGATGTTGATTCCCAATGCCGCCAGTCCTTCGGCCGAACCGCTCACGCGCGCATTACTTCGGTTGCCGTGCTTGGCAACCGTGACGCCGGCCGCGGCGGCCACGATCGCCACTGTGGTCGAGATATTGAAGGTTTGCATGCCATCGCCACCCGTACTGCACGTATCGATGGCCGACACACCACTCGGCGTCTGTACCGGCGTGACCCGGCTCCGCATAGCGCGCGCCGCTCCCACGATTTCATTTATACACTCCCCCTTGCGCGCCAAGGCCCTCAGGAGGACCTCCAGCTCATCATGATCAAGCTGGCCGTCCATTATGCCCAGAAACAAGGTATATGCTTCTTGTTGGCCGAGGTCCTGTTTGCTGGCTATTTTGGCTAACACAGCCGCGGTTTCCACGACTGACACCTCACGGATACTCGATTATGGCTCCGGCACCAGGCTGGACTGGCATCAATCTCGATCGCCGCGCGTTCGTATCGTAATGGCGCCGGAGTGCTTGTTCGACCCGAACCACACTATCCTCTTCGGCGAGGACCACAATGCAGCCCCCAAAACCGCCACCGGTTAGCCGGGCCCCCAACACGCCGGGCAGCGCTTTGACAATCTCCACGAGCAGATCCAACTCCTGACAGGACACCTGGTAGTCATCACGGAGTGAATCATGCGATGCGGACATCAAGCGCCCGCACTCCTTTAGATCGCCGGCTCGAAACGCCGCGGCCGCCTCGCGCGTGCGCTGGTTCTCGGTGATCACATGACGAGCTCGATCCGCCACCCTCGGCGGTAGATTATCCAGATTCTTCAGCAACAACGTCATATCCACGTCACGCAGAGACTCCACGGTTTGATCAGCACCTTGCAGGATCCGGACCGCTTCCCGGCATTCACGTTGTCGCTGGGCATACTCACTGTTGGCCAGCTCATGCTTCACCCCGGAGTCAATCACCAGGAATACATGTCCGTCCAGTTTGAGTGGTACGTGCTCATATTCCAATGAACGACAGTCAAGTAGTAACGCCGCGCCCGCTTGCGCGACCAGCACGGCATATTGATCCATCACTCCACAAGGCACGCCGGCGTATTCATGCTCGGCCTGGCGACACAGCTCCGCCAGTTCCCGGTTGGATAGGGTTACCCCGGCGAGCCTGGTCAAGGCGCTGGCTAGTGCCACTTCCAAAGCGGCCGAGCTGGAAAGCCCGCCACCTGGTGGCACCGCGCTATCAATCAGCAGATCCAAGCCGCCGGCTTCAATCCCACGTTGCCGCAGCAGCGCGATTATGCCAGCCACGTAGCTCGACCAGTGCCGGGCCGACTGCTCGTGCCAGCCATCCAGCGGCCAGTGCAACTCATCATCAAGAGTCTGGGAATACACTCGCACCTGGCCAACATCCGCGGGCGCGGCAGCGACAGATACATAGGTGCGCTGCGGGATTGCGATTGGGAGTACGTATCCGTCATTGTAGTCGGTGTGTTCCCCGATCAGATTCACGCGTCCGGGCGCGCTACTGATGATCTGGCAGCGGTGCCCCCATCTGGTGGCAAACGCGGTCAGTCGCTGATCAGTCGTCATGCGCGCTGATCTCCTGCACGGCGCGTTGGCGTAGTGCGGGCAGCATGCTCTGGATTTCCTGCGCGTAGCGGCTGTTGGGGAATTCGCGCATCAGGCGCTCGCCAACGTCTATCGCCCGATTGAAACGGTGGTCGCTGACGGCCAGGCTGAATTCAACACCCATCTGCAGCAGTTTGGCCTTGAAGACGCCCCGCGCGGATTCCTTCAGAGCGGCGGCCTCGTTCGGGGCCAGATAGTGATCGAGTTCGAAGAGTAAACGATGGGCCACATCCACATTCTGGGTCCGGACCGCGTCGTCATATTCGCGCAGCAACTTACGCTTGAACTGCTGGCGCCGCTGTTCCAACACCCGCGGCAGCTCGGCAATACGCGGATCTTCCGGAAAGAGGGCCAGCAACCGGGTGGAGTCCTGGTGGGCCTGGTCCCATTTCTGAGCGCTACACAGCGCTTCGAAGCGTTTGAGTGCGGTGGCAATTTTCTCTTCGGCAGTAGCCTGGCGCGCCTTGGCCAGTTCATGACGTAAAGTGGCCGCCTCTTCATGCAGGCCGAATTCATCATCCATATCTTGAATAAGTCGTTCGGCGATCACCCAGTCCTGGCGCACCATGGCACCCTGGATCGTGTCGCGTAGATATTCATAGTCCTTCTCGCGATAGACGATCCGCTTCGCCCATTCCGAGAGTGAACTGTTATCCGCGATTCTTCTGATGTAGTCGCTCTGTCGGCGTAGCATCTCGGAAATATCAAGCAGCGTATCGTACGAGCGGTACGAATTGTTTACGGCTTTGTGAGTCAGCGACATATGGGCATATACCAGGATACCCAGTGCCAGCGTAATCAGCCCAACCGCCAGTGGGGCCACACCCCAGGCATGCTCGCGCGTGGCCAACTCAATAATCCCATAGATGACCAGTGACACTGAAGCCAGCACGTCTGCCGCCAGGGCAGCCTTGCCAAAGCCTCGTTGTGCGATGAACCGTGGTGGAATAGTAGGCATGACTCACCTGTTCTGGCCGCTCGGTGGCGCTAAATCAACTACCAGGACCTATTTCCTGCCTGATGCTTATATCAGAGACCTGGCGATTCGCAAAGCCGAAACCGCGTCACGGCGCCACAGATCTTGGGGAGGTAGTGAGAAACCCCCTCTTATTATTTGTCGCCACGATCCACCGACCAGCTTAGTGAACTAGCTGTAATCGACATGTGTTAACTGGCCAGCACGGCGTCCGAGACTGCTCAGACGATTGAGCCATTATCGCCGTTGTTGACCGGCGGATTAAGATCCTCGAGGCCGCTGCCCGAGCTGCTATCACCTGAAGTGCTATCACCTGAAGTGCTATCGCCCGAGGTAGTATTTTCGTTGCTGATAGTGGTCGGAAACAGCACTGGTCGCAGCGCATCCATCAGGAAGTTGATGAAGTCCTGGGATCGGAAACCGATCGCCAGTGAGGTAAACACAGTTTGCACCATGGTGTCAGCCCAGCGGACGACGAATTTTTTCTCGGTGGTCGACTCCTGAGCCCGTGGCTCAATCTTGGGGAGGCGACCAATTGCCCCGGATGCGTCGCGAGTTTCATAAGACAGGTTGCCACTCTCCTGGCTGGTGCTGGTCTTACTTGTGTTGGTTTTGGCCGTTGAATTGTTGCCCTGCAGTTCATCACGCAAGCGGATTAGGTCTTCGATAGTTGCGCCGCCCGTGGTGCCGCCCGTGGTGCCGCCGGTGGTACCACCCGTAGTGCCACCCGTCGTTCCTCCCGTAGTGCCGCCGACGCTATTGAGCAGATCGGTTACACCAGATACTCCACCGAATTGATCAAGCAGATCAAATATGCTGGTAAGGCTGCTGGTCGAGCCCGAGCTTTCCGCGCCAAACAAGCCGTCCAACGTTCCCCCCGGTTCGTTGTTCCTTGGCTTGGTGACGCGGGCATTAATCAAGATTGCGTGCCGCGCGCGAGCGGCGTTCACCCAGGTTCCGGGGGCTCGCTCCTGAATCGCGGCGGCACTGGCGTTCTCCTGCGGCGTGCGATCCGCCAGCGTGCTCCCAGAGGTTTGGCAAAAAGCAGTGACTCCGCAGAGCAGAGTGACGGTTAGTGCGATTGCAACAGAGTATCTCATTGGCGCACCTCTCCTATGGTTGTAGGCTTATGCCCACATCCGCTTCTCTGTATTATAGCGTAATCGGCAAACGATGGTTGCACACATAGCCGATCCAATAAATCTGGTGAAACATGATTTTCCGGCCCTCAACCATTCGTTTCAAACTTCTATGCACCAGCCTAACATATCTCCTTATTACAATTGATGTTACGGGCTGCCGCCGCGCATCCCCCAATCCTGGAAGCGGTACGCCTTTGCCTCCGGGGGCGTTGATTGCTGTTATCGGCCCATCACAAGCGTATCCCAATTGGCCCGGCATCCAGGGCGGCGCCGAACTTTATGGCCGACGCCCCTACTTGAACTGTCTGACCCGCGCCCCGGAAACTGATCAACCTGAAGATCTCCTGGAAGTTGTTGAGGAAGTCATTAAGCGCGGCGTATTGGCGGTCTGTCTCTGTGTGGATAAGCCCAAAATCGCACTTCCCGCCGCCCAGCGTATCGCGGAAACCGGCATTTTACTGGTCACAGTTGGCCAGCCCCTCGAAGATGTTAACACCTTCGGACATGTATCCGTGGACTTCGGTAGTGGTGCCGCGCTACTGGGAGAAAAGCTGGATTCCATCGCTGCCGGGCGTCTCAGCTACGTACTGGTACATGAAAAAGGCCGCAATCGAGACGCTTCGCTGCGCTATAACCGTTTTATGTCCATGGCTCACAGCCGGTCGACTTTACGCCTGCTGGAGCAACGCAATGCCGCTGAATCCGATCGCTCCCAGCAAGAGCTTATCGAAGAGCTGCGCCAGCGCTTCACTCACGTCGGCCTGATTGTCACACTCAATCCCGACCCGTGGCTCTCGCTGGAACCACGCAATCAGCTACCTACGGATAACCGCTTTGCGACCCTGGCCGCGCCGCCCCGCTTGTGGCCGCGGCTTATCGCCGGCGAAGCCGCCGCGCTCGTCGGACCACTGGACGGAGAAATCGGCTTCTCCGCCGTCGAGATGGCGGTTACCGGCCTGATGAATATCCCCGACGCCCCGCGTCTGAAAATCATCCAGTGCCATTTGGTAACCCCAGATAATCTGGGCGATTTCGTCAAGCAGTATGCCGAAGCGGCGGGTCTGGATCTGGCTGATTTGCTACCCTTCGGCCTGGCCAGCCAGCCAGCCTCACCAGGGGTTAATGCTGACTCGCCGTAGCCCGCGGCCGGAAACGCCCTCGGTTCTATAATCTGTACGGAACCGACAGATTTCGACGGCCGCAACGCTCCGACTGTCGTATCATTATAAGTTTGTGGAATCTGTCCAGATTTTTTGGCGAGAGATGAGGTCTTAAGCATGAACCGACCACGTGCTCGTATTGGCTTGCTGGTATGGACCGCGGCCCTGCTGGCTGTGTTATGGGTGGGCTTTGGCGATCAGTTGCTCACACACTGGGCTTACGCTTTCGAACGTGGGCGCATTCAGGCTGATAGCGATCAACTGCTCAATAGCGAAGAGCTGGCCAGCCTTCAGACAATTTCCAAGGCTTTTCGCCTGGTGGCCAAGGTCGCCAGCCCCGGTGTGGTTAATATCGATGTCAGCGGCGGCCAGTTGGCTGATGGCCAGGGCGGTGAGCAACAACGTCTGCGTGAACAGCTACGCCAACAGTTGGGCGATATGCTCGACGATGAACAGATCGAACAGTTACTACAGCGCCAACAACCACCCGGCTCCGGTAGTGGAATAATCTTCGACAGCGATGGTCACATCCTCACAAACAACCATGTTGTTGCCGGGCGTGATACTCTTCGCGTGCAACTGAACGATGATCGCACGTATGAAGCGACGCTGGTCGGAACCGATCCGCAAACCGACCTGGCGGTAATCAAGATCGAAGCCACCGGTCTGCACGCCCTGACCTTTGGTAATTCGGACCAGGTCGACGTGGGAGACTGGGTACTGGCGGTCGGCGCGCCTTTCGGACTGACCCAGACCGTGACCCACGGCATCGTCAGTGCCAAAGGCCGCACGCGCGTCGTTAGCAGCGATGTCATCCCTTATCAGAACTTCATCCAGACAGACGCTGCTATCAATCCCGGCAATTCTGGGGGACCCTTGCTCAACCTGCGCGGCGAAGTCGTTGGCGTTAATACCATGATTGCCACACATGGAGATTTGTATAACGCCGGCGTGGCCTTCACCATTCCAGCGAATATGGCCGTGAGTGTCGCGCGCGAGCTGATAGCATCCGGCCAGGTAGCGCGCGGCTGGCTCGGGATCACGTACCCCGTCGAACCAATCTCCGCGGAAATCGCCGAGATTTTTGACCTGCCCAACACCCGCGGCATACTGGTTACCAGCGTGCATACCGACTCCCCGGCTAATGCAGGTGGCTTGCAGGTCGAGGACATCATCGTTGAAGTGAATGACGAGATCATTCGCGACGGTGAATACTTCAAGTCCACTATTGCCGACATTGGCCCTCACCAGAAAGTCAAGTTGAGTGTGATTCGTGATCGAAATCGAATCGAACTGGATGTCGAACTCGGGCTGCAACCCAGAGACATGCGCGCGGCACGCCGCTCGCCGGCCATCGAGACGCGCCCAGTAGATGCCCTGGGGCTACGAGCTATATCACTACTGCCGAGGATGTCACGTTACTATGACGAAACTGAGCACGGCGTGCTCATCGTAGCCCTGGACGAAAACTGGGAGCAAAATCCCAAGATCAAGCCCGGCGAGCTTATCGTTGCCTGTCAAGGCGAGCCGGTTGAAAACGTCGGCGATCTGTTACAGGCCATTGAAAAAGCCGGCAGCACCAAGCGTCTCCGGTTGCAGTTGTTGGAAGTCAATGGTGACCGCCGTATAGTGAACATTGACAAACGCACTGGGCCATAGAGCATCAGCACCGGTCGGGCACTGAATCCGATGACGACGGTAGCCATGCCGCGGGTAACAGCAAACCAGCCCCAGGCGGCAGCCGCGCTCCGCCGGTGTGCCGGGCCATGGGCCTTCACCCTGATTGAGCTGCTGGTATCCGTCGCCATCATCGCCCTGCTGATCTCCATCCTGCTGCCCGCCCTGGGACACGCGCGCGAAAACGGTAAACGCGTGCGTTGCACCTCAAACCTGCGACAAATCGCCATCGCCTGGCAACTCTACCTCGACGAAGAAACCAACGGCGTATTCCCAACCTACATTGACAACATCCAATGGTTTTACGGCGGCAAGGTCGAGATTTACGCCGTACCCGGCGGCGGCATCCTCAACCCGCGTCCACTCAACCGCTACGTAGCCCTGGATCCCTACGGCAATCAGGCCGCCGAGGTCTTTCACTGCCCATCCGATCGCGGCGCCGAGAATCTGCCGGATCCGGTCTCGCGCGGCCGTTCAACATACGATTACATGGGCAATAGCTACCCCTTGAATCCGAGCATAACCAACGGGCAGATTAACCTGGAAACCTGCCGGCCATACTTCCCGATCCGCCCCCTCCGGCTCGTGCAGATTGAGGCCTCGCCAGCTTTGTTCGTGGTGGCTGGCGATCAGCAGATGTACTGGACCGTCATCAACAATCACACGTACTCGGCCATCTGGCATGATCGCGAAGGGAGCCGGTTGAATCTGGCCTTCCTCGACGGCCATGCGGCTTTCACCCACCTGGAGTGGGGCGTGGGCTGGACGTCGCGTTATGCCTTCCCCTACAAGTGGTGTGATCCGGATGAGCCCTGATTTCGGGTCCGTGACACTATCGGCGGGGCTGATCAGAGCCCCAAGCGCCAGCGCGGGGTCTTCGTGGACAGACGGTTGGCCTTCGGTCCCGCTCGCTGGCGCTCGGGGCTCGGATCATGTGCCCGACGCGGACAATATCACGCTTCACTTCACTGATTCGCGAGTCGCCGATAGTGTCACGGACCCCCTGATTTCTGATTCGCCCGACACCCGTGCGTATACGGTTATCAGACGCTATACTCTTTCAGCGTGATTACATGTTCCATTTGGAGTGAGGTCGATGCCTGACTGCCGTCTGAATATTGAAGAAAAGCAGGACGTGACCATCGTCAGCTTTAAGGATAGCTCCATCATGGATACCGTGACCGCGCAACGACTGGGGCGCGAGCTGTACGCCCTGGTCGATGAGCCCCGCGGTCAACACCTGCTGATCGACTTCTGTAATATCCGCTTTCTGTCTTCTCAAACCCTGGGGGTCTTGATGACCCTGCGCCGCAAGGCTGACAAGGGCAAAATTGATGTCGTTCTCGCCGGTCTCCGCCCCGAACTGGCCCGTGTTTTTCAAGTCACCAACCTGGATAAGATGTTCCGCTTCTTCGAGTCGAAGGATGCGGCCCTCAAACACTTCGGCGTCGAACCCGAAGAACCAGCCACACCCTCTGAGTGAAGATCGAACTAAGTAGGCTGAAGGCGGGAATTTCGCCTGCGATACGGCACACCAGACGGCTGGCCGCTCACTACTTCTGCCGGTAAACAATCCGTCCGCGCTTGAGATCGTATGGCGACAATTCCACCGTTACCCGGTCGCCTGGCAGGATGCGGATGAAGTTCTTCCGCATGCGACCGGAGACATGAGCCAGTACCTCATGCTTGTTCTCACCAATATCGGCCTGCACGAGAAACATGGCGTTGGGCAGGGCCTTGAGGACCACTGCTTCTATTTGAATCGCGTCTTGTTTCGCCAAGAGCACTCCTTCTGAACCTTAACAACACCTCGCTTATCGAACTCGCCGGCTGTAATCTTGAGATCGGAAGCGGGCTCGACGCCGGTTCGGTCAGCACCGACGGATCAGAGTCCGCGACTAGGTGAGTCTCACCTGGGGGGGCATCCGAGAAGCCGGTGACCGAATTCGTATCCTAGTACCCGACCAGGAGCCAGTCAACGACCGCCTTTCACCACCCTGAGCCCATACAGACACTAATTGTCTGACAAAACCTGACATTTTTATGGCAAGCCTCGCTGAACGAGGGCGTTCAGCTTATCAGAATGGCACTGGCAACGGGTGCGTCGCCCGGATTTCCCGGGCCCGCTCCCGCTGGCTGGCATAAGACACACTAAGCCACCTTGGAATAACAGGAGAAAGCTATGAAAGCCCGTTGGATCGCACTAATCACCGTACTGTGTCTGGTAATCCCCGCTCTGGCCCAGGAAAGGCCTGAGCGTGGCCGCCGGGATCGGCCGGGACGTGCCGGCATGGAGCGCCGTGGAGAGGGACCCCGCCGAGGAGGTCCGCCTGGGCAGATGATGGAGCGCATGACCGAACGCCTGGCTCAGGAATTGGAATTGAATGAGGAACAAGCCGCTGAGTTCGATGAGATCACCACCGAGCTCCGCGAGCAAATGGAAGCGCGCCACGCCGAAGCCGGCGACGGCCGCGAACTCCGCGAAGCCATGCGGGAAGCCCGGGAGTCAGGCGATGAGGAGCGCGTGGCCCAGTTGCGGGACCAAATGCGCCAGTCGCGTTTCGATCCACAGCCGCTAGTTAACGAATATTTCGACCAGGTGGCCACTATCCTCAACGAGGAACAGCTCCAGACCCTGAACCGCTTCCGGGAGCGCGTCGATCAAATGCAGCAACGCGGCCGCCAGCGCGGCGAAATGCGTCAGATGCTGGAGCAACTACCCGAGCAACTGGAACTCGACGAAGAGCAGATGGCCCAGTTCGAGGAGATGCGCGAACAACTCGGTGGCCGTGGCCCAGGCAACCGCGAGCGCTGGGAAGAAATGCGTCCCTTGATCGAGGAAATGCGGGCGGCCCAGGAGGAAGGCAACGAGGCTCGTGTCGCTGAAATCAGGCAGCAACTCGAGGGAATGCGCGGCGAGCGCGGAAATCCGATGGAGAGCTTCCTGACTGAGCTGGAAGGCATCCTGCGTGACGATCAGAAGGCCAAGCTGGCTGAACTGCGCGCACAGTTTGAAAGCCGGCGTGGACGCGACAACCAGCGTCCTCAGGACGTGCGGTCCATCTTGCAGGCGGCTAAACGTCTCGACCTCAATGAGGAACAACGCCGCGAACTCAACGAAATCGGCCAGGCTGCCATGCGTGAATCGCGCCAGCTCCGACGCACGGACCGCGATGCGCAAACGGAACTGGCTGAGCGTGTTAAGCGCGAGATCGTTGAGATGCTGGACGGCGACCAGGTCCCGCAATTCGAAAGAATGCTCCAAGGCGAGCGGCCCCGCCGGGGCGACCGTGATGGTGAGCGCGGAGAACGCTCCCGGCGTCCACGTGGCGAGCGTGAAAATCGCCCAGGTCGCGATCAGCCTGATGAGTCGAAACTGCCATAGCCCATATGCGGGTCTTCTTTCATCTGACGGCCGCGGCATCGCACCTGCCGCGGCCGTTGCCTTGCGCCCTGAAACATAACTTTATTAAATTACACTTGTCACCCTAACATAATCCGAATATACTACCCGTGTGCTTTGGAGATCGGCATGCGCTGTGTGGATAACCCCCCGAATCCATTCGACCGGGTACAGCACGAACGGCTGGAGTCGGCGCCCTCGACTGGCTCCACCATTATCGAGGAACAAGCCAAGTCCATTCTCACCGAGAACCACAGCCCGGACATTCCCTTTCGCTGGAGTGTCAATCCATATCGCGGCTGTCGTCATTCCTGTGCGTATTGCTATGCCCGCCGGACGCATGAATACCTGGGCCTGGGGGCGGGTACCGATTTCGGCAGCCACATTGTCGTTAAGCTGAATGCCCCCGAACTGCTGGAACAACAGCTTTCCAGCCGCCGATGGCGTGGCGAATCCATAACCTTTTCTGGTGTAACAGATTGTTACCAGCCACTGGAAGCCCATTACGGCCTCACGCGCCGTTGCCTTGAAGTGTGCCTCCAAAAACGTAATCCCGTGGCTATTTCAACGAAATCCAGCCTGGTGACGCGCGATACTGATCTACTCGTTGAGCTGGGACGACAGGCGGACGTCCACGTCTGCCTGAGCATCGCCTTTGCTGACGTGCATATCTCCCGGCGGATCGAGCCCTATGCTCCTTCCCCCGAGCAGCGCTTCAAAGCCATGCACCATCTGGCCAAAGCCGGCGTGCCCGTCAGCCTCCTGCTGGCCCCCGTGATTCCTGGATTGAACGATCGCGATATTCCAGTGTTACTCACCCGGGCGGCCGAAGCCGGCGCATGTAGTGCCGCGTACTCCCCGGTCCGACTCCCGGGCAGTGTCGCCGATGTCTTTCTGAAATGTCTGCGGACCGAGTTCCCGGACGCCGCGGAGCGCGTCGCCCAACGTATGCGCGAGTTGCACGGCGGCACCTGGAACGATCCGCGCCTCGGGCATCGTCTGCAAGGTCAAGGCGTTTACTGGGAAAGTGTCGCCCGGCTTTTTGAAACCACCGCCACACGCTGCGGCCTGTACGGCGGCCAGAGTTGGCGTCGAGACGACCATCCCATGCAAATAGAGCCACCCCGGCAACTGACGCTATTTTGAATACCACGGCGGTGGTATCAGCTACTCCAGATCTTGCTGATGTCCTGGATCGTAACCAGCAGGAAGACCAGGATAATCGTGGCCAGGCCGATCAAGGTCGCCCACATCTGCGTCTTTAAGCCCAAGGGCTTGCCCTTGACCTTCTCGATCAGCAGAAAGACCATCAGACCGCCATCCACCACCGGGAACGGCAGGAAATTGATTACGGCCAGGTTGACCGACAGAAATGCGAGGAAGAACAGCAACTCCGGCGCGCCTTGCTTGGCCTTGGTAATCGCGGCACTGACGATACCCACCGGGCCGGAGACATGTTGCGCGGTGCTGCGCTCCGAGAAGGCATTGCGGGCCATCGACTTGATCACCCGGTAAACTTCAACAAGCACCAACCCGGTGTGTTTGACGCCCAACTGGATAGCCTTGACCGGATTGCTGGTCTGAACCAGACGCTCCTTGGGCGCAAACAACAAATCGTGACTGTAGAGTATCCGCATTTGCCAGGGATCGATGTTCGAACCATCCGCCCGCACGGTAAACTCGGCCGGGTGTAGCTCGTGATCCCGTGGCGAGATTTGATATTCGATTTTTACTGTTTCTCCCAGGTACTTTTCAAGTAGCGTTTGCAGAGCCACTGGATTGGGTAAACGTACTGGAGTCTCATCCTCCAGCCTGGCGGATGATTTGCCATTGATCGATATTATCATGGCGCCCGGCGGCAGGCTCAGCTCATTCACGATGCTCGACGGTATGGCCATACGGCCGTCCGCCTCATCGCCGCCACTACGATAACGCACGGTGACAGTCGTGCCGGCCGCGGCTTTCAGCTTTTGGATGACATCAAACCAGCTAGCCACCGCTTGCCCATTAATTGACAGGATCTCGGCGCCCCGGGGCATGTTCAAACTGGCGGCGGGTGTGCCGCTGGCCACGTCCGCCACCACGGCGCGCTGTTCCTCAATGCGGCCAAAGCCCACTCCGATGCGCGGGTCCGCTTGCTTAAAAAATGTAAAAGGGCGTCGGGCCGTGACGGTCAGATCTTCCCGTTGACCCTCCCGTTCAACGATCACATTCACCGGCTGGTCAACATTCTCGTAAATACTGGTAACAATCTCGCTGTAGAGCGGATTCGGCACACTCCCCCATTGTGCGACAACATCACCTGGCTTGATATCAGCCTTATCCCCCGGACCACCGGGGTCAACGATAATGACCTTGCGCCGGGGGCATAATCCCAGGATGTGTCCCGAATCGACGCGCGCTTCGCGCGTACCTTCAGTCTGTGTGTAGCCGACCAGCAGTGCCGTGGGATAGGAACAGGTGAACTGCCGGATCTTTGACGGGGCGTCCGAATCCGGGCGTTCAATGGTCAGCTCGACGCTTGACTTGCCGGTATTGGATAAGTGGCGCGTGAAAGCCAACTCAATCTCGGTCGAGCTGGATACGGCCTCGCCATTGACACGCGTGATCAGATCACCCTTCCGTGGGTAATCACCCTCAATGTCCTCGCGCGGATTTATCAGTAGTTTGGTAGTACCAAACGGCCGCATGCCACTGGCGGTAAAGGGATCGCTGTCGGCCGAATCCAGTTCAATAACGAATTCGTCGGGTATAAGTTGCCCATCGCGCTGCACGCGACAGCTCACACGTCCATCCTGCGCGAGAATCTGGGCGATGATCAAATCCCTGAATGTCTCAATTGGCCGGCCATTGGCCTCGACAACCAGGTCTCCGGAGCGCAAGCCGGCTTTCGCCGCCGGCCCGACCGGATCGAGAGCTCCAATCTGGGCGGCCAGATCCGATTTGCCCATCAGGAAGACACACATGAAAGTCAGAATCGCGAAGAGCACGTTGAAGATCACGCCGGCCGAGACCACCAGCATGCGCTTGCCGACCGGCTTATTGGTAAAAGCCCGGGGATCATCACTGAGCTTGACCTCGCCGGTATCATCATTGATCTGGATGTCATCCTGGCCCAGCATCTTCACATAGCCACCCAGTGGCAACAGCTTGAGGCAATAGTCGGTTTCACCCCAGTTTTTCGCTTCCAGTTCGGCACCGGTATAGTTCGGCCGGCCGCCAAAGGTGAAGCCCTCCCCCTGGCGCCAGCCGCATAAACGGTTACCGAATCCAATCGCGAAGCGATCGACGCGGATTCCGACCCACTTGGCCGCCAGGAAGTGTCCCAGCTCATGCACAAAGATGATCACCGAAAAGCCGAGGACCACCCAGATCACGCCTAGCGTGTTCTCCAGCCACGCCGGTGTATCAGTCGCGGCCAGCAGTGCGGTTATTGCGTTCAAACCCGAATGCATTCACAAACCTCGCATCGCGCCCACGCATCCGCCGACATCAATTCGGCCAGAGTGGGCTGCTCAATAAAGCGGTGCCGCGCCAGTGTCTGCTCGGCGAGCACCGCGATCTTGCCAAACGGGATTTCACCCGCCCGGAACCGCTCGACCGCCGCCTCGTTGGCGGCGTTCAGTACAGCCCCGCAGGTACCGCCCCGCTGGGCGGCTTCATGACCCAGCCGCAACGCCGGAAAGCGTTCCAGGTCGGGTGGCTCGAAGTTCAGGCTACGGGCCACACTCCAGTCCAGTGTCGGGGCGCGGCCCGGTACGCGTCGCGGAAAAGTTATAGCATATTGTATCGGGATCTTCATGTCAGGCGTGCCGAGTTGCGCAATAGTGGAACCGTCACGGAATTCCACCATCGAATGCACAATCGATTCCGGATGTATCAGCACTTCAATCTGCTCGCTCGCCAGCTCGAACAGATAATGGGCCTCAACGATCTCCAGGGCCTTGTTCATCATCGTGGCACTGTCGATCGTGATCTTGGGCCCCATCGACCAGGTGGGGTGGTTCAGGGCTTCGGCGACCGTAGCCGTCTCCATCCGCTCAGGCGGCCAGGTGCGGAACGGACCGCCCGAGGCCGTCAGATACACCCGTGACACCTCATCCGGACGACCACTCCGCATGGCTTGGAAGATCGCCGAGTGCTCGCT
>JBDRDH010000163.1:0-6250 GCA_043820985.1 Planctomycetota bacterium
CACTTGCCCGCGCTTACAGCTTGGGCATGGCACCCCTAATCCGACCCCCGAGCGCGAGCGAGCGGGTTCCCGATCCAACTTCCAACATGCCCGCGCTTACAGCTTGGGCATGGCACCCGGCACCCGGCTTGGGCATGGCACCCGGCATGGCACCCGGCACCCGGCTTGGGCATGGCACCCGGCAGGGCACTCCGACTGTGCTAGATTTATGTGTTAGCAGCCCCTTGGCGATCTTGGCGATCTTGGCGATCTTGGCGTCATGGCGGTGACTCTTTCCAATCCGAGCCCCAATTCGCATGTTTGGGACGCGGAGAGTGTGCCGAGGTTGGAAAAAGTGGGTATCATTTAGGCTAGTGTGTTGGGCCGGAGTGGCCGTGACCGGCGTGATCACAGCGGCATATCTTACGTAAGGAGATAAAAGATGCTGACGAGATTTAACCGTATGTGGGGTTGCCTCTTAATGGCAGCATGTGTACTGCTGGTCCTGTCCGCGTGCGAGCGTCAGGATACGACCAAGGAGAAGACCGTAACCGAACCAGTGGCGCCAAAGGAAACGGTGAAAACGCTGGCGGAAGAGCCAGAGGCCGTGCCGCCGAAAGAGCCGGTTGTTGAAGAACCGCAAGAGCCGGTGGCGGAAAAGCCGGAAAAGCCGATCGTAAAGGAACCTGTTGAGCCGGTGGCGGAAGAACCCAAGGAACCAGCCGCGGTGGAGCCGGAAGAACCCGCCGAGGAGCGGGATCCGGCGGAAGTCATGGTCGAGACGGCGATTGCGGTCAAACTGGCGCTGGCGGACAAGCTGGACGGTACCGAGGACAAAATTATCGAACGCTGTGTGAGCTGTAAGCTTCTGATGGATGGCAAGGAAGAGCACGCGCTGGAGATGTATGGCTATACATTCTATTTCTGCTCAGAGAAATGCTCTCAGAGTTTTGCCGAGAAATCAAAAGAAGTCATCATGGCGTTGAAGATACCAGGGGATTGAAAAGTCGGGAGATCTGATGTCGGGCTCGAAGTACTGTCTGCATGATTGTGGTGGTTCGACATATCATAATATCATGATATAATGACATGTGATGATGAAGGAGCAGCTACTATCGCCCCAGCAGGCCGAGGCCGTAACAGCCGTGTTACGGGTGTTGACGCACGCCCATCGGCTGCGGATATGCGAACTGCTTTTGCACGGTAGCTTCTCGGTGGGTGCAGTGGCTGAGAAGCTGGATCTGCGACAGAGCGTCGTCAGCCAGCACCTGAACATGCTGCGGGCGCATGGTATCGTCCGGCCCGAGCGCGCCGGCAGGCAGGTATATTACCGGGTGATACATCCGGCGGCGGGGTGGTTGCTGGGGTGCGTTCAGCAGCACGTGGATAAGTCCGCCGAAAAATGAGTATAAAGAACCCGGGCGACGGAATTGCCCGGCGGGGCATGGCAAGATAGCGGCTGGCACGGTGTCGGTCGCTATTAGCGGATTTGGACGAGAGTATGAGTACGAAACTGGTGATCGTTGGAGGAGTTGCCGGGGGCGCAACCGCCGCGGTGCGGGCTCGGCGTCTGGATGAGGACGCCGAGATTATCCTGATCGAACGCGGTCCGGATGTCTCTTTTGCCAACTGTGGATTGCCTTATCACATCGGTGGCGAGATCAAGCTGCGGCGCAGGTTGCTATTGCAAACGCCCACGAGCCTGGAGGCGCGCTTTGACCTGGACGTGCGCGTGCGTCAGGAGGTGGTGGCAATTGATCCGGCCAGCCGCCGAGTGCGGATACGCCGGTTGGAATCCAACGAGGAGTACGAGGAAACTTACGATGACCTGTTGCTCTCGCCGGGCGCGGAACCGATCCGTCCGCCAATCCCGGGTATTGATCATCCGGCGATCATGACCTTGCGGAATATGGCGGATATGGATCGCATTAAGAAGGTTGTGGATGCGGGGGCAAAGTCGGCGCTGGTGGTTGGTGGGGGATTTATTGGCTTGGAGATGGCCGAGAACCTGGTTCGCCGGGGTATGTCGGTGGAGCTGGTGGAGTTGTTGCCACAGGTCATGCCGCCGCTGGATCCGGAGATGGCCGAGTCATTGCACCGCGAGTTGGCTAAGCATGACGTGCGATTGCATTTGTCGGATGGCGTGACCGCGTTTAGTGAGGATGGAGAGCGTGTCCGGGCCACGTTGAAGAGCGGCAAGGAGCTGGACGCGGATCTGGTCATATTGGCGGTGGGTGTACGACCAGAGACACACCTGGCAAGTAGCGCGGGTCTGGAGCTGAACGAACGCGGTGCGCTGGTGGTTGATGAGCATATGCGTACCAGCGATCCACACATATATGCCGTCGGGGATGCGGTCCAGGTGCGCGATCCGGTTCTGGGCGGGACAACGATGGTGCCGCTGGCCGGGCCGGCGAATCGCCAGGGGCGCATAGCGGCGGATAATATCTGTGGGCGCTCGACGAGTTACCGGGGGACGCAGGGCACTGGTGTGGTGCGAGTTTTCGACGTCACGGCGGCGATGACGGGTGCCTCGGAGAAGCTGCTCAAGCAGCGCGAAGTACCATATCGCAAGATTTACGTGCAGCGCAACCAGCATGTGAATTATTTCCCGGGTAGACAGGCCATGATGATCAAGCTGCTGTTCGAGCCGGATGATGGCCGCGTGTTGGGAGCACAGATCGTCGGCGGCGAAGGGGTGGACAAACGTATCGATGTGCTGGCCATGGCCTTGCAGGCGGGCATGAGCGTGGTTGATCTGGAAGAGGTTGAGTTGGCTTATGCGCCGCAATATGGCGCCGCCAAGGATCCGGTCAATATCGCGGGCTTTGTGGCTCACAACCTGCTGCGTGGCGATGAGGAATTCATATATGCCGAGGAGCTTGGTCCCGAGCAGCGTGAGGCCTGGACGATCATCGACGTGCGCAGTGCGGTGGAGTACGTGGCCGGGCATATTTCCGGGGCACTCTCGTTTCCATTGACGGAGTTGCGCTATCGCTGGGAGGATATACCGCGCGACAAACCGATTGTGACATACTGCGAAGTCGGGCAGCGCTCGTATTACGCGAACCGCGTCCTACGGCAGAAGGGTCTGTCGGTGGTTAACCTCTGCGGGGGCTTGGATCTGTATAAGCTGGTGCATCAGGAATAGCCGTGGCGGCGGCTAATTTCTCCAGGGCAGGCGGCTTTTCTTGTGGGTTATGGCGGAAATTTCGCCAGCCTGGACAGCCAACTGATCGTGTTCAGCCCAGACCTGGGCCAGCAGATCGGCATCACTTTTATTGCTCATGCGGCGTAACACCTGGAAGCGCTCGCGCAGCTCGGGTGGCCAATCGCTGGGTGGAGTTTCCGGTGTGGCCGAGAACAGCGGCTTATCAACCACAGGTGCCGGCAGTTCATCAGAATCGTCAGCGGGCGACTCGGTCCGTGAGATGTCGCTGGGCGAATCATCCGTGGGTGATTCGAGCGGTTCAGACTCTTGAGTAGTGGGTGGCGTGGTCTCGGCAAGGAGTGTGCTAGCCTGGCTGAGGGCCGTTTTGAATTGCTCGATCTTGCGAAATGCTTCCACTTCCTCGGCTTCCCGCCGCGTCAGTTGGCGGTCTCGTTCGTCGAGTTCGGTACGCAGGAATTCCAGTTCTGTATGCTGGTCAGCGAGTTGAGCCGTTGCCTGGCGTAACTCCTCCTCACGCTGGTGGAGCTTGGTCTCCAGGGCCGCATGGGTCTCGGCGGCGGCGCTGATAGCTTTCTGCCGCTCTTCCAACTCAGTGTGAGCTTCAGCCAGCCGGGCTTGTTCGGCCTGGAGGAAGGCTTGTTGTTCGGCAATCTCTTGTCGTTGAGCCGTGGCCTCCTTATGTAGCTGTTCGGCTTCGTTATGAAGCTGTTCGGTTTCAGAGCGATGTTGCTCGACCAGCGCGCGCTCCTCAGCCAGGAGGGTGTGCTGCTGGGTCAAGGCTTTTTCGCGTTCATCCGCGGCGGCCAGCTTATCACGCGCGGCTTGCTCGGTGGCATTAGCTTCCGCCACACGCTGCTCAAGACCGGCTTCAATATTATGCAACTCGGCAGCTCGGGCTTGTAGCGCTGCTGACTGGCGGGCTATTTCGGTTTCGCGCTCGGCCAGCTTATGATCGCTTAGATTGATACGTTCGCGCGCCGTGGAGATCTGTGTGTGCACGGATGCAATCAGGCTTTCCAGGTCGCCTAGATCAGCCGGGATGGTGGGCGGAGTGGCGGTGAGCGGCACGTCACCTTCCGCTAATTGAGATGGTTCTGGCTCGGCGGGGGCCGGTTCATGTTCAGCATCTGTCGGCGCCGAGCAACACTGGACCATAACGCGCTCGCCGCCAACATCGAGTTCGTCGCCATCATTGAGGGTGGCCAACTCGACGCGCTGGCCATTCAGGCCGGTTCCCGAGCGGCTACCCAGGTCAAAGATAGCTGGCTGGCCGTCCACACAAAATAACAAAGCGTGAGCCAACGAGACATCCGGATTGTCAATCGAGACATCCGCGGATGATCGGCGTCCGATCACCGCCGCCGCGGAACTGATTTCAATCTGTTCCGCGCCAATTTGCAGCTTCAGCGGGTGGCGGAGATGCTGAGCCTGGGAGGTGTCCAACGTGCTGGTGTTGTCCAATAGCTCGATGTTGATGGACACGGGGCCGACGCGCAGCTTATCTCCCGGCTTGAGGGCGAGTGTCTTAACAAACTGGTCGTTGACAAAAGTACCACTACGGCTGAGCAGGTCGCGCACCAGCAGGGCACGTCCGGTATTGATAATTGCACAATGGACTTTGGAGACATCGGGATGTGGCAGGGCGAGATCACAATCGCGGCGGCCGCCAATCAGGATGACTGGTTTGTCCGCCTGATAATCAGCGGCCGCCTCGAAGCCGGGGGCTGTCAGGCGGAACCGCGGCGCATCCGAGGGCAGCACCGGTTTGGAATTTGTATTATCAGAGGCCGTGGCGCTCATATCGGAGCCTATTCTAGGACTCCCCGTAAAACGCCGCCGTGTCCGTGAAGAAAGTGTTCAAATTGCGCCGGCGGCAGGCAAGGCGCAAATCGCCCAAAATTAGTATTCTGGCAGAATTTGACGACACCTTGACAGGCGCGGGCGGTAAGCCGAACATAGATAAGCTTGTTCGCGGGCGGAACTCGCGGCGGCAAAAGGGCGATTAGCTCAGTTGGCTAGAGCGCCTGCTCGACATGCAGGAGGTCACAGGTTCAAGTCCTGTATCGCCCATTGTAAACCATGAAATAGGCCGGACTTACAATTACTGCAAATCCGGCCTTTATGTCTGTTACCGCCTTTATCGCAGGGTACCGCCTTTACCCTGATTTGGCTCTCGACAACGGTAGCTTGATCGTCCTGATTGCGCTCAGCGCCCGCTTGTCGCGTACATCGTAGTAACGTCTGGTCATCCGGCCGTCGGTGTGTCCTAGAATCTTACTCAAATCGTCGGCGTCGATTTGCTCGCTGGCGGTTTGTGCGAATGAATGCCGTAAACTGTAGGGCACAATGCCACCATGCCGCTTGAGTATCGCGCGTAGACCGGCCGGGGTATAGGGCTTGCCGAATCTGCTGGTAAACACCGGGCCAATCGTCGGCTTCATCGTGCGGAGTATGTCGGCGGCCTGATCGGTCAGATAAATTGTGCGGGGCTTGCCAGTTTTCCCGGCCGTCTTATGGTCTGGCAGGATACACAAGCCCGCGTCAAGGTGAACGTGTTTCCACTCCAGTCGGCACACTTCGCCCGGTCTGGCTCCGGTGTAGGCGAGAAACTTCAGGATACCGCTAGCCCGCTTGGGTAGTGCGTCGAGAATAGCGGCCAGCCGGCCGGGCTCCACATCGCGCGGCGGTCTGCTGGCCATCGTGAGCTTGGGTGTGTTCGGCATGATCTTCATGTAGCCCTGATCGTGCGCCCACTTCAATACCGCCGTCGCCGTGCGGACGTAGTGCTTGATCGTTTCCGCCGACAGGGGCTTATCCGTCTGCTCGGCGTGCCATGTCTTAGTGGCCTTGTCGTATGCCGCCCGCTTGCCATTGGCTTGCTTCAAGTGGACATGATACCGGATCAGTAAATCCCGGCTGATATCGGCCAGGTACTCGCCGCCTGCAAACTCCACAAAGCGCGGGAGCCATTGCCGATTGGACGGGTTCTGATTCAGTGTGATCCAGATAGCGGCCGCGCCCTTGATCGTGTCGGGCTGGACGCCAGGGTCGCTCGCCAGCCGCGTTGCCATCAGCCGGTGAAACTTGGCGCGGGCCTGT
>JBDRDH010000164.1:0-2812 GCA_043820985.1 Planctomycetota bacterium
ACCCTCAATACCTCCCCCAGCCCCCCCACCTTTTTCGCTCTCTGCGCCTCTGTGGTGAACCCCCCTCGCCCGTTAAAATCCATGGCATGAAAACTCACGGCCCACTCAACATCGAAGTCTTCATCGAACCGTCATTTCAGGAAAATGGCTTGCTGCTCTGGCCGGTTGACGGCCGGGACTGCTGGATCATCGATCCTGGCTTTTCTCCGCAACCCGATCAATTGGCCGCCGCCGTCGCCGAACGCGAACTGACGCCCCAGGCCGTACTGCTGACCCACTGCCACGTCGATCACCTGGCGGGTGTGCCGGTTATTTGTGAAAAATTGCCCGCCGCCAAACTCTGGGTGCCGCGCGACGAGGAGCATATGCCGACTGACGCCACGGAGAACCTCTCGGCCTCGCTGGGCATGCCGATATCAACTCCGGCGGTGGATCGGCTGATCGCCCCGGGCGACACGCTGGAACTCGGCGATCTGAAATGGCAGGTGCTGGACGTGGGGGGGCACTCACCCGGCGGACTGGCGTTCTATTGCCAGCAAGCCGGAGTCGTCATCGTTGGCGACGCTCTCTTTGCCGGCAGCATTGGGCGCTACGACTTCCCCGGCAGTTCCGGCGAGCGTCTCCTGAAGAATATCAATGAAAACCTGCTGACTCTGCCGGAAGAAACGGTGGTCTACTCGGGTCACGGGCCGGACACGACCATCGGTCACGAACGTGACACCAATCCCTTCCTGCGTCCCGGAGGAATGTGGTGATCCAGCGAACGGCTACCTGCGGCGTAATGTTCATGTTGGCAACGCTCTGCCTGCCCGGCTGTGCCAGTCGGCACATGACCGTCGCGGATACCTTCCCCAAGGCCGCCCGCGCCGCGCCGTGGGAACTTCAGGGCGAAGTCTGGTCGGGCACGTTTTCCCAGGCGATTATCGCCCTGGGCGACGATGCGAAGGACTGGCATCGGTTTAATCCCTCGCAGGTTTGGCTGGCCGTCTATCGTCATCAGGAAAATCCCCAACGCAAGATGACCATCCGCACCTTTGCGTTCGACTCCCCCGACAACGCGCGCCAGGCATATCGGCACTTCCGCCCCGCCGACGCCCGCGAGTTCCTCGTCGGCGACTCCGGCTGCTGGACCGAGATCGGCGTCTTGTACGTCTGGGGCCGACTGGTGTTCGATATCTTTGGCTCCGAAGCCGCCTGGGAGAGCGAGGTACAATCCGCCGTCCTGGCTGGCTATATCCAGGGCCACATGCCCGCGGGGCTCCCGGACGCCCCGCAATGAGAATCGTGGTTCTTGCGCTTTTGTTGCCAACATCTCTGAGTCTGCTGTGTGCGTGCGAGCGCTCCGATTCAGCCACGCCACCCACAGCAACGTCTCCGGTTAATTCCGCGAAACAACAACCGGTTGAACTGTGCAACTGGGTGCTGGAGCCGGTGGTTGCGGCATCCGAGCAGAACGTCGCTATCCCGCGCCTGGTCTGTGCCGCCCCCAGTGCCACGGAGATCTGCTGTGCCCTGGGCTTACGGACCGGTATCATCGGCCGCACGCGTTTCTGCGACTATCCGCCCGGCATTACCACTATTCCCGCCATTGGGGCGCTCGACGAAACCAACGTTGAGTTCCTGTTGAATCTGGTTCCCGACCTGATCCTGGTTTCGGGAACCAGCCGGGCAATCACCGAGCGCCTGACGCGCTTGGATCTGCCGCTTGCTTCCCTGCCCGACCGCGGCCTGCCGGACATCTTCACCGCGATCGAGCAAGTCGGGGAACTAACCAACCGACCGGCGAGCGCGACACAATTATCCGCATGCTTACGCGCCGAGTTGGACGAAATTACCGCCGCATATTGTCATGTCGCGCCAGCGCGGGTACTCGTAATAACCGGCACCCTCGCCAATCCGCCCACGCCGCCATTCGCGGCCGGGCCGGATTCGTTCTACCACGATTTGCTGCGGCGGGCTGGTCATCAGAACGTGTTGACAGATGGCGCCAGCGCTTACGGCCCGCTTTCGCTGGAATTTATTGCCCGCGCCGATCCGGACGTCATCATTGAATTGGACGCCGATGGCCGCGCGCGCCCCGGTGGCGATACCGACGCCGTGCAGGCTTGGTCGCGTATCGGAAAAATGCGCGCCGTCGCAACCAACCGCATACATGTCCTGAAAGGACAGGCGCACTTTATCCCTGGACCACGTATAACCTATACCTACCGGGCCATGTGCCAGGCCATCGCGGGCGAACGTCATGACTGAGCCGACTCATCCGCATACCACCGTAGAATGTCTGCGATGCGTTGACCTGTGCGTCAGTCGTGGCGGGCGGCGTGTGATCCACAACGTGAATTTGTCGCTGCGCGCCGACGAATGCGTTTCGCTGATCGGTCCCAATGGCGCGGGCAAGACCACACTGTTGCTGGCGTTGATGGGTTACCTGCCGCCGGTCGCCGGCCGTGTTGAGCTGGACGGCCGCGCCATGCGCAAGTTGTCCGCTCGTCGCCGTGGTCGCTTCGCCTCGTATGTACCCCAGACGGTTGAACGCATACCGGCGTTTACCGTACATGATGTGGTTAGCGGCGGTCGCTTCCCGCACGCCGCTCCGTTGAGTCCGCTTGGCCCCGCCGATCGCGCCGCCGTTGCGGATGCTCTGCGGCTTTGTGGCCTGGAAGATCTGGCCCAGCGTCCGGTGAACGCGCTCAGTGGCGGCGAACGTCAGAAAACCCTGATCGCCGCCGCCATCGCCCAGGACGCCCAGGTAATGTTTCTGGACGAGCCCAGCACGGCGCTGGATCCGGGAGTCCAGTTGGAGTTGGTGCAG
>JBDRDH010000165.1:0-2796 GCA_043820985.1 Planctomycetota bacterium
CTTGTTCGCATACCTTGCTCTCGGGAGGGCTCAATACAAGCACCTACCCGTGCCGTGGGAAGTGTTCCCCATAAGCATCTTAAACTACCCTGCTGACGCCTGCGTGGACTTCCTGTTGCCGGCGGTGAAGAAGCGCGGGAATCCGGCGGTTTAGGCGGTTTTGGGGCGTTCCGTGAGTTGGTCTGGAGGCTGGAAGCCGAGTGATCGGCATAGATCGCCGATGGAGATGGCTTCGCCGCCGCGAGGCCGTCTTTCGGATTGGGGCAGCGGTAACAGCTGCCAGATGCCGTCGGGGCTGCCTTGACGCCATGGCCTGTACGCCACCAAGTTCCACTCGAGCATTCGCGATAACGCCTGATCAACATCATGTCGACTGATGCCGAGTTTGCCGGCCATGCGTTCTCGGCCGAAGAAGGATGCCCCATGGCGATCGGCGGCGAGGGCAAGCAGGACCAATACGGAAGTGCCCTCGGGACCCAGGCGTGCGAGCCAGTCGTCGTGGAGCAGGCGGTCCTCCAGCCAGCCGAAGCGGCCGGTGGGCTGACGGATCAGATCGGGTCTGGGCGGAGGGACGGTCGGCTTCTTGCCCATGGGCTTTACGCTCCGGTGGCGTTCTTACGCAACGCCGCATGCTTCACGCGCGGGCGGTATTCCACATTCCGCCGCAGGCCTTGCTACTTCCGGGCGGCGTTCTTACGCTGCACCTTTGCCTTCTTGCTCTGGGTGGCGCGCTTACGGGCCTTTTCCGCGGCGTGCTGCTTGGCCTCCTTGGCGCGATACGAATCGCCATCGATCTTGACGATCTCGGCATGATGCAGCAGGCGATCCACCAAGGCACTTACGGAGCTGGAGTTGGGAAACACCTCGTTCCACTCGGCGAAGGGCTTGTTGGTGGTCAGGATGATGGGCCGCTGTTCATGGCGGCGGCTGACCACCTCGAAGAGCAGATCCGCGGCGCGGCTGTCATAGGAAAGATATCCCACTTCGTCGACAAGGAGAACCGCGGGGTTGGCGTAACGCCGCAGCCGGCGGGCCAGTGCCGTGGAGGTGTCTTGCGCGGCCAGATCGTTCAGCATGGCACTGGCGGTGGTGCACATAACCGTATGGCCTCGCAAAAGCGCCTGATGGGCGATGTTCTGGGCGATGGTCGATTTTCCCACCCCGTTGGGTCCGGCCAGGATGACGTTGGTAGCCTCCTCGATGAAGCCAAGTTGCATCAGTTCCTCGATCAGTGGCCGGTCGATCTTGTCCGGCCACAACCAGTCAAAGTCGGCGACGGGCTTGAAGCGGCCGACTTTGGATGTACGGATGCGTCGTTCCAAGCTACGCCGGCTGCGTTCGGCCTCCTCACAGTCGATCAGGGTCAGGACCCAGGGCTTCTCTCCCAGTTCCTGCCAGCGAGCAAGAAGTCCATACAACCCGAGGCGCCGGGCACGGTCCATCAGTTGGTCAGGCGATGACTTACTCATCATGGTTTGATTGTTCGTTGTTGTTTGACTGCTCATCAGTGTCGGGTTGTTCGTCATGGTCATGGTTCTCCTGGTGGTCGACGTTGTCTGGGCCTTGTTGGCCGTGGTTGTCGGGCTCCGGTGCGTCGACGATGTCTTTGGTCAGTTCGTCATAGCCCGCAAGCGGGTGCGGCCGGATGGTCAGATCGCGCACGCGGGGATCATCCGGTAGTTTCACCGGCAGCGTGGGGCTGCGACCTTCGGCGCGGCGCTGCCGCTCGAGAATCTGCCGCACCGCGTGATGGTGCGGGGTGCCCTTGTCTATGGCTTCGCGGATGGCCTGCTCCAGGCGAGCGGCGCCGAACTCCTCCAGCAAAAGCAACAGTCGCGCCGTGGCACTTCCGAGATTAGCCCCGCGCTCCGCGAGGTGGGTCAGCAGTTCCCGAGAAGCCGGCGCCGCCGTGGCAAGTCGGTCCAGGCCGCGATGCTCTCTGGCCTGGCGTTTATGTTCCACGAGCCTCTCGATGTGCGCGGCATCCTCGATCTGTTGGCGGCGGTCGAAGCTGCGGCCATGCTCGGCCACGACCGTACCCCGGTGCATGATGCGCACCGTTTCGAGGCTGGCCATGACCACCACGGTCTGGCGGACCAGTTCGTGCGGCACCGAGTAGTCGTTGTGGTCGAAGCGGACGTAAGGCGTCTTACCCACCGTGAGTTCACGCCGCTCGTCGGTGGGGAAGGGTGTTTGCGGCAGCGGCAGGAGTAATGCACGCTCCTTCTCAAAGGCCTCACGCACCGTCATGCGGTCATCTTCGACCCAGCGGCGCTCACAGGCCGGCCCGTCACACCACTGTTGTGCTTGACGGTTGAGATCATCAATATCTTTGAAGCGCCGGGCCATGAAGAAGGCCCGGCGTATGTACGAGATTGCCCGCTCGACGCGACCTTTTTCGTTCCCGCGCGCCACCGCCACCGGCCGGGGGGCGAAGCGGTAGTGCCGAGCGAAGTCGAGCAGGAGCGGATTGAAGTGGATGGCATCGCCGCGGCGCTCGAGCACCGCGCTTTTGAGGTTGTCGTACAGCAGGACGCGCACGACACCGCCCCAGGCTTGGAACGTCGCTTCGTGGCCACGCAGAAAGTTCTCGCTCTGCTGGCCGAGGTAGAAGCGCAGGAAGATACGCCGCGAGTAGGAGAGCACCATCACGAAGGCCAGCAAGGGGCGTTGGGCGCGGCCGATGGTCAGTTTGCCGAAGTGGCCCCAGTCCACCTGGGCCTGCTCGCCGGGAAGCGTCTTGATTCGAAGGTACGCCTCGGCCGTGGGCCGGGGACGATAGGCCGCGACCATGTG
>JBDRDH010000166.1:0-10822 GCA_043820985.1 Planctomycetota bacterium
TCCGCTTCAGCACCAAGTACTGGGACGACGAAACCGGCCTGGGCTACTGGGGTAAGCGATACTATGACTCACGGCTCGGACGGTGGCTGAGTCGGGATCCGATTGGCGAGCGAGGCGGTGCCAACCTATACGCGTATGTGCGAAACGGGCCGTGCGATCACGTCGATCGCTTGGGACGCGATCTACTTACTCCTTGGTACGTCCTCAAGTACCTCGGGGACCGTTGGGTCGAGTTCCGTCAGAGCGACGCTGCGTGGGGCCAGAATCGGTGGATGTATGGATTCGCGGCAAGTGATTGTTGCGCAAGAAGCTGTAAGGACTGTGATCCATATTCGATAACGATGTCTCACAAATTCGACTACACGATGGACGACCTCGTCGATGATTCTGGTAGGGGAACCGTGTGCGGAAAGAAATCAACCAGGGCCAAGTTAGAGAGGCTCCTGTATGAAGAGGCCCTCAAGCGCGCACCAGGGACATGTTCCGGTTTTTGCTGCATAACGTTCAATTTCTTGTATATCCCCCTTGAGGGTAAGCTCGCGCGCTGCCAAACGGATGTCCGCTTCGAGAGTACGGTCGAAATAAGCGGTGACCCTGATCCAGAAGAGGCGAGAGCGGGGGGTGCCTCGAAGGTCGAGTGCACCGGTACTGTATCTGTCAGGAGATTTTGCGAGTGTCCGGCCGATGTCGGGCTGGAACGCGATATACTCAACCGCAAACTGGATAAACGCTAAGATAATGGATGATTGATGCTGCTTTGAGTGTTGCATGACATCTTCAAGTCGGTCAGACTCGCTCATCTGTCTCGTGCTTCTCTCTGCGGGTCTGCCAGCAGTTCTCTGGTTTGCCTGGCGTTGGCTGTGGGACCCAAACAGCATAGCACCCCCGGCGTGGAGTTGGGCGGCCCTGGGGAACGTTGGCTGGCCGCTCTACAAGCAGTTGTTGGCGTGGACCCTTTGGTTTGTGCGGGATCCCGGAACACTCTTGCCAATCCTGCTGTGTTTGGCTGCATTTGGTGGCTGGCTCTCAATTCGGCGAGTTGTGCGAATGACGTTGGCATACCAGGTCTTTTCGGCGTTCGTCCAAGGTGCTCTCTATCTGCGAATGTGGGCCCGCGAGTGGGCAGCTGGCACAGGGTTCCCCGGGGGGTTCTTGCTCTACGAGGTCGTGGTCGCCTTGCAAGCGTTCTCGGTATGTGTCATTCCACTGGTGTTGATAATCGCTATGCGTCATCGCCAAACGGCCGCGCCAGCGAGTGGCCCATGCGGCAACGCAGCTGGGCAAGAGCATGGGGGCGGCGCTCCGGTGATGACGCGACTCGTGATCGTCGCCAGCGGCCTCAGCTTCGCCATGAGTTCTGGTTGGCCACATCGGTTCGTCGGACTGTACCGATTGGTTTCTGACCCCACGTCGCACGATCCAGTCGAGATCACGACGCGCGTAATTAACTTAATTCATGCGATTGTCTGGCCGGTGCTATTGGTGGCACTCGGGCTGCGCATGGAGTCAACCCGGCGTTCCCTTTCCTCGACGATCAGGTATGTGTGCGCTGGTGAGGTGATTCGCTGGGCTATGGTCATAGTGGCCACAACTGTGTATTGGTGCTGTGCGGCTTCGCCAAAGACGTTATGGTCAGGCGTTTCACCGGCAGGGACCATCATCGCCGAGTTCCTGGGACAGTGTCCGACGTCTCTCATAACTGGTGTTCTCTTATGGTACTGGTGGCCGGTGTTGCGAAGAAGAAGTGCGATGTTACTGGATGGGGGAGCACCTGCCTGCGACAAGTGCGGCTACGATCTCACAGGCAACGTAAGTGGGCGGTGTCCAGAGTGTGGTAAGCAGATCACACGCAAGCACGATGAGTGACCGGACGACCGTGGTTCATTGGGTTAGGTCAACACGGGGAACCGCCCTCGAATCCACCGGCGGCATCGGAATTCCGGAATCCCGGGGACGCCGTACGTATTTCGGCGGTACGGTTGAGCCGGACGTAGGAGGATAAGCGCGACCTGGAAATTCTGGGGACAAAATTCTGGGGACACCTTACTTAAAATTCTGGGGACACCTAAAATTCTGGGGACACCTTACTTAATTCAAAGGTGCTCCCAACAACACACACCTTAAAATTCTGGGGACACCTTACTTAATTCAAAGGTGCTCCCAACAACACACACCTAAACGTGATCCGCTGACCGACATCGAGCACGTTTGGGTACCGTCCGATCCGGACGTATCGATCTCGAAGTACGCCTACGTTAACGACAACCTTTATCGCCGGGAGTCGGTGGTCAACAGCGGGACGGCGTTCGGCGGTACGGGTAACGAGCACCTGAGCATCTGGTCGTACAACGATCGCAACGAGCTGACCGGCGCGGCGCGTTACGCCGATGATGACCCAGTAACTCCCGAGAATCCGGTCGATGATGAGCAGTTCGGCCAGGCTGTTATCCGTTAACTGCATTCAGTGTGGTGTAACAGACGTGGTTTCCCCTTTCCCGTACTCAACCAGAGAGCGGATTCGATTTGTTCTGCAAGGCTTTCAGCGCCTCACAAGTAAGCCTCTTTGAGCTTCGCGGGATCCAAGAGTTCCTCCGACGCACTCCAAAAGGACACCTGGCCATTGCGAAGGACACATACGCGCTTGGCGATCTTGAGAACCTCGCGGACCTTCTGCTCGACAATCAGGATGGACACGCCGTTGTCCTGTGCGATGGTGCGAATCCGTTCCAGGGCCTCAGTCACTAGCGGCGGAGCCAGACCCAGTGACGGCTCGTCGAGGAGCAAGAGCTGGGGTGAGAGAACAAAGGCACTAGCCAGGGCGAGTATTTGCTTTTCCCCACCCGAGAGTGTGCCGACTTGCTGGCGCAGACGCTCCTACGGAATTCCGGGGAAATCTATGATGCGGTATGTGTCAAGCGAGTCGTGGTTGCGGGGTATCCACGATCATTTTGATATATGTACTTGCGCATTACCGCGCAAAGCAGACGCCGGACACAAATGCCCGGCGCTGCTTGATGTCTTACTCAAAAATCCACGGCCGAGACGGCCGTGCCACCCGGAGGTGGAATTACATGCCGTGCATGCCGCCGCCGGGCATACCGCCCTTGTGGTCGTCCTTTTCCTTGATCTCGCTGATGATCGCGTCGGTGGTCAGCAGCAGGCCGGCGATCGAAGCCGCGTTTTGCAGCGCGATCCGCTCCACCTTCACCGGCACGATCACGCCCATCTTGACCAGGTCGCCATACTCCTCGGTCAGGGCGTTATAGCCGAAGTTGCCCTTGCCTTCGCTGACCTTCTGGCAAACGATCGCACCGTCCAGGCCGGCGTTCTGGGCGATCTGCTTGATCGGGGAGCGCAGCGCCCGGCGGACGATGTCGACGCCGGTCTTCTGGTCGCCGCGCACCTTCTTGTAGGTCGCATCGAGTGCATCGTCGATCCGCAGGACGGCGACGCCGCCGCCCGGCAGAATGCCCTCTTCCACGGCCGCCCGGCAGGCGTGCAGGGCGTCCTCGACGCGGGCCTTCTTCTCTTTCATCTCGATTTCGGTCGCGGCGCCGACATTGATCTGCGCCACGCCGCCCGAGAGCTTGGCCAGCCGTTCCTCCAGCTTTTCGCGATCGTAATCGCTGGTGGTCAGCTCGATCTCGTTCTTGAGGGCTTCAATGCGCCCCTTGATCTGCGCGGCGGTTCCGCCACCCTCGATGATCGTGCAGGTTTCCTTGTCGACGATCACACGTTTGGCCCGGCCGAGCTCGTTGATCTGGAGCTTCTCGATGTTGATGCCCAGGTCCTCGAACACCGCCGTGCCGCCGGTCAGCACCGCGATGTCTTCCAGCATCGCCTTGCGCCGATCGCCGAAGCCCGGGGCCTTGACGGCGACACACTGAATGATGCCGCGCAGCTTGTTCAGCACCAGCGTGGCCAGGGCCTCGCCTTCGATGTCCTCGGCGATGACCAGCAGCGGCTTGCCGGCCTTGGCGATGCTCTCCAACACCGGCAGCATATCCTTCACGCTGCCGAGCTTCTTCTCGTGCACCAGGATGTACGGATTATCGAGCACGGCTTCCATCGATTCGGGCTTGTTGACGAAGTGCGGCGAGACGTAGCCCTTGTCGATCTGCATGCCCTCGACCAGGTCCACGGTCGTATCGATACCCTTGCCCTCTTCGACCGTGATCACGCCATCCTTGCCGACCTTGTCCATCGCCTCGGCGATGTTGTCGCCGATCTCCTTGTCCTGGTTGGCGGCGCACATGCCGACCTGGGCGATCTGCTGCTTGCCCTTGACCGGCACCGACATCTTCTGCAGCGCCTCGACGGCCGTAGCGACCGCGGCGTCGATCCCGCGCTTCAGATCCATGGCGTTGGCGCCGGCGGCGAGATTCTTCAGACCCTCATCGTAGATCGCCTCGGCGTAGACCGTCGCGGTGGTCGTGCCGTCGCCGGCATCCTTGGAAGTCTTGCTGGCAACTTCCTTGACCATCTGGGCTCCCATGTTTTCATAGGAATCTTCCAGCTCGATCTCCTTGGCAACCGTCACGCCGTCCTTCGTCACCGTCGGGGCGCCGAACGACTTCTCCAGCACCACGTTGCGGCCGCGCGGGCCGAGCGTGACCTTAACGGCCTTGGACAACTGCCGGATACCCCGGCGAATCGCCTGACGGGCTTCCATTTCATACGCTATCTGCTTCGCTGCCATCGATGTCTCCTGCTACGCTGCCACGGGCGATATATCGCCCGGCCAACCTCTCTAAGTTTATATTGCGATTGGCGGGCTCTGGTCCGCGCCGGTCGCAAGCCAGCCGGGCCGGGCCCCCACCACGGTGTCAGTCACCCTGTAACCATACCTGGACTGCAAAGGGTTAATCACATTGCGTGCCAAGTGGTCGCGGACGAGTGGCAATTCTCTAACTCCATTGTTGGAACTCATTTAACATAAAGTGAGTCGAATATTCTTTAGGGGTCGATCCGGATTCGCTGTCAATCTGGCAGGTTTTGTTTGAACACACCCGCACCTACCAAACGCTCATGGGTAGCGCTTACCCCACCCTATCAGGCCAAGCCACGCCTGGGATACTCTCCTGGCCGTGCTCCTCAAAATACTAGCAACGGCCGGCTGCCGCACAGCTTATGCGTCGTGGTTTATCAACTGCGCGCGAATATCCGTCAGCTCGGTAACCGATCCATCAAAGGTTTCAAAGCCCGCCGTGAAGTGGAACTTGTCACCTTGTATGCTGGCGGAATTCGCGACGAAGTCGATCTCTGGAAAATCCATGGACCGGAAGCACAGGTGTACGCTGGTCTGCCCGGAATGAGCATTGACCAACTTTACCGCCTGTGAGACGGCTCTTTGGAGCTCCAAGCCTGGCCCGTCTGGCATTCCCTACTCCAGAACGGCGAGGATGTCACTCTCGTCCATGATCAACATCTCTTCGCCATCGACCTTCACCTCGGTACCCGCGTAGCTGGTGAACAGAATCTGGTCACCTTTGTTGATCTGTAGTGGCTGACGCTTACCAGTGTCAAGCAACTTGCCATCGCCCACACTCAGCACGGTACCACGCTTGGGCTTCTCCTTAGCCGAGTCTGGCAGGACGATCCCGCCGGCGGTCGTTTCATCCGCCTTCAGCCGCTTGATCAATACCTTCTCACCCAATGGTCGGATACCCACCTTGCTCATCAGCTACTCCTTAGCCACAGAATTGATTCTGCCTTGTCTTGGTCTCTGGGTCAAATAAATTTCCGGCACCTTGCCGTACCTCCCGTTCAAGGCAAACGTCGTGCCATCCAAACCCGCCGATCCAGCCCCGGGCACCTGGCTCGCAAATGCTTGTAAAACAACACTTTAACATCCCAGCCACGGCCGACTCTCACTCAGACTCGCGTCTCTGTCGGCTGACGGTCTGACGGGATATGTCCGGGAACTGTCAAACTGGCAGTGTGTCGGGCAACCTAAGCCGCTCACACCACGTCTGGTGTCGCGGGGTAGTCGTCTGGGAATCGTGCCGCCAGCCAGCGTGTCAGGCCGATTCCTTACGCCTCCGGCCAGCCACTAACAGGTCAGCCTCGCCACGCACAACTTCCGGGGTGACGATGTATTTACTGCTCTGTTTGGCTTCCGGCAGATCGTACATGTAGTCCAGCATGAATTGCTCGACCACCGACCGCAGAGCACGCGCGCCGGTATCTCGTTCGATGGCCCGGGCGGCAATCTCTTCCAGAGCCGCTGGCGTGAACTCAAGCTTGGCTTTTTCCAACTCGAACAACTTCTGGTACTGCTTGACTATGGCGTTACGGGGTTCGGTCAGGATGCGTACCAGGGCTGATACATCCAGGGGGTTCAGCGTACAGGTCACCGGCAGACGACCCACGAATTCGGGGATCATGCCAAACTCGATCAGATCATCCGGCGTGACTTCCTCAAGCACGGCTCCCAGATCGCGCGAATCCTCGCTCTGGGGATCATCCGGACGGAAGCCGATGCACTTGCGACCCAGACGTTTGCGGATGATCTTGTCGAGCCCGACGTAAGTCCCGCCACAGATAAACAGGATATTGGAAGTATCCATTTGGATATACTGCTGTTCGGGATGCTTGCGGCCACCCTGTGGCGGAATGTTGCTGATGGTGCCTTCCAGCATTTTCAGCAAAGCCTGTTGGACGCCCTCACCACTGACGTCGCGGGTGATTGAGACGTTATTCCAGGTCTTGCCGATCTTGTCGATCTCGTCGAGGTAGATGATGCCTCGCTGGGCGGCTTCGAGATCGTAGTCGGCGTTCTGCAGCAACTTCAGCAGGATGTTCTCGACATCTTCGCCCACATAGCCGGCCTCGGTCAAAGTGGTTGCGTCGCCGATGGCGAAGGGCACGTTGAGCACGCGGGCCAGAGTTTTCGCCAGGAGCGTCTTGCCACAACCAGTGGGGCCGAGGAGCAGGATGTTGCTCTTGTCGATTTCGATATCTTCGCTCTCCATGGTGTCGGAATGCGCCAGGCGCTTGTAGTGCGTATGTACGGCCACGGAGAGTGTACGTTTGGCCAGCTCCTGGCCAATTACATACTGATCGAGAAACTCATAGACTTCCCGTGGCTTGGGGATCGACTTTAATGGCGTGCGCGTGCGGCCGGCGCGCCGGCGTTCTTCGCGCACGAGGTTGTAGCACAACTCGATGCACGAAGCACAAATAAAGACATCGTTGGCACCCTCGACCATCGGCGCCGCGTCCCGATGGCTTTTGCCGCAGAAGTTGCAGACATTACCACGTCGGCTGCGCCCGCCTGTTGTTCCCCGGTTGCTGCTCATATAACTTCCTCATCCGCGGCTTACGACCACTCCCCCCGGGGATCCACTATCCCTTTCGACAAGTGCCGCAAAACATCTGTAGTCTATTCTAGCCACCAGATGGTCGGCTTCCAAGCTTCTCGTGCCACAACTCACACCCAATCATCTTCCGCGAAATCCGGAAAACCGTATATCCGTGCCAGCGTTTCGGGCAACTTTCACGATCATTCGCAAGATTTCAACTACTCGACTTCTTGAGTGTCTGTCGGGGTGGAATCGACCGCGGCTTGTCCCAGCAAAGCGTCGCGCAGAGTAGCATATTCCGCTTCAGATATTTCACCCTGGGCCCGCATTTCTCGCAATTCCTGGAGTGTGAAGGCCGTACTGGCTTCCTCGCGCCGGGACCACCGCCGTACTGCCATGACCACTGATACACCGCCAATACCGAGAATGGCCGCCAGCATGATCCATAGACCAGTGGTCAGGACGCTATTTATATCAGCGGCTGCCAGGCAGGTGCCGCTGCTGACGGAATGAAACATATCACTTAACGTTAGTTTGGTTGACTCTATGGGCCGAGGACCGTGTCCTCGACATAGCCGCCGATGCGTTGGTGAACAAGCAGAGTGTTGTATACGACAATACTACTGCGATAGGGATAGATCTGACCGATCCCGCCATTCACGGTCCACGAATCGGGTTCAACCGTGTCGGTGATCAGTTGTATGAGGGTGTCGATGTCGGCTCCACCGACCGTATCATCCTCATTGTTATCGTTGTTCTGGCCGGTTTGGAAGAGTTGCGAGCCACCGCCACCACCGCCACCTTGGCCACCCTGACCTTGCTGATTAAGGGCCTGGCCGGGATCAAGCTGGGCGGCGTTTGTGAAACGGGGCGCGGATGTTAGTAGATCGCCCACATCGTACACCTTCAGCACCAGTTCGCGGCTGAGATCTTCCTCGGTTGACAGGATGAGCAAGGTTCCGGCGGCGCGATAGGCCAGCTTGACGTCACTGCCGCCAGCTTCGTTCATGACCATCCAGAGCACCTGGGATAACCGTAAGTTCTTTACTTTAATGGTTATAGGCTTGTCGCGCTCGATGCCCATCTGCTCGAGCATTTCCCAGCGCACCACCACGTTTGCTCCCGTCAGTTCTTTGACCCAGTCCATGACGGATTCAAAGGGAACCTGGTCAAAGGTGACTTCCGGGATACGCTGGTTAAGCAGGCGTAGTGTAGTTGGGGTGTAAGGCCGCGGGGCATTCGACTGTGCCTGCCCGCTTTGAGCCAGCACATTCGCCGCCAATAAACCGATGACAACAACAACAATCAAACGTCTGGCCATCGTTCTTCTCCCAACTAAGTGGATACTATCGGGCTACACCTCTCAACGTCCCGCTCATCCCACGCAGCCTCTATATATTCTATCCGCAGGTCAACCGGGCTTACCAGAGAAAAAAACTCTCATGTAACACTACTTTACTGGGGACGCTGCCGTCCGCCCGGATGCTACCCAGCGTTTCAGGGCGAAAATAACGATACCAGCGGTCATAATCAGCACCACAATCGCCGTTACCGCTAACGGGGCGGTGCCCGGCCATCCTGGAATATACTTGGTTACCAGCTCACGGATCAGCGCCGTAACTGCTGTAACCAGCATGAATAAGGCCGGCAGGAGCGTATACCAGATCGGTCGTTGCCGTGCGACCAGCCAACAGGTGGCCACGATCAGGGCCAGGGCCGCTAGAAGCTGATTAGATGACCCGAAAATCTTCCAGACCGTGTTGTAGCCATTACCCAGACCCAGCAGGAGCATCAGACCGACCGCTATGCCCGAATTGACCCAGTATTGTTTCAAAATCCGAAAGCCGAAACGCAATGCCCCGGAGGTTGGGATCGGCGTCGTCGGCAGATCGACATCGCCGACGTACGTCACTGTGGATTTCTCCACCGACAGGCCGCCGGTGCCCACCAACTCGGTCGCGCCGCGCGTTTCATCCGGGCGCGGCTCGGATGCCCGGCCGGCTTCCGCGAAGATGTCATATCGTCGAAAGAAGGTGGCCCAGCCTTCCTCGATCATGTACCGCGTCAGCCGGATGGCGGTGTCGAGGGTGGTAACCAGGAATCCTTCCAGCAGAAGCATGCCTCCCAGCGTGCCCCAGGCGATCGGCATGCCCAGACCGGCATGGGCTGTACGTCCAACACTGACCGCGAATGTCAGGACCGCGTTGCCTTTGCCCTCCAGCGGATAGCAGTAACCCTGATAGCTCGCGAACGAAAGCCCGACCAGCATGGCGCAAATGACGCAGACCGCCAGGAAACTTTCCAGCAGCATGCCGAAGTAGCCCACCCGGCGCGCGGCCGGCTCAGAGTTGAGCTGTTTGCAGGTAGTACCACCCGCGCAAAGACTGTGAAAGCCGCTGACGGCCCCACATGCAATCATGATGAACAGCACCGGCCAGCCGGGTCCCAGGCGTTCAGAGGCGTCGGACCAGTTGTTCATGGGTAACGCGGAATCCCCCCCCGCCAATTCACCTCCGCCACGTAGTCCTGCCGCAAATAGGGCCACAATCAGAAAGGCAATCCCGACATACAGAATGTGTACGTTGATGAAATCACGACTCTGGAGAAACAACCAAACCGGTAAGCCGGCGGAGATCAACACATAGCCGCTGATCATCAGTTTCCAGATCAGTTGGTTCCGCTCTGGATCGGAACTGAGCTGCATGGGAAAATACAGGCCGATGAAAATCGATAATCCGCAGATCACCAGCGCCATCAGGCTGCACAGCCACACCGGCGTTTTGCGTTTCAGATAAAGAAAGCCGATCAGCGGTGAGAAGGCCGTAATCACAACCACGGACGTGGATGCGATACCACCAATCACTGCCTTATTGTCTACCACACGAAATAGTGTCTGCTCATCGGCCAGTTGTAAGTCTTTCAGGGCCACTGTCGATGACAGTGCTTGCGCGGAAAGATCGAGAAACGCGGCACAGACCAGCACCAGCAGCGCCACCAGCATAACCAGCATCATGACAAACGCCGATTGCCCGATGTAACGCCGAGTGATCACGGCCAGATTCTTGCCCCCTTCCCGGACCGCAATGTGCGTCGCCACGTAATCGTGCACGGCGCCCAGGAAGATGCCACCGATGACTACCCACAACAGCGCCGGCCCCCAGCCATAGTAGATGGCCAGCACCGGACCGATGATCGGCCCGGCCCCCGCGATCGAGGCATAATGATGGGCAAACACCACCGGCGTCTTGGTGGGGACATAGTCACGCCCGTCGTTAAGCAGCACTGCCGGCGTGGGCCGGTCAGCACGCTCACCAAGTGCGCGTCCGATCAGCGGGGCATAATAGCGCCCGGCTAAAAATAAAAGCACCCCCGCCCCCAGCATGATCCCGAGAATTGTCATAGGCCGTCTCCGCGTCCGTTCGCTAAACGAGCCTGCTCTTCAGTTTCAGCGACTATACCCACGCCGAGCAGCACGCTCAAGTCTCAAGGGAGGGCGAGGCTCCTGCCGAGCCGCGGGG
>JBDRDH010000167.1:0-4975 GCA_043820985.1 Planctomycetota bacterium
GCCGCCGCCGTTGGCCCGTGCAGCCCATATGCAGGTAGTTATTTCGCTGCGTTGCTTTGCGCTGGCTGAACGCTAGCCGACCGGGTAGGGGTATCAGTCGCCCGATTGCCACCACGGCGATTCTGTGAGCGCTCGTAATCCATGATCCCCAATGCTTGCCGAGTAGCGCGGGTCGGCATCACCTTCAACAAGTAGCACTCGTCCGGTCGGCTTAGCTCATACGTCGGCTTCAATCTCGACAGGTGAACCATGATTGCCTCTTCGTGGAGTTTTAGTTCCGGGGTGTCGTTTGAATGTACGATTAGCTCCTCATCACTATGCGCGACTCGCATCAACCAGCGGTAAACGATTTGACGGGCGTCTGTTTCTACCATCGTCGGGATCCTCCCGGCCGGCCAAGATTCCGGCCACGCACTACGCCAGTGGACACTTCGGTTAGGTGCTGATCGTTCCGTCGCCGCTGTGGCGGGTCGATATCACGCAAGTCATCCGGCCAGATTGTGCCAGGTGGTAGCCGACAATCTCGGGACGGCTTAGAGAAGTATTGCCGGCAACGCGGGCAGGTGAAATGCCGGGTTCGCTGATACTGGTGAACCGGATACAGAAACGATCTAACGTCCCGTGCCGGTGCTTGGCATTGCGGGCATGTAGCTTGCATCGCTCCCGCAATTGGGACGCACACTGTTTGCCCCGTCAACATTTGGCCTTCGATCAGTTCAACAATCTCTGGCATGTTCGCACCTCGATTCAAAACCAGCGGGGCAGCGCGGCTGAAGAGTAAACCGCGCCGCCGCCCGCTGGAGCCGCCCAATTGAGTAAGCAATTGGCCGACGGAAAAGAAACCTATTTGCCGTTGCCGCGAAATAGCGCGCGATAATCTGAGTAAAGTTCCGGTTGCTCGCCGGCTACACGGCTCATGGCGTCCTGTAGGCTGGTACCGTCCGCCTGGGCGCGTGCGTGCGCGGTTCGATAAAACAAGTGCTCCATGCGCGAAGCAACCGTCTGTTTCGCCGCGGCTGTTTCCTGATCGTCGTCGGCTCGAATCGCCGGCGGTCGTGGCGCGCTCGCGGGCTTGCTGCGCGGCTGGTCTGCCGAAACATTGCGCGTGCCGAGTCCTGGACGCGGTGCGTTCACGCGGATCTGATTGTTGTCGTCGAGGTACGGGGTTAGTGCTGTAGTCATCGGTTACATCCTTTCGTCGGCCGGTCGCCAGCCTTGATAGATTGCCAGAGCGATTCAAGCTCTGACCATGGTTTTGTTTCCAATGCCGAGCGTAACGCGGCCTGTTGGCTCACAAGCTGGGCCTGTAGTGCGTCAACATCGCGGACCACGGTGTTTTCCAGTTTCTCGCGGGAGCTACGGGAGCTGTTGAACGTGTGCGACCGGACAGCTTGAAGCGCCGCCGGGATCTGGGCCAGGGACCGCAAGCGGGCGCAGAGTTCACCGGGCGATAGTGTGTCATCACCGACAAGCCGGCCACGCGCGGCACGGGCTCTGACTAGGTTCTGTTGCCGGTCAGAGAATGTTCCTGTCAGGTGCTCAAGCTCGGCAAGCAAATCGGGCGTCAATGCGTTGCCGCGCTGGATGCGCTGAAGCTCAGTCTGCCGCGCGGTGTCCGCCAGGAATTGTGTTTCTGTCGCGTCGGCTCGGCTGGCAAGCTCAAGCAGCGCGTCACGTTCGCCGGGTCCATCGTGCTGTAACCGGCCCGACTCGATCGCTTCTCGCTGTGCGTCGTAGTCATCTTGAGTCAGATGGTCCTTAGGCCGCTTGCCTGCGCGGTCAAAGGGCCTCGACGCCGATCGCCGGCGTGACAGTGATTCAAGCTGCTGGCTGGCACGTGCGTTGTGCTCATGAATTTCTGGTCGTGTCGGAATTGCTGTAGTCATTTGGTCATCTTCCCTGTAAGCATTCCACATGCCCGGTCGGGCAACGTGGGGACATCGGGGCAATCATGCTTCAGCAACAAGCGAAGCATGTAAATTCGCGTCACGGTTGGAACGTGGATCTCGACGGAACCATTCTTTGCCTTACGAAGCGCAAGCTCGGGAACGTGCGGTCTTACGTGCTGGTGAAAGCCCACCTTGGTCATGCCGAGCGCATTCGCGGCCATCGCCAGGGTACTCCAGCCATCCCGGCCTATTCGGTTCTGGTTCCGCTTACTCACGGGTAAATAAACCTCACCTTTTTGGTACCGTGTGTGTGGAAATACCGGCCCGCAATTTCCCGCATCGACCGGGTACCCCCCGGAAAGGACCCAAGCTCTGTGTTTACATGGGTTTGCGTCATATCTGGGCCTCCATTAAAGCCGCTCGTGAGGGTTCACGCCGCATTGCTCAGCCGCCAGGACTATGAACCGCTGCATGATATCGAGGTCCATCCAGGTCTTGTCCGCCAGGTGCACCATCCAAGACAGGATCTTCGCGGGGGTATCGCACTGGTCGAGGGCGATGTTGTACTCATAGTCCACGTTAATATTGATACAGCCGCCAGCGACGTAGACAACTTTGCTCAAGTCTGGTGGTGGTCCCACGTCTGCGGCGTTTATCAGTTTGGGTTCCTCACTAAGCCCCAAGCCCTCAAGCATTGCCCGAGCTTTCATGTCGCCACCCTGGGCGGCTTCAAAGGCGTACTCGTAAAGCGTGGGGCTCGCGGCGATGAGCTGGGCGTTATCCTCGGCGTGCTCATCCCGGCGATTTACCACAGCCAGGGCCGGCGGGTATCGTTCGCTCTTGCTGCCGATCTCGTACACACCCTCTTCGCTGATCCCGTTTGGGCCGGTGCCGCCGGTCAGCGTTTTCAGTAGCGAACCACGTGTAACGGGTCCGCCGCTTAGCCAGGGGCCGGGGGTGTGGTTCAAGCTCGCATACATCCCAGTTATCGAGTTATCGGGCATTGCTCGGCATCCTTCGTGGGGTAGGGGGGGTCTGAAACAGTAATAACGTCTAGCCCATCTAGCGCATGTAGCCTGAGAGCCTGTAAAGCTAGATGGGCTAGATAGGCTAGATGATATAATTATTATATTAGGGGTCATTGGGACACCCTCCCTCTGACAATGCCACTTGCCAGCCCGCAACCTTTTGTCCATCCCGCACTTGCACCGCTACAACGCCTAATTCTTCTTTGGCGTTCCTCAGTGTGCCGAGCGTGATTCCGACGGCATCGGCGGCCGCGTCCAGGTCTTTCGAGGGCATCGGTCCATTGCTGAGCTGATCCCGTAGCCACTCGACAGCGCGTGTCTTTTTAATTGGATGTGGCCCCGGGTGTTTCGATTGTAACGCATCATCGGCATCAATGTTGGTGGGTTTGGCATCCCACGCAATAACCGGCTGATTGTCCTGATCTATCTCAACAGTATAGGACAACGTATCGGGCTTGGGACCGTGTGATATTTTCAGCGGGCAGAACAACGTCCGTTGCTTATCATCAGGATCTTTTGTCAAGATATGAACCGTCCGGGGGAGCGCCACAAAAGCCATCGAGCCCGCAATTCGATACATCGCGTTTAATGTGGCGACGGACTTGTTCAGGTGCATCAAGCACAGGACGGCCACGTTGTACCTCTCGGCTACATCGGCCAGCGGCTCAAGGATGCGACGCATCTCTTCATTAGAATTAGAATTTGATCCAACCAGATAAGAATTAACGGGGTCTATGACCACCAGCTCAACATCTGGAATTGCATCGAGATCCCTCTCAAGAGCGGGTAGGTCATGGTATAGGTTGAACTGTCGCTTGTCCTCTTCACCCGCTTGGACTTGTCGAATAACGGCGGTCTTGCTCATATCGGCACCGGCGGCCATTAGTCGCGGGACGGTCGCTTTCGACGGTTTGTCCTCGGCAGTCACAAATATCACAGAGCCGGGCTTGCGACTCCATTCTGCCCGCGAATCAGGCCACGGCGCGCCGGTAGTGATCGTCGAAGCGACAGCAGCAGTCAAAAGCGACTTACTAATTCCCGGATCACCGGCCATCAAATTGAGTTCGCCGCGTTCAAGTCGATTCAACCAGAGCCAGTCAATTTTTTCTGGCTTGATCGTGTTACACCAGACTAGATCTGTTTTAATGGTCGGCGGCTCTGTGGTGGCCTGCTCCGGTTGACAGGCGGCCAGATCCACGGCCACGGCGTTGTCAATCAGTGTGGCAATTTCTGCGACAATCTCTTCGGAGGTTTGAGAATCACGCCAGTCGATGAAGTCCGCGATATCGCCGCCTGACTCTAAGCCAGGCAGATTGACTACCCGCACGGTTGGCGACGGGTCTAGCTTGCGGAGCTGCGCGCAGATGTCGGCGGCATACTTCGCGCCAATATTATCGTTGTCGGGCAAAATCGCTACATCGCGGCCGGCCAGTGGTCGCCAGTCTGCGCCATTAGCCGACGTACATCCGCCGGACGTGGTAGCCACCATGCCGATTTTCTCGGCGGCGTGGACGCACTTTTCACCCTCGACGACCAGGATCAATCCCCGCACCGGTAAGCGGTCGGCGTGATATAGAGGCGTCGGTCCGGGCGGTTTCTTTGTTATCCATCCCGAGCCGTTGCGACTTACCTCGCGGAATGTCTTTCCGTCCGGTAGCCCGATACGGACGCGGTGGTACTTGTCTGTATATACATAGCACTCTTCAATCATGCCGTTGGCCAACCGGGCGCACACTTCGGCGGCGTCCTGGGCCGTTGGGTACACCTTGGGCCTGTGTGCGGTGCTCGGCTTAGTTGTGGTGTGTGGTTTAGGCTGGTGGTGGTCGCCGCTGTCGCTCGGGAATAGTTCATTCGATTCCATCTTGAGCGCGGATAGAACATTTTGTAGAGAGCATCCCGCATGGCAGTGGAGTAGCACGCGCCCATCATCTCCGCGCCCGATTGATAGGCTGGCGTGCCGATCTGAATGTGCCGGGCAACATGCCTGCCACTGATCGTCGCCGGTTCGCTTGGCGTCGGGCAGGCGCTCAATAATGTCGGCAACGGGGTCAGAGCCAA
>JBDRDH010000168.1:0-4844 GCA_043820985.1 Planctomycetota bacterium
ACGCCAATGGCAACGCATCACCATCGCCGTCCTGATCCTCGCACTCGCCGCCCTGATCACCAATTGGCCGCTGACAGCCCGGCAACCGCAAGCATTCTCCTACACCAACCACGCCGTCGCCCTGGCCGACCTCGGCCGCCACGACGAAGCACTGTCCGAACTGCACCAGGCGCTGACACTGGCCCCGAACGACGTTGACGCGCATCTGATCGCCGGCAGCGTGCTGCTGGACGTGGGGGAATACGAACATGCCGGGCAACATTACTACACCGCCAGTCAGGGAGATCCCGATTACCCCGGCGCATATCGTGGGATGGGCGATGCCCTGATGGGCCTGAACCGCTTCGCCGAGGCCGCCGAGCAGTATGAGCGCGCTCTACAGATCGATGCTGATGACTACATCTCGCTGAACTGCCTGGCGACCGCACATGCCCGGCGTGGGCATTTTCAGGAAGCGCTGCAATTGTTCGCCCGCGTGCTCACCATCGCCCCGCAATATCCCGAAGCCCACCTGAACATCGGCAACACCTATCTCAGCGTCAACCAACTGGACCAGGCGGCGGCGGCGTACGAAGCCGCCTTGCACTTGCGCCCCGACTACCCCGACGCTCTGCATAACCTCGGCATCGTCGAAGCCAGCCGCGGTAACTGGCAGCGTGCCATCGAATGCTTTAACCGCGTCCTGGAACTAGACGCGCAACACGAATCAGCCCGCCAGAACCTCGCCCTGGCCCAACAACAACTCAACCAAAGCACGCAGCCGGCACCCTAGAAAAGATACAGCGCTCAGGTAGGTCAAGGCTCCAGCCTTGCCCGCTGTGGGACCGGTTTGTAACCGGTCGGTACGGAACGGCGAAGCTCGCCGGCCGGTCAGCCTGTGTGACAGGTTTTCAACCTGTCATGTGTGGCACCGGCTTCCAGCCTGTGATATCCCTCACTCTATCTTCGCCGGCGGAAATCCCGCCTCAACCCAATCATCCGTGCGGAACGATGAAGCCGGCAAACCCTCGCGATTCTTCAAGTTCGGCTGGTCAGCCGTCCCCCAACCATAACGCACCGCCACCGGTTCACTGACCGCGTCACTCCAGACCACCACTGTCGCGCCATCAATCCGCGCCTGCGCAGGAACAAACCGGCGATCCGCGCCCGCGATCACGAAATGCGTCAATGCATCGCCGTCACACACCAGCCCGCCACCAACGTGCTCGAAGCTCAAACGAATCCGCGCACCCTCCACCTTCATGCTCTTGTACAACGGCCCGGAATACACCAGATCGGCCCGCCCATACGTCCGCGCCAAGGCCCAGAGAGCCAGTCGGCGACCGACTTCCTGCTTGTTGCGCGGGTGGATGTCACGCGGATTGCCAATGTCCATCGTCACCACCATGCCGGTCTTCGGCGTCGCCAGACTCAGCAACTGCGCCTCGCGCAACTCCGCCGCCTGACCCGTATCGCCGGCATAGAGATACGGAGCAATCTGACAGTAGTAGAACGGGAAATCGCCCTGCCCCCAGCGCTGCCGCCAGTCGGCGATCATGCGCGGAAACAGCGTGCGATATTGCCGGGCGCGCAGCCGATTCGATTCACCCTGGTACCAGATCGCCCCACGCATACCGTACGGCACCAGCGGCGCGATCATGCCGTTGTACAGCACCGTCGGCAAATTTGGATGGACTAATAGCCGTGGCGGTATCGGCGGCAGGTCCGCCACGCTCGCGCCGACGCGATAACGCCATTGCCCCGCCAGCGGCACCGCCGCGCCCTCGCTCCCAGCCGGGTACAGTCGCAATTGTTCAGGCTTGCCGGTCAAGCCGCCCGGGCCGGCGAGATCAAAAACCCGCACCGCCATGACGTTGCAACCTTCCTGAATCGCGGCTGCCGGCACGTTGTATTTACGCGGCCGGTACCAATACCCCCGCCGGGCAACACCGCCAACTTGTTTGCCGTTGAGCCAGACGGCGTCCATGTCATCAATCGGCCCCAGCTCCAGCACCAACTCCTGTTCAGCCCATGCCGCCGGGATATTGACCGTCGTACGCAGCCAGGCAATCCCATCAAAATCCTTCAGATCCGCCGTCTGCCAGGGACCGGGTACGGCGATGGCTGGCCAATCGGCATCGTCCAGATCCGGCGTCATCCAGCCAGCACGGCTGCCCGCGTCGCGCTGCGCCACGGCCTGCCACCAGGAGTTCATTTGCCGGTCGTGCTGCTTCTGCATCGTGCCCGGCTCGTCACGCTCGCGCGCCACGGCTTTCAGCTCGGCGTCAAAATCACCCAGCTCGGCCAGCGCTTCGGCACTCGTCCACGCCTCGGCGACTGTACCGCCCCAGTTGGTGGCGATCAGCCCAATCGGCACGTCCAACTCACGATGCAATTCACGGCCATAAAAATACGCCACCGCGCTGAATTCATGCACGCTCTCCGGCGAACACTCCGACCAATCGCCTTCGCATTCGGCCTCCGGCTTCATTGACAGAGTTCTTTTCACATTAAACAGCCGGATGCGCGGATGATTCGCCGCTGCTGTTTCCGTCTCGCCGTTGTCCACGCCGTGCTTGAACGACCATTCCATGTTGGACTGCCCGGAGCACACCCACACTTCGCCGATCAGCACGTTGTTCAGCTCGATCGTGTTCGCGCCCATGATGGCGATTTTGTGCGGCCCACCCGCCGCGTCCGTCTTGAGCAAAACCCGCCAGCAGCCGCCAGCATCCGTCACACACTCCACCGGCTTCGGCAGCCAGTCGGCCTTGACCCACACCTTCTCGCCCGGCTTGGCCCACCCCCAGATCGGCACCTCCATCTCCCGCTGCAACACCATGTTGTCCCCAATAACCGCCGGCAACCGCACCTCGCCGACCGTCACTTCCCCACCCAGGATCAACCCCCACGCTACCAACACCAGCATCCCCGCCCAACGGATGCCATCAAACCGCACACGCATGCTCACACTCCTATACAAGTAAACTCAGAGCATAGCCCCACCCCGCCCCGCCATCAAATTACCTGAGTGTGGGACAGGTTTTGAACCAGTCAACCAAAGGCAATATGATTCAACGGTAGTCCCATTGTGCTCCAAGATACCGTATAATCTCATTCGTTGTTCATCATTGCTCGTCGGGTATTGGCATGGCACCTGAACAGAAGAAATCCACCGCACGACTCGTGCACAAGACAAAGTTGGGCGAGATCCATCTAGGAGACGCGGTGGAAGTCCTACGAAATCAGGTGAAACCGGGCTCCATTGACCTGATTATGACGAGCCCACCCTTCGGGCTTGTCCGTAAAAAGGATTACGGCAATGTCGATGCCGACAAGTACGTCGAGTGGTTCAAGCCTTTCGGGAAGCTCTTTCACGAAGTTCTGAAGCCGAGCGGCCACGGTATTAGCGAGAAATTCTCAACCAACAACCTGGTGGCAATACTGCCAAATGTCATGGTATTGGATAATACCATGATGAACTGGTTCTCCCTCATGTTTTCGAGACAGCGGGGTACCGCAATGCGCGGTGCTGCGTAGATAGACAACATGGTCGACATTCGGTTTTGCGGGCATGACTGGGAAAAGCGATTCGTTGACGTGGTACGGTCAGCGAAACACGATCTGCTACTGTGCTCACCATACATCACACAGTATGCCTGTAAAGTCGTGGCTGAAAATATATCATCGGACTGCTGTTCCTCCGGTAGCGTTAGGCTGATTACCAACCTATCTCCAAACGCAATTTGTCAGGGCGCAACAGAGCCCAACGCAATAGAATTTGTCGCTCGGCAGGTGAGGTCAGTGTCGGTGCGGCATTTACCAAGACTACACGCCAAGGTATACGTCGCCGATGAACGAACGGCGATAGTCACCTCCGCCAATATGACCGCTGGCGGCCTCAGACAGAACTATGAATATGGGATCCAGCTCTCTGAGCCAGACGCCGTCGCTAGCATCCGCAACGATGTCATCGCCTACGGCGACCTCGGCGCACACGTCAATCATGCCCAATTAGTCCGGTATTGCGAGATTGCCCAAGATGTGCGATCGCTGTATGAACACGCGCACCGCAGTATCAGCAGCGCTGTACGCCGGCGATTTCAGTCGGTCTTACAGAGTGCTGAGGATGAATTGGTTCGTCTGCGTCTCGCGGGCGGCGCCCTGCACACAGTCTTTGCTCATTCCATACTCTTCTTTCTACGCAAGTTCGGTCCTCTGACTACGGTACAGCTTCACGCTCGTATCGAAGCCATCCACCCGGACTTGTGCGACAATACGATCGATAGGGTGATTGATGGAAAGCGGTTTGGCAAGAAGTGGAAACATGCGGTACGAACGGCGCAACAGCAATTGAAAAAACGCGGGCTCATTTCGCTAAGAGAGGATCGATGGTATGCGATCAGCGGATTCGAAAAAGAGACGACTGCTCAAACGCCGCCGGTGTGAAGGCTGTGACGGCTCTGGTGTTCGCGTTCCGGCCGATCCGTCGTGCCATATTATCGCTCGACGCGGATCGTGGATCGTTGTCGAACGCTGCGATTCATGCGAACTCTATTCCGATGACCTTGCGGCAGCGCTCGCGTATTACCGCGTGGCTGGGTGGTTTCCATGCCAGAACGGTGGTGAGCACGCGCTTGCAAATTCGCGCACACGAAATCACTAATCTTGATCAGGAAAATGAGGTAATTCGACATCGCCTTCCGCCCCGATCACTTCATGGCGTACGCTCGTAGTTCAGATGACCTTCACCGTCTCGGAAGACAACCGCAGACACTTAAGGCTCTGAGGCGGGCAGCGGCTCGCGAGACGATCCCACAAGCCGAGCTGGATCATCTGACCACAGAGAGGCAACGCATCATTCA
>JBDRDH010000169.1:0-6945 GCA_043820985.1 Planctomycetota bacterium
GAGTGTCCGTCAAGTTATCGGTAGTGATTATACGTTGTGCCACCTGATGGCTTGACGGTCCCGAGACGGGCTCAGACAATCGCGGTCGTGGTAGACCGCTGGCATGCCTCGCGGGTGGTAGCGCGGCGTGGTCAAGCGGGCAGCCGGGTCAGCCACAACCAATATTGGAGTCTCATGAGCCACAATAAGCGTCAATCGCAAAAAGCCAGGTCGTCCAAGACCGCCGTGGTGCCATTACCCAGCTTGGGGCGTGAGTTGATAGAGGTGTTCTTACTGTACACCAGCACGTTACTGCTGCTTTCATGGATCTTCCCACCGGGTGGTATCTGGCCGCTAACGTTCGTTTGCTTAATTCCCTGGGCGGTGGCCACCTGCCACACTCGGCGGGCCTGGATAGTCCACTGGGCCAGCCTGCTGGTCGGATACCTGTTTTTTCTGGTCAATTTAAGATGGTTATTCCCGGTAACGGATATCGGATATACCGCCCTGGCATTCTATCTCGCGCTCTACTGGCCACTAAGCGCCTGGGCCATACGCACGGGCCGACGCCACGGGATCTCGCCGTTGTGGACATTGCCGGTCGTGTGGGTGGCTTGCGAGTTTCTGCGCGCCTGGGTGATGAGCGGATTCCCCTGGCTGTTTTTGTCACACGCCTGCTACGCGCAACTGCCCTTGATTCAGATCAGTGACCTGGTGGGAGCTTATGGCGTATCGTTCCTGGCGGGGCTGGTGAATGGCACGCTGGTGGATTTGATCCTGCGGCGTTGGAAAGGCGGCGGGCCGACACCAGCACAGTGGCAATTATGGCTCGGTGCTCCCGTGACTCTCGTAGCATTGATCGGCACCCTGGGCTACGGTTATTTCCGCTGCTCGCAAAATGACTTTACCCAAGGTCCGCGCGTGGCCGTCATTCAACACGATTTCCCGCTAGAGAGTGCCCCACCACACGGCGAACGACCCACGGTCATCTTCGCCAAGTACGTCGTACTAGCGGCCGAGGCCGCCGCCGAACGGCCGGACGTGCTGGTATTCCCCGAAACGGTCTGGAGCGCCACGCAGAACATTGAGTTTCTATCGGTGGAACACAACGTTGTCGAAGGCTTGTCTACCGAGACCTGGCCATATGGCAAGTTGTGTCACCAGGCCATCTCGGCTTTTGCCCGCGGTGATTACATCGCCGTCAACAGCACGCTGGCGGATATGGAGCGGCGTTATGGGGATAAATTGCCCCGCCTGACAGACGACACGGGGCCAGCAGTCCCGGTGGTCCTGGGTGCCACGTCGGTGGAAACATTCCCGGAAGCAACGTATCCGAAGATGGAACGGTACAACTCGGCACTCGTCTATGATTCCGACGGGGTGCAACGACCGAAACGCTACGACAAGAACCACCTGGTGCCATTCGGTGAAATCGTGCCTTTCAGATACGGTCGCCTGCACTGGCTCTACCGCTGGCTGAATAAGCTTAGCCCCTTCAGTTACGGCGGCCAGATAGAATATTCAATGACGCCGGGTAGAGAATTGACTGTGTTTACGCTGGCTGGCGCCGGCGGCACCACCCGCTTTGGCATCCCGATCTGCTATGAGGATGTCATGCCCTACGTCATCCGCCGGTATGTCTGGAACGGACCTGAGCGCCGGGTGGATTTCCTGCTGAACATCAGTAACGATGGCTGGTTCGTCTACGGTAATGAACTCCCCCAGCACCTGGCGATCTGTGCGTATCGGGCCGTCGAGAATCGCGTGGGCTTTGCCCGGGCGGTGAATACCGGCATCAGCGGCTTTATCGACCCGAACGGCCGCATCTACTCGGTGGTCGAACGGGACGGCCAGCGCTTCGGGCCCGGCATCATCGGCTACCGCGTTGACCATGTGCTTATGGATAAACGCACCAGCTTCTACGGCCGGACGGGCGACTGGTTCGCCGGTCTGTGCCTGGCGGTTACCACGGCGTTGTGGGTCGTGGCCGTCATAGAGCGCTGGGTGCTGGCCCTGCGACAACGCATCGCCAACTGGCGCGCGAGAAGAGAGAAAAAGCATGGCAGTGCATGAGAGAGTTCATAGAGATCCACTCAAAACCCTTCTCCCCCTTGGGGGAGAGGGTAGGGTGAGGGGGGAATTGCGCGGAATGCAACCCTCCCTTAACCCCTCCCTGCCAGGGAGGGGGGTTCTATTGGGCGCTCTTAGGCTGTACCGCCATTTGTCGGTTGGCGTGGGGCTGGTACTGGTTGCCTCGGTAGCCCTGCTGAGCGGCTGCCAGGGCCGCACGGCGGCACCCAGCGCCGTGCAGGATGTGGAACTCGAACGCCGAGCTACTGATCTGTTGTTGCGAGCTGCGCAAAATAGCGACCCGGTGGTGGCCAGTAACGCGATTGAAGCGTTGGTAAAGGTGGCGCCGGATGAAGGTCGCCCGCACATCCGGGCGGCGCTGCGCTCTGAATATCCACTGGTGAGATTCGCGTCATTGGTGGCTCTGGGAACCCTGCGTGATAAACAATCGGGATCCGCGCTAAAACAGTATCTCAGCGACCCCAACCAGATGGTGCGCCTGGGCGCCGCGTACGCCCTGTATCGCACCAAGACCACCGGGGCGGCACGGTTGCTGGTGAATACGCTGAAAGACAATCCCGATGAAGGGGCGCGCGCCGAGGCGGCGCATCTGATCGGTCTGCTGGGTGAACCGCAGGCTGCCAAACACCTGCGGTCCGCGCTGCGGATAAAAGCCAATGAGGACTCCGACCGCGTGCAGGTCGAGGTGCACGCCGCTCTGGGCCGGCTGGGTGACGATCGGGCGGTCTGGTGGTTGTACGACCGGGCCAAGGGGGTCGATCCCTTGGTGCGACTGATGGCCTTGCAGGCGCTGGCGGATCTGCGTGTGGACGTCGCCGCCGAAGTGTTTGAGTATCACATGAGCCGGGAGGAGACGTACCTCGTACATCGGCTGGTCGCCGCGCGCGGCCTGGCCCGGCTCGGCTCGCCGGCGGGTTATCAACTCGCGCTCAAGAGCACGGAGTTCGTCGGTAAGAATCCCGACGATCCAGAGGAAACCATGCGCGTCCGCTCGAACGCCGCGCTGGTCCTAGGCGAGATCCGCGACCCGCGCGCGTTAGGCGTCCTCAAGCGCATGGCGGAAACCGAAACAGATCCCCGTGTGCAAGTAGCCGCGAGTTACGCCATCTGCCGTATTCTGGCACGGTAGGTAGTTGGGAAATTGGCAGTCTACACATGTGGGACCGGTATTTTACCGGTCAGTCTTGTTAGCCACCCTTGTTGGACCGGTATTTTACCGGTCAGATGTAGGACCAGTATCCTACTGGTCAGCCCTCTGTAGGACCGGCATCCTGCCGGTCAATGTGTGGTAGGACCGGTATCCTACCGGTCAAGTGTGTGGCACCGGCATCTTGCCGGTCAATGTGTGGTAGGACCGGTATCCTACCGGTCAGCCCTCTGTAGGACCGGCATCCTGCCGGTCAGTCCGCCACTCGCTACTCCGAACTCGCCTTGATCCTTGCCTATATCCTATTGACAGCCCTATCTTCGCCATGTCACAATCTAAGTAAGAAATCCAGGGGAACATGTCGTGCCCATCCGCTACGCCCTATTAGAGAACAACGCCACTTGCAAGGTGGAGTACTGTGCAACCGTACCGGATCACCGGGCAGCAAGTTCACATCTCTGGCGGATGGGCGTGGTATTTATCGGATCTGGCAAGTCTGAATCGGCGTCCAACCCGACATCGGCAGCGCGCAAAACGCTTGTTGCGGCGCGGGCATATGCGTATCTTGAACAGAGGAAAACGCGTTTCGCGAGGTCATTTCGCTTGCAGAGAGGGTGGTGTTGCGGTGTCAAGATCCATTGCTTGTACGATCGGGTTGGTTGTAGCTGTTTCCATCGGAGGCTGTCCGCAACAGCCGTTGGACTCGGGACGCGAGGCCCCGGGGACGCCAGCCGGTCCCGTCCAGGTTAAGACCGCCGGTTTCTCTGTGACTCTGCCCAGCAGCGCCGAGCCATACGATGTGGGGCTGGAGATTCCAGGCGCGAGTTTCCAGGCTTTCTACACGGAGCCCTTGGACTACGGATACCTCATCTACACGATCGATGTCGGGTCGCTCGCGCTGTTCTCCGGGGACGAGAGCAACAACAGCACGCGGTTTGACGGCATGGGGCGCACGAGTGCGGGGGATTTCATCATCTTGGCGACGACTCCCGGACAGTACGGCGACTACACAGCGGCCATGGCAGAACTCGAGGACGGGCAGTTGCTCTACGTCGGTACCGACACCTCGAATCCAGCGAAGAACATCGTTTTCGCGTCGATCGAGTTGGTGGGTACAGATGGAACTTCAATTGAAGAGAACGCCAGCGAGGGCGTTCCCCTCCTAATCGCGCCAGCGAAGGACGGCATCGTCTTGCTTGACGACAACTTCGCGTACAGAGTAACGGAGAGCGCAGACCTTCGACAGATTGCCGGATGGGCCGTCGCCGACTCGATTATGGCCCATGACGCCGCAGATTTCTCCTTGTTCTCGTTTGGCGAACCGTTCTTCCTCACGAAGGCCGGCGAATGGGAATCTGTGTCGGCCGAATACATCGGCGTCGCCGAGAGTGCGACGATTACCGCAGTCACCGACGTTGAGTTCGGCAGCGCGGAAGTCTCGCTGTCGAACGGTTCCGTGTGGCGGGCGGCCTATGCGGATGAGAATGAGGCTAAGACGTGGAACGTCGGCGATGAGGTTGCCCTGCTCGAAGATTCGGGGTCGTTCCTCGGCTACACCTTGCTCCGATTGACGACGGGGGCGAGTATAGTCGTGGAGCCGAACTGAGGCCCAGGCTACTGACCGTCTGAGATGGGGTAGGATGCGCGGCATACCGTGCAGCCCGAGAGTTATTATCTGAGGACCAGTGACAACGGTGGAGGATCACGATGGCACGGTTGACAAACACCATTGGATCCCAGCTTCTGCTAGCGCCGCCGATGGTACGCAGGTCTTCTTTCAACGTTCGCAGAACATGCTATCATGGGTGGTGCGGATGGCTTTAGGCAAGAGGAACAGACCATGATTCGAAACAGCGCACTTTTGATGCTGCTTGTCGCTACCGGGTGTTCGCAGAGTCGCTCCAGCGCAATTACTCCGGGGGCCGCCAAGAAGCACATCCACCCCGGTGTCACGACGCAGGCCGAAGTCGTTGAAATCTTCGGCACGCCGAACATCATTACCCGTAAACACGGTGGGGAGATGTGGGTCTACGACAAGGTCTCAAGCCGGCAGACCAGCGCCGCATTCGGCATCGGTGGCGTGGGTGGCGGCGCCGGGAGCAGTGGCTTCGGCGCCGGTGGGCTCGCCGCGGGGGTGGGCGGGAGTGAACGATCCGAAACGACCGTGATGCTCATCGTTTATTTCGACGAGAACGACACCGTCCGCGATTACAAGATCAGCCAAACGAAGTTCTAGGAGACGAGGCATGCGATCATATGCCCACGCCATGATCTTTCCGATGATGCTGTGCACGGTTCTCGCCGCGGCTTCCGGCTGCAGCCAGATGACCCAGGCAGAAATCAAGGCCCTTGAGACGCGCGAATTGGATCTCCCGTACGATGAAGCGTACAAAGCAGCAGCAAACGGCCTCTTTTCGCTTGGATTCACGATCAGTCACAGCGACAAAGAATCAGGGGTAATAAGCGGAAAACGCAACAAGAAAGTTGGCAGTCTAAGCGTAACATTCTTGCTTTTCCTACCATTGCCAACAGTCGGCCAAGGCTCGCACGAAGAGGGCGTTACATTCATGCTAACAGAGCTAGACCCTATGCTCACACAGCTACGCATGAAGGTTGTTATTAACGGAAAGCCTGTTGCAGACCGAAAGTTCATGACCAATATTTGGCAACAGATCGAGCGCGAAGCGATGCTGGAATCGCGACCATCGGATCGTTTCGCGACCACCCAGCCCGGTGATACTGCTCCGTGAGCGTTGTTCAGGCATCACCCAACAAGTAGGGCACTGCTAAAACATCAGTTCGCAGGCTGCGTCCCTTGACGCACCATTCAAATGCGGCGAAAGAAGGTGCGTCCTGGGCGCACCCCACGCTACTTTGCAGCCGATTTGCGACAGTGATTCCTCAACGCGCGATTGGGGGTCAGAGGAGTGCCATGCGATGGAGGATTCGAAACGTGTCGAACTCGACGACTCCGTGGAGTACCTTTTCGGCCGTCTTTTTGGTGCCCCCACGGCGCACACATTTAGCAGAACCCGCGGCTTCACTCAATGGCGGAAGGACCTCGTGCGAGTGTTCGGAAGAATCGATACGGCGCTGGATCTGAACCTGAGGAATGCTGACGACCGGCATCGCCGAGAACTCAAGGAATTCCTACAAATCACAATCGAACAACTGAAGAATCAACCCAACAAAGACAAACTGCATACGCGCGCCATCAGCAGTCTCATTCGTATTGTCTTCGATATTCTCGGGGGACTGCCGAATCACTGGTCGCGAACCGGACCCATCCCTCGAGGGTCTTGGAAGCTTGACCAATATCGCTCGCTGATCTACAGCTACTCCGAGACACAGCGCGCCCAACTCCTTCTTTCGACACTGGACGTGGATGAACGGTTCAAACGTCCCCTGAAGGACGCCGACGCGATTCAGTGGTTCAAGGAACAGTTTCCTGAGAAGTATCTGAGTGTGTTCTGAACGGCGTTTGCCTGGTGCTACTGCTCCGTGAGCAGTTTATAGTTTGGGGATATGCGCCGAGTCGATGATTCGACCTACGTGGTTACGTGGCTTGAAAGCGTGAGGCGCGCGCGACCTTTCGGAATGACAATCACATGGACAACGATCTCGCGGAATAACAGTCCCGTCAGGGACGGTTGATCATAGCCCAGCACGCCGTGCTGGGAACGGGCGTCCCCTCTACTCTCCGAGTCCCGTCAGGGACGGCTGAGACC
>JBDRDH010000170.1:0-45415 GCA_043820985.1 Planctomycetota bacterium
CCTCAATCCTCAATCCTCACCCCTCATTTCCGGCGCACTTCAAAGGGCACCTCGGTCTTGCGGCCGTCGAGGTAGATTCTGGCGATCAGATTGGCTGATTGAAATTCCGGCGAATCAGTGCCCAGCTTGAACGAAAAACTCTGAGTATCACCAGCATCAGCCTTAAAGTTATGGCGTTTGGGCTCTGCTGTTAGTGGAACATCATCGGGAATAATAAGCCTGACCGAGCCACGTCGCACGCGTTGGTTGATTCTGAGGCCGATCGACAGTGACGCGTTTTCCGAAAGAAACACCGACGCCGGCATTTGTATCCACGGTTCGGCGAAGGCTAGTTGAGGCTCGGGCTGCGGATTGTCCAGGGAGAGGCTGAGGAACAAGGGCTGGGGTATGGTCGGGATCAAGGTGCCGTGGTCGGAGGTTAGTATCGCGCGCTGTCGCCGCTCGAAATCACGCACGGTCAGTTCGCCCGCGACACCTAGTATGGGTGCCAGTAATGCCGGTCGTATGTGGTTAGCACGTGGCATCAAAACGGCGACATGACGATCACTACCGATGAACAGGGCGGAGTCGAAGGCCGCGGGCGCGCCACTCACCGGCCCACGGCAGGTCAAGCCGGTAAGCTGTCCGGCGGCGGTGGCATAGCCCAACAATCCAGCCTTGGGGCTGAAATCACGATGTACCAAACCACGCATGCGCTCGGGATGCGCGGGATCATTGTCAAAATCGCGCAAATCGCACCAGATCATGCCGGCGATGCCCTGGAGCGCGGCTTGGACATAATGACGCAAAATATCTTGAGCAGCGTCCATCTCCTGGTGACCGACCGAGGACCAGCCTTCGTGCTGCCACCAATACTTCGACTGCCAGGTTAGATCCGCGGATTCTCGAAAGCGGTCTAACCTGACTAAGGCATTGGCGGAATCTCCAGTAGTTCGCAGACACCACTGTACATCAGTTTCCGCGCGTAATAACTCCGCCAGTTCCGCGTAACGTGAGGGATCGTCCAGCGCCAGCGGCGGTGAGATGAGTCGCACTTCCGGCCGTATCCGCCGCACTTTCATGAGGATGTCTTGCAGGGCCGCGTCGAGCGCTGGCAGATCATCAGTTGGAAGTACGTCGGCGCCGATCTGAAAGTGTGCCACCTTGGGACCACAATTGCGTACCAATTGCTCCAGCACGGTTGTTAAACGGGCAGTACGCTGGGATGCAACGGAAACAAAATCCGGGGCCTCGCGCAGTATTACCAGTGGCACGATACCCATGTCCACCAGGGTATTAATAACTGGATTGAGGCCGGAAAAGTCGAACCTGCCATCAGAAGGCTCGATCATGCGCCAGGGTGTTTCGAGTGCCAGCACATGTACTCCGATGTCACGGGCAATGGCAATCTCCAGCCACTGATCAACAGGTGGTTCGCGCAGTAAGCCGCTGCGAACGCCGAACAAAGTGGACCGCCCACGTGCTATCAACCGATTGCTGGGTGTGACCGCAATGCAGGTTTCGATAACTTTGGGACGGCTCCAGTCAGAGCCACGCGCGCGGGCCACCAAACGATACAGCCCCGGCTGGCTGATCCGTTGCGAAAAGTCCACCGGCTGGCGCGAGCGAAAATCGCGCCCACTGGCGGGCAGGGTAACGCTACCGCGTTGCGTTTTGAGCACGGCGCCATCCGGCCGCATCCAGGCCAATTCAACCGATATCCGCAGGGCTTGTTCCCGGGATCGATTTTCCAGCCAGACCGCCGCCCCGATTATGGAGCCGGGCTCATAGATACGCGTGGGTTCATCAAAGACAATCTCCCCCGTGATGACGTCGCTGTTCGGGACGCGATGCTCGATCTGTAAGTCGTCGAGATAAATACTCTGGCGACCAAGCTGCGCCGTAGTGACGCGATAGCCTTGAATTTCGATCGGCCATTCCAGGTCCGCGGCGCCGCTGACGCGTACCAACTCCGCGGGGGCCAGATCCGCCGCGATGCGCACCCAACGATTATGTGTCTGAACAGTCATCGGTCGGGTTTCGAACAATTGGCCACGCGCATCGCGGATGCGATAGGCGAGTTGATACTCCCCTTTCTTAAGCCAGCAGAAAGCGGCAATGCGGTCGGCCTGCGACAAGCGCGGCGATTCGCGAAATCGCAGATCACAACAGGCCGAGACATTTGAGGCCGTCGCGCCGATCTCCATTGCCAGACTGGCTTGTCCACGCGCCGGCACCACGTCGCGCTGCACGGTGCAATCGCTGCGCAGCACGCCGCGTACTTCACCAATTCGTGCCGCGACCGAATCGTCCTCGAAATCCGCCAGGATGGTCACGACCGGCACGTCGGCAAACGCAGGCTGCAACGTTGATATTGGTATGCTCAAGGCACCCAGAAATATCAGAAAGATGCTGTTTCGCTGTTTGCCGATCATGACGGACTCAGGTCGCTCCGTTTATGACTTGTCGGCTTTCGTGGGCGGCCGAACGAGTTGTACCAACTCTTCCAAACGCCGAGCGTGGCAGTGTTGCTCGCCGAGGTACTCGCGCGCGCGGCTGGCGCGCCGCCGGGCCTGGTCTGGATCTTTTTGGCAGGTATCCAGTACCTGATCCAGATCGCGTCCGTCGGCAAATGTTAAATAATGTTGCTCGTTGTGCAGCAGGTCGCCCAGATCCGCGCGCAGATTGCGCCGACCCGGGGCGTGCAAAATCAATGGCCAGCCGGCGACGCCGGCCGCGAGTAACTCCGGTCGTAAAACATCCGGTTGGCTGATAAAAACCGCTGCCAATGGCTTGGGAGGCCCTTTTACCAGTGCCGCCGAGACGCTCTCCTGCCATAGCTTGATGGGATTGTCGGGCCACTGCCGCCAACCTTTACCAAACACACACACGTTGCCAGCGCGGCGCGCCAGCTCCTGTGCAATTCTTTCCACGATAACACGTGGTATCAAGACGCGTTCCAGCATATTGAGCAGATGCTGCCGCAGGGCGATCTCCCCCACCCCCGCCCCAACAGCTCGCTCGGCCTCGCGCAAAAGTGCTTCGGTCTGACATATTGCCGGCCTTTGCCAGAGCCTGGCGGCTTGTTGACGCACGTGTTGCCAGAGCTGTACGTGCGTCGGCTGATCGATCCCAAACGCGCGTGGATCGTCGGTGGGCAGGTCGGCAACCAAGACCACCAGGCTGTCATCGTCACGCTCAGCCAGCGGGGCTGACACATCACAACCCCAGTACCACGCGGCGATACGAGCACTACTCGGAGCGGCATTTCGCAGTTCACGCCAGATGTAGGGTGAAGCCGCCAAGCGCCAGATATTGTCTTCCGGAAAAGGTTTTGGAATCTGTCGCGGGCTGCCATACCACTCACAGATGTCACTGCCGAGAGGTAACGGAACCAGCGAATATTGATGACCCACACAGATAGTAAGATTGGGATTGAATTCGGCCAGGGCCGCACAATGGCTGAGGGGGTGTATATCACATGGGCCGGCGACAGCTTGTCGCCTGACTTCCCAGCCTAGACGCCGGGCATCCCGTTCCAAAGCAACACTGACAGTGTGACTGAGCGGCTCCTGTGTAATAGCCAGAACCGCCAGACGTGTTGCGCTGCCTTCTGGGCTACTGGCTACCGTGACAGTTTGCAATTGTTCGAGTCGCCTCTGGCGACCAGTATAGGTGTGTTGGGCAATCGGTTGGCAGATCAAACGCACTTGCTCGATGCGTTCACTGGGCACTTCGGGTAGCACCACAATGTTACCCGGGGGAAGTAGCCCGACGTGCCGGCCCAGAAATTCCTGGAGATATGGCATCTCACGCCCCGGAGGAACGAGAATGCAGCGGGTCGCCCGACATGCTTCAGAGATATCCACCAGGCGCAAGACGGCCGCCAGGCGCACGAGTTCTGATTCAAAAACATAAACGGCCCGGTACACTGAGATGTGATTCAAAAGCCATTGCAGCTCAGCCCCCGCTGATATTGATGGTAATGAGGGATTTTGTTCACCAATGTCGAAGGATTTTAACAGGCCCGCCGCCCGAGTCCGGGGCGCGGCGGTGCCACCCAGCCAGAGAGGTGCTTGCGCGGCAGCCTCAAGACGATAGGTGTTGACTCCATCATGCGCACGGACCGGTCGCCAAGCGGGCGGCAATTTTGTCTCGGCCAACTGCTCGGCCAGGTCCGGCTGTTCGACGCCCAGGGCGGCCAGATTGTTCGCCAGGACTTGCGCCTCGAGCTGGACGGGGATCGCCGCGTCCAGGCTGGACAGGTTTAGTGCGTCATCACCGGCTGACATCAGTGCCGGCTTTCAATAGCAGCCAATGTGAGCAGGAATGTCAACCAGGCCACGTACAGGACAATCCAGAAGATCATGGCCCAGTGAGAACGCGCTGATTCGGTGCCATAGGGAGCGGGTGATTCAGCGACCGGTCGCGTGGATGGTTTGGTGTGCTTGCTACTCATGGCGTTGACGTCTCGTTCGGTTTTACTGCCTCATTGCTCACAGGCATGGGAGGCGATCCCATACACTGAATGGCCAAGGCTTTCAGAGTACCGGCGATCGGAATAGCGAGCAACATGCCGAACCATCCCGTCCAGAGTACACCAAGTATGAGCGCCAACACTATTGTCACGGAGTTCAATCCGGAAGTCTGTGTCGTAATAGTCGGTAACAGGACGAAAGCTTCCAGGGCTTGAGCCGCCAGGAAGACTCCCAGCGTTAGTATGACCGGGAGCTTCCAATCATCACCCGCGCAGGAGGATGCGAAATACATAACCAGCAGAGTCGGCGGCAAAGCCAGCAAGGACATGAAAGGCACCAGGCTGAGTAAACCAACCCCAGCCCCTAACAAAAGCCCATAAGGCACCCCTACCAATGTCCAGCCTATTCCAGTAACCAGACCGACCACCAGGCCTGCAACCAAGCGCTCACGGAAGAAATTGGCCGTCACGTTGTTGATGTCCGTTGCCAGGCTCCCAACGCTCTCACGCCAATGAACCGGCAGACGGTCGTGGATCCTGCGCGCCAGGTGGTGGCCATGCCACAGTAACAGTAAAGCGAGCAATGGGATCAGGACAATGACCGTGAAACCATTCACGGTACCACCCACGAAATCCAGCAATACCGCTAACAGACCATTAGCCAGCCGGATGCCTTGCCACGCCAGCAGTGGGCCGAGATCAGACCACCAGTGAACCGGAGTGGAAGTCGAGTGCGTGTTGTTCAGATAGTCCGCCAGAGCGCCACGCCACCGCACGCATTGCGCGATAGTCTCATTCGTCAGGCAAGTCACGCCAACTAACAAGAGGGCCATGCCGACGGCATATAACACAACAATAGTGCGAAAACGCGTGTAGCCACGGCGCTGGAACCACACGACCAGTGGATCGAGGATATAGGCCAGTATCAGCGCGACGATAATCGGGGTCACGACAGCCCGCAGACTAACCAGGCTCCAGCACAACAGCATGAGCGCCAGCACCAAGCCGGTAAATCGTAACCAGCGCGGACCGTTCTCAGACAGTGACAGCACGTGGCGATCCGTGGGAGGACATTCTCAATCAGTCCTGATCCGCATCCAGGGGTATATGATAGGAATCGAACGTCTCGGTAAAGTCATAGACGTCGTCGAAATCCTCTATGCAATCGGTATCCTGCTGGCCCATCGCCCCGAGCGTGACGAGGAAGAAAACCATCTCACCAAAGTCATGTGTGGTATGGACATTCCAGCTTCTGAGCACCACGCCGGCCAGGCGACCCCAACGCTGTAAGGCCAACTCACACAAACCCGCGCATAATTCCTGGCCGGTCACATGACGCGGTTCACCGCGCGGCCGATCGCCAAAGAGCTTGCGCGCGGTGTAGTCCAGGCCCTGTTGTAGAAAAGTATACGCTTGATGGGCATAGCGCCCATCAGCACGAATAGCTTGGAACAGTGTCTGTTGTGGATCGGGCTTCATGTTCAGGTATTGATACGAAGAGTCGGTTACTTATGATTCTCCGGAACTCGGCTTGGATTCACTGCCGGGCTTTCTTCTTCTCCGCCGGCGGCGACGCTGTTTGCGTGCTTTATCCGGAGCGGGAGCACTGTCACCAGCAGGCGTTTCAGCCGGTGTACTCTGCTCCGCGCGAGCTGGCGGCCCCGGCTTCTTCCGGGTGGCTGCCGGATCTCCCACGGTTAGGGAGGATTCGGTCGGACTCCGTGTCTCGGTGCTGGTATCGACAGTATTGTCACGCTCCCGGCGCCGGCGGGGCTTGCGACGCCGTTTATCCGCTGCTGGCGTGGGAGGCTCCTCTTTGGCAGGCGGCGGCTCAGGCGTAATCTCAGGTGGTTTTTCTTCGGGCTTGGGCACATTGAATGCCGTGATTTCCTCGAAAGGTACGGCGAATATGTTTTGATCATCGGCCCGAACCAGGACCAGTTGTGTCAGGATCTGATGGTCGATGACCGTACCTTCACCCAGCGCCGAGGCCACGCGCGTGCCACGGCGGGGCAGGCGTTCGACCAATTCCATATAGCCCTCATGTTCGTAGCGTAGACAGCAGCGTAGCCGGCCACAGCGGCCCGAGACCTTTGATGGGTCCAGAGTGGACTTCTGCAGCTTGGCCATTTTCATGTTTACGGGCCGCAGCCTCTTGAGGAAGTTTTTGCAGCAGCATTCGCGACCGCACACCTCCCAGTCGGCCACCAGGCGCGCTTCGTCACGGGCCCCGACCTGCCGCATTTCAATCCGGGTGCGATAGCGTTGTGCCAGCTCACGCACCAACTCACGAAAGTCCACCCGCCCTTCCGAGCGGAAATAAAAGACGATGCGTTCACCTCCCAGCAGGTGCTCGGCGGTGATGATTTTCATATCAAGATTAAGCTCCGCCACCTGCACGGCACACTGCTGGATATCTTTTTGGACATGGGCGTTCAGCCGTTGATGCTCATCAATATCCTGTCTGGTGGCTTTACGCAGGACCCGGCCGGCGCGCGGCCGGCAAAACTCCGGTCCACTGGTTTGTACGTACTGGCGACGCTGTTCGCAGGAAACCCCCACCGGTTGATCCATGCCACATAGGGGTACTTGTTCACCCAGCTCAATTCCACGATCGGTCTGAATCACAGCCTCGACGTCGTAGCAGCCCAGGACGCCGGGCTGACAGGTAAATTCGCCGATCCATTTCATAGCGCCATAGCGCACGACAGCCACCGACGGGATTTTTTGAGGTTGACTGGCGGATTTGGTGGAATCCTCGTCGCCGGGAGTGGCTGAAGACTCAGGCTGTGGTGTCGCGGCCATTTCCATTACCTATGTAAGCCAGCGGGCACGAATTACGCTTGTCGGTACCATACCTGGGCTCGATCCCGGAGCGGCGTGCCACCGGATACGCTCCACATCCGTATGTTATGCTATTTCTTGTCAGTTGGGTATTTCGACGAACTGATCCAGTGCCCGAGGTCCGTTTATCTCACGGATACCCAGGCGCAGGGCCGTACCCGCCAAATCGTGTGCTTGGGGATACACATAGGTTTGGGTCTGGAATTGTCCCGGACCGACATTAAGAAAGGCACGCTCCAGCCGGGCGCGTTCTGGAGCCCGACAATAGGCAGTAAAGTCGACTGACTGATCGGACAGATTCCGCACCGATTGTTCCACAATCAGATCCGTCGCCATCCAGTGTGTCTCCACCCACACGCGAATGTCCCGCAAACCCACCTGCAGGGGGACATCGAACTCCAGCACTTCAGACACCGGGATGCTGAGGCTAACTCGAATGCCAATGTGCCGCGGCATGGATAACGTCAAAGGTGGCATCTCAAAGGCCAGTGGATGCTCCAAAGATTCGCCGGGTTCCAGCGCGAAGCTCACCTGAGCCGGGTTCAGACGCCAGAGCTCCGGCAGCCTGAACTCAATCAGACCGGTCATCGGCTGCGCGTAAGTGTTGGTCAGGCTGAGCACGGGTTGTGACCGCGGCTCATGGAGTTGAATAAAGTGCGGCTCGACACTGAAGCTGGCTTGTAACAAGGCCAGGGGCGCATCGATATCGTCAACAATCAATGGCATTGGGGATAAGGCAATACGCGTACGACCGTCAACCACCTCGATCTCCCTGGATTGACCCCAGAGATCTGTCACGGTTGGCCTCGGTCCAAGATAGAGTTCGACGGGTTCCGCCACCGCCTCATCACGCCAGGTCCACAGCACCACACAAGCCGAATCCATCCCCTGGAAAAAGATTGCCAGACCATCATGTTCGGGCAGCGGCATGGCGGCGATAGCGTGTTTGCCGGATAAATACGTGAAAAGTGTACGCAGCACGATGAACTCATCAGTCGGCTGCCACGCCGCGCTACCACCATTAGCGGATAATTCAAAAGGTGCCGGAACATAGATGCGCTCCGGCCCCAGTGTCTTGGTCAACACCACCCGCCGCGCCAGGTCAGCCAGTCGCCGTTCAGGAATTACTCCCGCGCGCGACGATTCGAGCATCAGCCAGCGTTCATTGGCGGCTTGATGCCATGACTGCTGGTCATCCTCCGCGAAATCCTGGATATCTGCCAGGAACTCAAGCTGACGCGGCAATTCGTGGGTCGGAACCTCCCGCGGCACCCACAGTGACACGGCGTCCGGGCCACCTGCCCCCGGATCGGCATTCGTCTCAGGGCTGAAAACCGTGCGCGGTACCGCCAGCTCTGGCACTGTGACGGAACGAGAAATGTGAGCACGGAGTACCTGAAGAGCATCAGGATTCCAACCACTGTTGATGCCAGCTTCTCGGCACTCATAGCCGAGTTGCCAGCGGGTGATCACGCCGCCGAGATGAGCCAGACATGGTCCTATAAGCTCACCATAATGAGAATCCAAGGTCAACATATCCCAAGTTGATTCGCCCGCCTCGATATTTGACGCGGCACTGGCGGAAAGCATCACGCCGGTCGTATGCACACGCTGACCGGAGAGAGAAGTCGCTAATTCACGAATCTGATCGAAGTATTCAATTTTTGGAGCGGTATCCAGAGCACCGATCATCGGTACTCCAACCTTCGCGGAGCCACAACGCAGTTCAGCCGTCAAGGCGACGGCGTCGGCTACCTCACTGGAACACCACGGCCCCAGATCAATACCAAGATCCATGGCCGGATTGCAGGAAACCGCCAGCCGGGGCAGGACCGCAAAACGGATGGCCTTATACATCAGGTTCTCGTCGTTGCCGTGCAGCCGTAACTGGGCGGTGTATAAGCCTGGATCCAGGGCCGGCAGCGGAGCCCGGTTCGGAATGGAGTTGTGCGCCAGAACATCCTGACGTTCGCAATGTACGATATTTCCAGATGCATCCACGACCTGTAGTTCAGACCTGAGCGTCTGCTGCGTGGAGTTGTACATATCCAGCAGGAATTCGGCCGGCTCGTCCGGCAACACGATGCCGCCCGGGCTCGAGATCCGCAATCGCATGCGTGGAACCCGGTAGATCGCCAGATCGTCAAACCACACCAGGGCCTGGACGTCCTGGCGCAGGATCGGGTCGATTGCATTTTCATCCCGCGAGTGCCAGGCCTGCTCCTGCAATACCCACAGGCACAGACGCAGGCCATGGGCATCGGGATGATCACCGGTGAGCGATATCTCCAGGCGTTGCCAGGGTTCGTCCTCGAAATCCACCTCCGGCGAGCTGGAATTCATGCCACCCCCGAGCGAGCCGTATTTCGGAGTAATCGGATCGGTAAGCACCTGTGAGGAGGTCAGTTCGCTCAGGCGATCACTGTCGGGGATCCGGTTGCCGAAACGATCCACCAGGTAAGCTTGGATGAAGGCCCGCGCATGATCCAGGCCAACCGGTCGAACATACCCGCTGACGAGATAGTCGGCGTCCGGCAAAACACTGATGTCGCCGTAGTTGTACTGGTAGCAGATGCTGCCACCCTGCAAATCCATCCTGAACGAGGGGGCGGAGTCATGGCCGTCCTGATCGTCAAAGCTGCCAGCGGAATAACGCGGTAAACCCGGCCCGGACAAATGCTCCCAGTACATCGGCGTGTCGTTGTAGTTACCCAGCGGCCGCTCATCGAAATCGAACCGCTTAACGAGTTGAAACACACTGGCGCAAGAGTCCGAATCGAGCCCTGGCTCCTCCTCCTCAGCCGGCGGCGTAGCCCCAGCAACCGCCGGCAACAGCAGCAGCCGGGCAAGACCGATAATCATCAGCGCGCGGAACAAGCCTGACATAACGTGATAAATATCGGCGTAGCCCAGGCCGACGTTGATGAGGAACTGAAGGGTCTGTTGAAGAACTTAACCGACTTCAAAAAGACACCGGCGTCATAGGGAGGGCGAAGCTCCTGCTGAGCCGCACTTCACAGACCGAAGATCAGCAACGTGCTACAGCGTACCTCTCAGTAGGTCGTATGAGACATACATCTTTTGGGCTCCGTCGGAGCCAGGGCGCATAGCCGGGGGTAGAGCGCAGCGGAACCCCTGGAATACGGGCCTCCTTGCACCGATCCGCCCTGAATGGGCGGAGGCAACACATGCGCTCCCCCCCCTCAGGGCGGAATGGTGTGATAGGACGCACGATTACCACGGGTTGCGCTGCGCTCCACCCGTGGCCATGCGCCCGCGCCCTTTCAGGGCGATGTCACCAATCCGAATCCCGAGCACAAGTGAGTCGGTTTCCCGATCAGAGCCCGAAGCGCCAGCGAGGATTGAACTCGCAATACCCCCATCCGATCCCCGAGCACGAGTGAGTGGGTTTCCCAATCAGAGCCGCGACTGTTAAGGAGCGGTCATTGGACGCACAAAGATTTTGCTGAACGCCTGGACTGGTTGGTGATCTTGATAACCCGCATATTCACAGGCAAGATGCCTGTGCCACACTCCTATTTATACATAACGCTGGTCCGCCCGCATCTCGCCGTACGTGGTGCTTACCAGCTCTTCATCAGGGCGATTCCGGTTGTGCCGGTTTCGGGATCGGCGAAGGGGACGACCTGCATGCCGAAGAGTTCGGGGAATTCGGCTTTGCCGTCATTGGCGATCGAGGAGCCGATGACGTAGCCCATTACCGCTCCGAAAACCACGTCGGAGAAATCATGTGAGCGGGAGTCGATGCGCTGATAACCAACCAGGCCGGCCAGCGCCAACGAGGGCACTCCTACCCAGGGACCATAGTATTCGTTCAGCACGCCGGCGACGGTGAAGGCGCTGGAGGTATGACCACTGGGCCAGGCATGGCGCTCGTTGTCCGGACCACGCGTGTTGGTGGCACCTTTAAGCAACAATGTGGAAACACCGTTAACCGCCAGGGCCTGCGTCAGCTTTTTGGCCACCTCATGTTGCTTCTCGTCTTCCATTAACGCACTGGTCAGCCAGAGCACGCCGGCACCGGCGAAATGGGTGGCGGGATTGCCCAGCAACTGGATCGATTCGTCGAACTCACCCAGTTGCCGATGGCCGCGAACGCGTCGCCGGATGGCATCATCGACGCCGCCCTCGCGAATGGCGACGCTGGCACCCATGGTCGCGGCCAGGGTTAAGGCATTTTCAACATCCCAATAAGAAGTTTTGAAGCCGCGCCAGAAGCCACGCGTGCCGAAATCCTTGGCCTCATAGCCCATCTGGTGCCAGATGTTCCGCCGCCAGTAGCCCTCCGGTGTCTTGGTGTCGGCGGCCGTCGGCCGGGATTCGGCCACGTCATCGAAAGGCGCCAACACACCAAACGTCAGCAAAGCTTCCGGCAAATCGTCGGTATCAGCGTGCGCCTCGGACCACGCCGTGGCTACCCAGTTCATTTGTGAGGCAGCCTGGCCATCCGGCGTCAAGCGTTCCGACCGATCAACGCGATAGTTTTCGATAGCGTCGCGCACGGTCAGTTCAAGATTCGTCCGGCCGGCGGGAGACGTACAGCCCGCCACCACGGTGATAGCCACCAACACCAGGCTAACACGAAAGATTCCAGTGCTCTGATAAATGAATTTCATGCCCGATCTCCGAACCAGCTCGACAGGACCAGAAAGGTGACCATATCTTAACAATCACCCCCGGTTCTGACACGCGGCTTTTGCGAAGCCGCTAACGATAAGACATAATCAATCAATTGTCGGCGAGACTATAGACACCCCATACGTGGCAACGTGGGAGCATTTTCATGATAGCTGGCGAACCCCAACGCGTAGCGCTTGCCAACCTGCCCACGCCGCTGATCAGGCTTGAGCGGTTGGGGCAGGAGCTGGATGGCGCGCAAATCTGGATGAAGCGCGACGACCTGACCGGCCTGGAACTATCGGGCAACAAGGTGCGCAAGCTGGAATACGTCCTGGCGGCGGCGTTGGCCGACGAAGTGGATACGATCGTCACGGAGGGTACCGCACAATCGAACCATTGCCGGGCCACGGCGGCGGCTTGCGCCAAACTGGGTCTGCATGTCATGCTCCTTTATCGCCCACACCCTTCAGGCGAACCACAGGGCAATCAACTGCTGGATACGCTGTTTGGCGCTGAGTATCGCTCGTATCAAGTGGACGAATTCCGCGCGCGACATGACGAGATTGTGCAAGAGGTACTGGCGGAACTGAAAACCGCCGGTCGCCGGCCGCGTTACACCCCAGCCGGATCTTCCGAGCCATTAGGTTGTTGGGGGTATATTCGCGCCATGGCGGAATTGGCGGAACAAATGGCCGTGGCGAATATCGACGAGTGCGACCTGGTGCTGCCGTTATCCTCAGGTGGAACCTATACCGGAGCCCTGCTGGGCCAGGCATTACACAAACTGGACGAACTGCGATTGCTCGCCGTGCCGGTCAGCGATGATGTGGCTTATCACCAGCAGGCCATACGCACACTTTACACAGCGACCAGTGCGCAATATGAAGCACTCGGGGAATGTAAGTTCGGCGAGCTGCATCTGCTGGATGGTTACGTGGGCGCGGGTTATGCAATACCGTATGAAAGCGAACTGGAAGCGATCCGCCTGCTGGCACGCGTCGAAGGGATCATGCTCGATCCGGTATATACCGGCAAAGCTTTTTGTGCCCTGCTCGACGAAATCCGCGCGGGTCGTTTGGGGCAGCGGAGACCGGTGATCTTCCTGCACACGGGCGGGATATTTTCCAATTTTGCGTGGCCGCAGACGTTGTTGAGTTAGTTTTGGTGGGCGGTGCCCACCCTACTTGTCTGGATATGAAGGGCTAATCCACTTCCGCTGGCTCTACGGTTGCGCTTTTTGATCCCGGCCATGCCAGGCTGACCACGATGTTCACAACCAGGGCTACCATAAAGGCCAGGGGCAGGTTGTAAATCTCGACTCCATTCCGTGCCTGGTACCACTCGCCCCAGAAGATCGTGCCGACGAAGCCGACCAACATGCCCGCCAGACAGCCGGCGTAGGTGGCCCGGCGCCATAAAATCGCCAGTATCACCTGCGGTCCGAAAGCCGCCCCCAGCATTGCCCAGCCATATTTCAGAACGAAGCCATAAACATTGACCCGAGACTCAAAGACGAGCAATACCGCCCCGATCCCCAAGCCTAATACAACCAGCCGGTTCACCACCATGCTGCCGGTTTTGCTGGTGCGTTTGAAAACCCGCCCGTACAGGTCATATGCCGCCGAACTGGCCGCAACCACGAGCTGACTGTCGGCGGTCGAACAGATCGCGGCCAGCACGGCCGCGACCACGACACCCGAAAGCAAGCCCGGCAGGAGATAGATCGAGCAGACAACCAGGCCGATTTCCTTGTCGGTCTGGAGCAGAGCTGTCCAGCCGGCTCCCTGCTCGGATTCTGAAACCGCGCGCGCGAACAAGCCGACTGTAACCGCGCCCCAGTACACACACAGCCCCCAGATAAAGGCCACCACGCCGGCCAGGCGGGTTTCGCGGCGATCCCTGAGCGCCATGAAACGCGCCAGAACATGCGGCATGCCGGGATAGCCGAAGTTGATCCCCAGGGCGTGGCTGCCGAAGAGGAATCCGATCAAAGCCCAACCAGCCAATCCGGCCCAGGGATCCAGCAGATAGCCGGCGGGCAGTCCCTCGGCGGCATCGGATACGCTCTCGAGTGTACTTGTGAGGTAACTGTAACCGCCGTGCGTGTACAGCAGATACACCGGGAATAGTACCAGGGCCCCGACCATCAGCAGGGCCTGGAGGAAATCCGTCCAGCACACCGCGCGAAACCCACCTGTAACTGTGTAGATCAGCACGATTACCGCACCGAGCAACACCCCCAGAGTGTAATGCCAGGTCACGCCCTCCGATTCGTCCTCCACGGCGGCTGAAGTAGTTTGGTCGGTAGGCATGCTGGCTGAAGCATCCTCCACCGTGGCTGACGTAGGCGGATCGGCCGGCATGCTGGCTGGAGCATCTTCCACGACCGCGGCGATGTCTTGTGTTTCGCTGGCTTTGAACAGCACCTCAAACGTCTTGCCGGCGGCCGCCATCTGAGCGGCCACGTAAGCCATCATGGCGGCCAGGATTACCACTACTGACAATATCCGGATCAGCGGGATTCGCTCTTTGAAGCGAAAGGCGAAGTAATCGGGCAGGGTCACGGCCCCGAAACGCCGGGCCTGGTCGTTCATGCGCCCCGCCAGAACGAACCAGTTGAAGAGATACCCCAACAGACAGCCCGGAATGACCCAATATCCCTGTACTCCCAGGGAGAAGCCTATACCCACCAAGCCGAGTGTAACCCAACCGGATTCACTTGAAGCCGACGCTGACAAGGCCGCGATCCAGCCCCCCAGTGAGCGGCCTGCCAGGAAGTAGTCTTCGTCGCTCCTGCGCGCGTAGCGTGCCGAATACAATCCGACCGCCACAATCGCCAATGTGTAAACCCCGAACGCCACAGCGACTATCGCGATGTTCGTCTCAGACATGTGACCCTCTGGATTCGTGACGGGATCGGCGACACCCGCCGCACAAAGTCAGATTATGGGGTAGTAACCAGGCGTAATCAACCACAGGCTGGCAGGCCTGTTTGCCAATCAGCCGGTGGCAGACCGGCAAATATATGGGAGTTACGCGGGTATGAGTAATACCGGATAATGACATGGTCCAAGGTGATCATAGTGGTCGGCGGCAAACTGGGTTAATATAGTTCGTGGAGTTGGCGACAGGTTCCGGCCACCAACTGCCAAGCCCGATGCCCAGTCGGTGGATTGTTGTAAGATTAACGCGCTGGTGGGATTTTGGCTGGTGGAACCGAAGAGCAGTCCGGATGCGAAAATGTATCCGACCTGGGCTGGGATAGCGACCGGACTGGTCTCTCGCTACACTGACCACCACTGGCATCCGGAAGTACATTGCTACTGGGACCAGCTCGCCGCCGAACCTCGGTCAGTCGGCGATGGGAGAGCCCAGCGTTACCAAACGGAGAACTTGTCTTGAGCATCTACAATCGTTTTGAAACGCATCCATTCGAGCCCTTGAATGAGCACATGACCAAGGTCAAGGAGTGTGTGGCCCTGGTGAGCCCCATGTTTGCTTGTATGCTGAGTGGGGACCACGATGCGCTGCGTAGACTGACCGAGCAGGTCTTCAAGGTCGAGCACGAGGCTGATCTGATCAAGGACAAGATCCGTCAGCGGATACCTAAGTCGTTCGCGTTACCCGTCTTCCGCGGCGATCTGTTGGCTTATCTGAAGCTCCAGGATGCCATCGCCGATTCGGTCGAGGACATCGCCGTCATGCTGACGATCAAGCGGTTAATCCTGCCGGAATCGCTGGCGGACGAAGTGCGGGCCTTCGTGAAGCAGGTGCTGGTAACGTGTGAAGAGCTGTACAAGGCCAGCGATCACCTGAAAGACCTCACGGAGAACGATTTTGGCCGCCGGCGGACGGAACGGATACTGGAACTGCTGGCCAACGCCGAACGGTCCGAATGGGAAGCCGACAAGCTGCAATACTGCTTGGCACAAAACCTGTTCGCTCTGGATGACGAGATGAAGGCCACGGACATTTTCCTCTGGTCCGGCGTCTTTCAGGAATTGGGGAATCTGGCAAATCATGCCGACAAGACGGCGGATCGCCTGCGGCGGATGTTAAGCAGGTAGATCCGGGACTAATTAGAGCACGACCTCTACGCCTCATAAGAGAGCTATGCCGCCACCGCTGATCGCCGAAGTCGACTGGCTGAATCTGAGTCCGTTTCTGTCATGCGCGGCGGTAATCGCGCTGGTAATGTTGCTGTGGGACACCGTGGAGGTGGGCCGCAACGACGCCGCCAATTTGATCAATGCCGTCTTCGGGGCCCGTGTATTGACCGCGCGGAAGGCGGTGATGATCGCGGCGATGGGCGTGATCCTGGGAGCGGCCTTGTCCAGCCCGGTGATGGAGACGGCGCGCAAGGGCATATTTGATCCGGGTATGCTGACGCTGCGCAACGCGCTGTGTGTCTACATCGCGGTCTATATTGTGGACACGGTCCTGCTGTACGGCTACTCGGCCTTCGGCATGCCGCTCAGCACGACGGCGTGTCTGGTCTTCGAATTGCTGGGGGCCTCATTCGCGCTGGCTGGATCGGAGATCGTCCACTGGGACAAGGCCCGCCAGGTCGTTTTTGCCATTGTGGCCTCGATTTTTATCAGTGGTGTCGTGGCCTTCTTCGTGCAACGCGCGGTGCGTGGCGCGATACGCGATCGGACGACACACTTGGCCACGCTGCTGGCTCATGGCGGCTGGGTGGCGGGCGGCATGCTGGCGGGTTTGACATACTTCATGCTCGTCAAGGGCCTGAAGCACGTCGGCTTCGTGAAAACGCTCAATCAGGAAGTCGTGCAAGCCTACGGTCCGGCAGTGAGCATACTGTTCTTATGGGGTGCCTTCGCGATCATCATCCACTTATTGTTAGTGATGTTTAGAAAGCGTGTTGCCCGACACCTATTTTCCGTCCTGGCCATCATTGGAATGCTGGCCATGGCCTTTGCGTTCGGCCAGAACGATCTGGCCAATTGTGCTTCCCCCGGATTGTCGGCCCTGCACCTCATACGCCACAGCGACCAGTCGGTGGCCGTCGCGAGCGAGATCAACATTCCCACGTGGATGCTGCTCGGCTGCGGCGTGTTGATGGTGGCTGGCATGTTGACGCGCAACGCGCGGCGCGTAACCAGCGCGGCGGTACACACCGGCAGCATGTCACACAACATCCGCCTGTATGCCCCGCGCTGGTGCCTCCGGCTGGCGCGATTCATGCTCCGCTTCCGCAGGCGCCAGCCGGCGCTGGCCCCGCCGGCCACGACCGATAGCACGGGCAAACGCATGCACTACGACGTGCTGCGCGCCGCGGTGATCCTGTCGGTCTCGGCCAGCGTAATCGCCACGGCTTCCGGCTTTGGACTGCCGGTCTCCACAACCTATGTCGCGTTCGCAGCGGTAATCGCCACCGGCATGGCTGATCGCATCCTGCAGCGTGGCGACGCGGATTTGAAGCTGGCTCGCACGATCTGGGTAGTGTTCAGTTGGTTCGCCGCGGCCGTGCTCGCCGCCGTCTGCGCCGGCGTGGTAAGCCGCCTGATCTTCCAGTTCGGCCTGTGGGGCATGGGCATTGGGCTAGTCGCCAACATGACCGTACGCTTCTACCTCGGCCGGCGGGCCGATCGGCAGGAAGAGCGCGTCCGCGTCGAAGCCCGCGAGCGGCGTTCGCCAGAGCTATTCGTCGACGAAGATGAAAGCTGAGCCGGTTGCCCCTCGGCCGCTGATAGCCTATCGTGTGGCTTGTCGGCTCCGTGATCGGCACCAGTTCGGGTGAGGTGATTCACATGGCAATGGCACGGCACGAAGAGATCGTGGCGATCGGGCGCGACCCAATCAGCCCTGACCGCCCAGTGGGTGACCCCTGTCGCTACGACGACTCCTTTGAAGAACTCCAGGCCCAACTCGACCGCATCGGCTCGCTCACCGGCGAGGAAGTCGACTGGGCCCGCGTGGTCGACCTGGCGACGAATATCCTCAAGAGCAAATCGAAAGATCTGCTGGTAATGACCTACCTGACCGTGGGTCTCTTCGAGCATCATGGCTACGCGGGCCTGGCCGCGGGCCTGGAATCTTACTGCGAGTTTCTAAAGAACTTCTGGGAAAATTGCTTCCCGAAGGTCAAGCCGCCCCACGGGCGCTACAACGCCGTGCAGTTCATGGCCGATCGCATCGTGGCGGAGGCTGAACTCAAGGGTGGCCAGTGCAAGAAGCCACCAGGCCCGAACGATACTGAAGCTGTACATAAGTGTGCGGAGCGAACGGGAACTCTACTACAAACCGTCGACGAGGTCTTCAAGGAACTCCCTGACTCGCCCAATCTGGCACCGCTGAATCGTGCCTTCCAAGCACTTAAGACCAAGGTGGGTCCGATCGCACCACCCCCGGGGGAATCTCCCGCCGTAGCGGCTCCGGGCGAAGCTGGAGCCGCTCCCGCCGCCGGCGCGCCCACGGCCGCTCCCGCGGCTGGCGCCGTAGCGGTGCCGGAATCGTTTGCGACTGCCACGCAAGCCACACAGGCCGTGGTGCGAATTGCCAAATATCTTCTGGCCCAGGACAACAAGGATGCGCGCGCCTACCGCCTGATTCGATCCGTGCACTTCGGCGGGCTGGGCGCCGTGCCCAAGGATGGTTTACTACCGCCCGTGCCACCGCAACGGCGGCAGTTTTTTGAAAAACTGGCCACGGATGGCAACTGGCCCGACTTGCTGAATGAAGCCGAAGGGCAATTCGTGGTTACCCCCCTCTGGCTGGACCTGCAACGCTTTGTCGCCACCGCCCTGGACGGTCTCGGCCCGGCCTATGCCACCGCGCATAGTGCCGTCGTGCTCGATACCGTGGCCCTGCACAAACGCCTGCCGGAACTCTTCGATCTGAACTTCAAGGATCGCACGCCCTTCGCGGATGGAGCCACCAAAGCCTGGCTCGAACAGGTGAGCGCGGAATTTGGTGGTGGGGGCGGCGGCGGGGGTGACGGGGCCGGCGATGCCTTGGGCGCCGCGATCAACGAAGCCCGCAAGCTCCTGACTTCCTCCAAACACGCGGAAGCAGTCACACGCATGACCGAAGCCATCGACTCATCGGGCGAGCGCCGCCAGCGCTTCCGCGCCCAATTGGCTCTGGCGCGTCTGTTCCTCGATATGAACCGTCTAAGCCTGGCTATCCCCTTACTTGAGCAGTTAGAGCAACAGATTGAGCGTTATCAACTCGAAGAGTGGGAGCCTGGCTTGGCGGCCGAAGCGCTCGGTCATCTGTTCGAGGCCCTGCGAAAAGCCAAGCCCAAGCCGACTCCAGAGGATGTCCAGCGCGCTAACGAGGTTTTCGGCCATCTCTGCCGGTTAAACCCGGCCGCCGCCATGAAACTGGATCCGAGCGCCAAAAAGTAGCCTGCATGCCAACCGAATTACTGCCGCTATCCTCGGGGCGACGCCGGATGACCTGGTTCGCCGCGCTCTTGTTCGGATTCCTGATCATTTGTAACAGTTGCTCGCGCTCACCCAGCAGCCAGCCGGCGGACAGCCAAGGCGCGACTCCGCTCGATACGGTTAATAAGCTGATCGCGGCCCATGGCTCACGAGCTTATAACGAAATGAAGCCCATGATCGTTCCGGAGCGGGTCGCGGATGTACTCACTACCTTAGTGGCCATGGATGATTTCCTGGATGCCAACCATCAACTCTGCAATATCATCCGCGAGCGTGTCGGGCTGGGTCTCGCGGAAATGGTTGATCAGAGTTATCGAGCTTATCACCTCGATATATTCAGCAAATATGTCGAGTTACTGGACTATGTCATCACCAGCGAGACCGCCACCGTCTTTTTTATAGTTGACGGGAAACTGCCGGCGCGGCAGACCGAGTTGCGTTTGATTGACGGCGAATGGAAGTATGATCCCGGTCCGGGAGACTATCCAAAGCTGGCCGCCGCCTGGAACAGCATGGCCCATGGTTTGAGGCAGACGGCGGAAGAAATCAATAGCGGGCGTTTGTCACCAGTCGAACTACGTGACAATTCCGAGCGGCTAGTTGAAGAGGTGCGCATTCGAATGCTGCCGGGAGTCCGTATGCTGCCGGCGCCCCCGACTGATGAAGATAAAGGTGATGGCTGAACCGGCAGCGACTCCAGGCCGATTAAATATATATCATTCATTGCAGGATCCTGGTATGAGCGTCTCACGCCAACTATTGCTGGTCCGCCATGGCTTGCCGGACTACCGGTTCAAGGTCCCGGCGGATGAACTGCCTGGCCCACCGCTCTCGACCGTGGGCCAGGAGCAGGCCCGTCAAGCCACGGAAGTTCTGAAGCGTTTCCCCGTCGCACGCATCCATACGTCACCCTTGGCGCGTACGGTGCAAACGGCGGAGGTGATCCGGCGTGGGCTAAATATACCATTAGCGATCGACAGTGATCTCAAGGAATGGCACCGCACTGAGAATCTGTTCACCGTTAGCCAGCGCAGTACGCGCTGGCTGGTGCGGTGGCTGAAAGGGAGCGAACGCGCCGCGGTCGTGGTTGGACATGCTTCCCCGCTGCTGGCGCTACTCCGTTCCGCTTTGTATCTGCCGCACCGCGGTTGGTGGAAACCCGGCCGACCGGACGAACTGGTGATTGACACGGCCGACGGCTTTGAGCTTTCGATGGCTTCTGTCTTCTTACTTTCTATCACGCCACACGAGATCACCGCTGAATGCCTATTTCACCCTCACCCACGGGTAGTGCATTGCCGGGGTGGTCAGCGCTGGCGTTGCCTGCCGCGACCAGTCTTCGGCCTGGGTAAGAATGGAGTCGTTCGACGCCCCAACCTGACGATGCTCGTTGGCGGTCCCCCCCCCACTCTCCACGGATTAAAACTGTCCCCGCTCTAAGCGCTATAAACCACTTCGCCACGCTTGATGACGTGCCGTACGCGCGGGCGGCCAGGGGTGTAGAACCATTCATCTAGTGAGGGTACGTCCAGTATGACCAGATCCGCCTCGTAACCCGGCGCCAGGGCACCCCGGCGATGCTGCTCGCCGATGGCCGCCGCCGCGTTAGCCGTACAGGCTACCAGGATCTCGCTGGGCGTCATCCGCAACTGGCAGGCGGCAATGTTCATGATCAACGGCAGGGATTCAATCATTGATGAGCCGGGGTTGTAGTCGGTGGAGAGCGCCACTGGTAATCCGGATTCAATCAGGCGCCGCGCATTGCAGTGTTCGATACCCAGGAAGAAGGAGGTGCCCGGAAGCACCACCGCGACCGCACCCGCTTCCCGCATGGCGGCAATGCCGGCGTCATCAATGTGTTCCAGATGGTCGGCCGAGATGGCGACGATTTCGCCGGCCAGTTGCGTGGCGCCAATTTGTGCCAGTTCATCCGCGTGGATCTTCGGGCGCAAACCCGCCCTCACCGCCCGCTTCAGGACACGGCGGGCCTGCTCAACCGTAAACGCACCCCGATCACAGAAGACATCGCAAAACCGTGCCAGACGTTCCGTGGCAATCTGTGTCAGCAACTCCTCGGAGCCGATCAGATCGATGAATTCATCACTGCGTCCGTCATATTCCGCGGGCAGCGCGTGCGCCCCCAGGTAGGTCGGCACCAGGTCGATCGGTTGGCATCGATCCAATTCCTGAATCGCCCGTAGCTGCTTCAGCTCATGCTCGGGTGCCAAGCCATAGCCACTCTTGCACTCCATGGTCGTCACGCCGAGTGCCAGAATCCGCCGCAGCCGGGGCAGGTTCTCTTCGACCAGTTGCTGCTGGCTGGCTTGCCGAACCGCCGCAGTAGTCACTCTGATCCCGCCGCCGGACTCCATGATGGACAAGTACGACTCACCCGCCAGACGCCGGACGAACTCGCCGCTACGGTTCCCCACGAAGGGGATATGGGTGTGTGGATCGATCAAACCCGGGATCAGGCACCCGTCGCCGGCTGATAGCCGCAAGGCAGTAGTGTTTTCCGGCATGTCAGTCTGGGGGCCGAACCAGGCGATGCGTCCGTGTTCGATCAATAAAGCGGCCCGCTCAATGACGGAAACGCCGCGCAGCGCGTCTCCCGCCAGGGGACCGGGTGGGACTATGTAAAGCTGACCAATGTCCTCGATCAGCAGCGCCGAATCACTCGAACCACTTGGCATGATCAGGACACCGTTGATCCGGCGGGCAATGCTTTATCAGGGGTCAGGACGACGACTTGTGCGCGATCGGGACTGATTCCGGCCAGCAACATACCCTGGCTCTCCTGCCCGCGCATCATGCGCGCCGCCAGGTTGGTCACCACGACGATCTGCTTGCCGGGCAGATCCTCGGGCTCATAGTATCCGCGTAAGCCGGCCACGATCTGCCGCTGCTCGCTTCCCAGATCAACCTGCAAGATCAACAGCTTGTCGGCGTTTGAGTGTGCTTCGCACTTCAGCACGGTAGCCACCCGTATTTCGAGCTTCAGGAAATCGTCGAATTGAATCGTCTCGGCCATGAATCTTCTCCTGCCTGTTATCATTAATGCGCGTTTAGTATTTTCTCGCGCAGGAAATTCATATATTCGCGCTCGCAGGTCTCCAGGTCATCCGAGATGAAGCCGCGAAACAGCGCTGCACCCCGGCTCAGTGGCTTTCCCGTCACCCAGACACTTTCAGCGCGCAAACGCTGCTCCAGGTCGGGGGCGGCCAGGGCGTTCACCATTTGCTGATAACCTTCAGCATATTTGCCGTCTAAACCCTCGCGCAGAAACAGGATCAGCACCCAGACCTGGGCATAGTAGGTCCCGACGCGGGCACTGGTCTCATGAATCACGCGGCCGGCATGCGTGTCGAGCAATTCCTGCAAGGAAAACAGTCGGCTTTTAAGTAGTGACTCAGCCAGTAGGTTGCGGCGGGCTGGATTGTACCACGGATCAAATTCCTCCAGGCCGCTGGTCGTCCAGCGCTGCCCCTCGCAGACCACGGCCAGGCCCTCGTTAAGCCAGGCCGGCACCGCCGGATGCACGCAATGATGCAGGTACTGGTGAAAACCCTCGTGCGCCAAGAGCGGGAAGGTAACCTGGTGGGCCACGTATTGCATGACCGATACGCCGCGTTCCGAATAGCCCCCGCCCCGGATCTTCAGGAATGTGTTGGCGCGATTGCCGGTAAAGCGTTTGGTGAAATATACCCACTCGCCCCGCTTGGCGAAGAGATAGACTTTCATACGGTCGTCCGGCTCACGGCTCGACGGCACCAGCGCGCGGTAATACTCGTACGCGCGTTCGATCAGGCCGGGAAAGGCCTCCACCAGGACCGGATCCTTAACCGAGGTGTAGACGATATAGTGCGGCGTGGTGAGCTTCTGGGCTCCTGAGGGCCCCTCGGTCCAAGGCTCCAATTGGTACGCTACCGGCTCGTGCCTGGGTCTGGCCGCACAACCCGTCAGGATCAGCAATCCCAGCACAGTGGCTATCCGGGTGATTGTGATCCACTTCACTAAGTTCAATGGCATACTAACGGATCTCCACTCGGCCCCGCCCGCGCCGCACACGACCAATCACATAGGCACTCTCCCCCGCACGTTCCAGCGTCCGCAACACCGGCCGCACGGACTGTGACCGTACCACCAGCACAAAACCCACCCCCATGTTGAAAACCCGGTACATCTCATCTTCATCGACGCCATGGTGCTCCAACAGCCCGAAGATCGGCGGCACCGGCCAGGATCCGCGCCTGATCACGGCGTCACAATCATCCGGCAGGACGCGCGGCAGGTTACCCGGCAACCCCCCGCCGGTGATGTGTGCCAAAGCCGTAACCATGAACTTATGTCGATACCGGTGTAGCACGGTCAAGATCGGGCGGACGTATATCCGTGTGGGTCGCAGCAGCGCGTCGCCCAGCGATTCGCCCAGGGTGCGCACGTGATCGCGGGGCTTCATGCGGGCTTCCTTGAGCAGCAGCTTGCGGGCAAGCGCGTAACCATTCGAATGCAGCCCGCTGGAAGCGATTCCGATCAGTTGATCACCTGGCTGGACGTGCGCGGGTGTGATCATGCGCTTATGTTCGACGACACCGACCGCGAAACCCGCCAGGTCAAAATGCTTCCGGCGATAAAGATCCGGCATTTCCGCGGTCTCGCCACCCAGCAGTGCACACCCGGCCTCTTCGCAGCCGTGGGCAATACCACTCACGATCTCGGCCACGACCGGCGGCCGCAGCTTGTGGACGGCCACATAGTCCAGGAAGAATAGCGGCTCGGCTCCGCAGCAGATCAGGTCGTTGACGTTCATGGCGACCAGGTCGATGCCGATCGTGTCCAGTCGTCGGGCTCCCAGGGCCACCAGCACCTTACTGCCCACTCCGTCGGTGCACGCGACCAACACGGGTTCCTTGTAGTTACGTGCCAGCAGTTTTTCGCCGTAATCCAACCGGAAGAGCCCCGCGAAGGCACCATGGCTATCCAGGACGCGTGGTCCATACGTCCGCCGGATCGCCGGCCCGATGAGATCGATAAGCTGATCGGCGGCATCCAGATCCACGCCGGCGTCACGGTACGTCCGTCCGGGCGTATCAGATTTTTTATTCTTCGCTCCCACGGCGACAGTTTAATCGCAACCCACCCATTGCTCCACAACTGGAAAGCCAAATCGGAGCAAACTAGTATTAAGCTCGTGTCACTTCTCGGGACCCTCTGGCCACATTTCCCGTCCGCGACTATCATCGCCCGCGATATATGACCACTATTACGAGTATGTAAAACATGACCGAGCCAACACCCCATTACAAACGCGTGCTCCTGAAACTCAGCGGTGAAGCCCTCTGTCCGCCCGGCAAATTTGGCATTCATCGCGAACCGCTGGACCGTATCTGCGGCGAGATCGACGACGTGGCCAAACTTGGGATCCAGGTCGCCATCGTGGTAGGTGGCGGAAATGTGCTGCGCGGCTCACGCTTTGCCGAGGAACTTGGTATTCACATCGCCACGGCGGACTATATGGGCATGCTCGGCACGGTCCTGAACGCTCTGGCCCTTCAGGAAGGGCTGGAACGCCTGGGACAGGTCACCCGGGTGCAGAGTGCCCTCTCGATCGCGCGGGTCTGCGAGTCATTTATACGCCGGCGAGCTATCCGCCACCTGGAAAAGGGCCGCATCGTCATCCTGGCTGGGGGTACGGGGAATCCACATGTGACCACTGATTCATGTGCGGCTTTACGTTCCGCCGAGCTGGGGGCGGAATTGCTGCTCAAGGCTACCAAGGTCGATGGGGTTTATGATGACGATCCGGAACTCAACCCCCATGCTCGACTTTATGAGCACCTGTCGTATAACCACGTAATCGACGGTCGCCTGCGGGTGATGGACGTCAGTGCCGTCGATGTGTGCCAGCAGCACCGCGTTCCAATCGTGGTATTCAATCTTTTCAAGCCCGGCACCATGCGGCGGATCGTCCTGGGTGAGAAACTGGGCACAACCGTCGACGACCAATGATGAGCGCAGCGCGCCCTGGGCAACCACGTCTGCGCGCGGGGTGGCGCGATCCGCACCAGTGGCGGCTATGGCTGACCGGCCTGGTCGGTAGCCGCTATGACGGCCTGACCCACTTCCATGTTGTCGAACCACAGGTGTTGATGCGCTGTGGCCAGCCACGGGTGAGCGATCTCGAACAGATTCGCGTCGAACACGGCTTGCGAACAGTGGTCTGCGCGCGTGGCGGCACGCGGCACCCATTACGCGGGCGCTGGTTTTATAAGGAACGGCGATATTGTGACAGCCAGGGCATCCGGCTGGAACACATGCCGTTCTCCGATAAAGCCGTACCACCCGCGCAGGTTTTCGAGCGCTTCCTGGATATCATGTCCGACCCCGCCAACCATCCGGTTCTCGTGCATTGCGAGCAGGGCTTTCATCGCACGGGAATCCTGTGCGCTGCTTATCGCATTCGTATCGCCGGCTGGTCGCTGGAAGACGCTCGGGATGAGATGGTCCGCCACGGCTTCGAGTTGCAGCGGGAGAAACGCCGGCCGTTGTGGGATGCGTTGGCGCGGTGGGCTTCAGCGTGAGGCGGTAACCGCGTCTTCGTCCGCCGTATCCTCTTCCGAGCCCTCACCCAAAAGCGTGCCCGGCTTTTCGCCAAACCGCTCGCGGATTTTCCCACGTCGCCGATGGATCAAAACCAGGTTCCGGACGTAGATTACGGCGGCCAGCAACTGGGCCAGCATGAAGACCGGCTCGCGTCGCAGGAGGGCGTAGACGAAGGTCATCGCCGCCCCCACCAGGCTGATGTACCAGAACGCGACTGGCACGTAGCTACGCCGCCGGCGTTCGGACGCAAACCACTGTACAACAAAGCGGAACATGAAGACCGCCTGGGCCAACAAGCCGAAGAGACCCAGGGGATCTAGCAGGTGCTCAACGAACCAATTGTTAGTAAGCGCGCCCAATTGCGTCGGACTCCCTGATTAATCCGTGGAGTGAGCTGGCAGTCGCTGGTTATTTATTGCAGTAGTCAATAATCCGGGCAATTTCGCTGCGCAGGTCGCGCCGATGGACGATGCGATCCACGAAGCCGTGCTCCAGCATGAATTCCGCTTTCTGAAAACCTTCCGGCAGCGTGGCCTTGATCGTATTGGCGATGACGCGCGGGCCGGCGAAACCGATCAGCGCGCCCGGCTCGGCGATAGTCACGTCACCCAGGAAAGCAAAACTGGCCGCCACGCCGGCAGTGGTCGGATCCGTCATAACCACGATGTACAGCCCGCCCGCGTCATCAAGCCTGGCAATGCCCGCCGAAGTCTTGGCCATCTGGACCAGCGAGACCATGCCCTCCATCATACGGGCCCCACCACTACAGGTTACCAACACCAGCGGCAGGTCTTCCTCCACCGCGCGTTCGGCGGCGGCAGTCACCTTCTCACCAACCACCGAACCCATCGAGCCCATGATGAAGAACGGGTTCATCACGCCCATGATCACCGAGCGGCCCTTGATGAAGCCCTTGCCGACGACGATCGCCTCTGACTCGCCGGTCTGCTTCTTGACAGCCGCCAGCCGGCGTTTGTAACTCATGCGATCCGTGAACTTCAGCGGATCGGTGGATTCCAAATCCGCCAGGAATTCCTCAAAGGTGCCTGGATCATTTAATTGTTGAATGCGCGTGCGAGCATCAATGCGGTAGTGATGGTCACACTCGGGACAGACGTGGAGCTGTTCCTCGAGAATACGGCGATAAATCATCGCGCCGCATTGCGTGCATCTGGTCCAGAGACCCTCCGGCACATCGACATTCCGGCGGGGCTGAATCGTATTCTCGGGCATGCTCACTCCTGTGAACGCTGGGTTTAATGCTCCGTGCGCACCGCCTGCTGGTCTAAATCGATGACGACGGGATGTTCCATGTGCTGGGCGGTTTCCCAGACGGCTTTTGATTCGCGTCCCTCCAGCATGCAGCGAGCCATCGCGAACGAGACCGGCCGCAACACCAGTCCAACCGGGCCGTTGTCCCCACGCTTCGTCTGCTTTTTCAGGAACGCCTTCAAACGCAGGTCAGCCGCGCCCAGGCTTTCACCCCCCGGAGGGCTGACATTCAATGGCGACTCACACAACTCCCGGTGAGCCGAGGCATAGCGTGATTTTAACTGATCTTCCGTCAATCCCGCCCAGAGACCGACATCCACTTCCGCCAAACCATCTATGGCCTTGGTCGGTACCAGGAGCTGTCGGCCGAGCAACTTGGCAGTCCGGGTCGCCAAGTCATCCGGCGCGTGGAAAAGCTGCGCCAGACCGAGAGTTTGCAGCTCACCGATCCATTCGCAACAGCGATCCTCACCAGCCGAGGTGGCGTGAAGCTCCACGCGCCCCAGCAGGCGTCCAGCTTCGTGCCATTCGGTTGACGCACAAGGAATCAGGACAACCTTCATGTGTGTCCTTCCGATGCGCGTCCGGCGGCCTGCGCGGCCGCACGTATTCGCGCTATTTCGGCAGCCGGATCCTGCTGGCCAAAGATGGCTGAACCCGCTACCAGGGTGTTCGCTCCAGCAGCAACGACTTGTGGCGCGGTATTTACATCGATGCCGCCATCCACTTGCAGCCATTGCTGATCATTGAGGCGCTTGGCGAGTGTCGCAATCTTGGGCAGACACTCGGGCATGAACTGCTGGCCACCAAAACCCGGCCAGACCGTCATCACCAGCACCAAATCCACTTCCTCAATGATATCCCAGATTGCCTCGGCTGGGGTACTCGGATTCAGGGATACACCGACTTTCACACCCAGGTCCCGTAAAAGCGCCATTATATCCCGGGGATTGTCCACTGTTTCGATATGGAAAGTAATTCCATGCGATCCGGCCTCAACGAAGGCCGGAGCATAACGCTCGGGATCGGTAATCATTAAGTGCGTGTCTAAAAAGAGGTTAGTGTGCTTGGCGATCCCGGCGACCACCGGCACACCAATTGAGAGGTTGGGGACAAAATGCCCATCCATCACATCGAGATGCAGCAGATCAGCCCCGCCGGCTTCTACCGTCGCGATCTCTTCGGCCAGTCGTCCGAAATCGGCGGAAAGTACCGAGGGCGCTATGCGGATATGACTACGAACGCTCATCGATCACCTAGGCATCATCCAACACTTCTATCGGATCGAAGCGCTTGCCCTCTAAGAACTTAAGTGAAGCTCCCCCGCCCGTGCTGATGTGTGTCACGTACTCTGAAACGCCCGCTTTTTCGATCGCCGCGGCACTGTCTCCTCCGCCAATGATCGAAACCGCGCCCTTTTCAGTGGCCTCAGCAATCACGCGTGCCAACCCAAAGGTACCTGTCTCAAATGGTGCTGTTTCGAAAGCTCCTACTGGTCCGTTCCAGACGATCGTGCCGGCTTCGAGCAGGATTTCTCGAAAACGCTTGAATGTTTTAGGTCCGATATCCAGGCCCATCAAATCTGCCGGCAAGTCACCGGCTACAATCTTGGGTTTGAGGCCGGCTTTAAGCTCAGGGGCAGCGAGGGAGTCCTCCGGCAGGATAATCTTATCCTGCCCCAGCTCAAGCAGTTCACGAGCCAGATCCAGTTTATCCCGCTCACAGAGACTCTTGCCAACCGAACGGCCCTGGGCCGCCCAGAAGGTATAGGTCATCGCCCCGCCGATCAGAATTCGATCCACAGTCTTGAGCAGATTCTTAATCACACCAATCTTGTCACTGACTTTGGCTCCGCCCAGGACCGCGACGAATGGACGCTGGGGAGATTCCAAAGCCTGACCAAGATATTGCAGCTCTTTTTCCACCAGGAAGCCGACCGCGCGATTACCCGCCGCGGTCAATTGTGGCACATCGTACATGCTGACGTGCTGGCGGTGACAGGTTCCAAAGGCGTCGTTCACGTACGCCTCGGCATGGGCCGCCAGCGCGGTGGCAAACTCCTGACGTTGTTGATCCTGCTCCGTGGTCAGTTTGCCGTCCGGATTCTTTTTGGCTTTATCAATGACCGTTTCGGCGGGATGAAAACGCAGGTTTTCCAGCAATAACACCTGACCGTCGGCGAGGTTCGCCACGGCATCATTCACACCGGGGCCGATGCAATCAGCGGCAAACTCCACCGGCATGGCAAGCAGATCCTGCAGGCGGGTCGCCACGGGGCGCAAGGAGAATTTGGCATCTGTCGCCGGATCACCCTGGGGGCGTCCCAGGTGGCTGGCGACGATCGCCCGACCACCCTTGGACAATACGTACATCAACGTCGGGAGGAACATGCGGATACGACGGTCATCCGTGATATTCTGTTGATCATCCAGGGGAACGTTCAGGTCGGCCCGGATGAACACTCGACGCCCACCAACATTCAGATCACGAACCGTTTTCTTCGCCATCGCGTCACCTGCCAGGTTGACCAGACGGCCCATCCTACCCGACGGGCCGCGAATTCAATGCATAACGTGTCAGGGTATACCCGGTGTAGTGTTAATGAGAACTCACGACATTTGCTGTTCGAGTTGCTTCCGTCGCTAAGCGTATTCCATGGTCCTACACTAGCACAACCCGTCCTGGCCTCCCATATACTTCGCCAGATCCACCACGCGGCACGAATAGCCGTACTCATTGTCGTACCAGGAGATCAGTTTGAAGAAACGCGAGTTAAGCTCGATTCCAGCGGTGGCGTCATAAATACTTGACAGCGGGCAGGTTATGAAGTCAGAGCTGACGACCGGATCTTCCGTGTAACCGAGGATACCCTTCATACTCGTTTCAGAGACTTCCTTGACGCGGGCGTTAATCTCGGCCAGGGAAGTCTGTTTAGTGGTCTTACAGGTCAGATCCACGCAGGACACGTCCGGGGTAGGCACACGGAAGGCCATGCCAGTAATTTTGCCTTTGAGTTCGGGGATGCAAAGCGTGACCGCCTTGGCCGCCCCGGTACTCGCCGGGATGATATTCTGGGTAGCGCCCCGCCCCCCACGCAAATCCTTCTTGGAAGGGCCATCGACGGTCGGCTGTGTGGCGGTCATGGCGTGAATAGTGGTCATCAAGCCTTCTTCAAAACCAAAACTGTCGTTGATGACCTTGGCCAGCGGAGCCAGGCAGTTGGTCGTGCAACTGGCATTCGAGACTATCTTGTCGTTGGCGGGATTGTACTTATCTTCATTCACCCCCATCACGAAGGTGGGAATACCTGGATCCTTGGCGGGGGCCGAGATGATGACGCGTTTGGCACCGGCTTCCAAGTGCTTCCCGGCGGTATCCAGCTTGTTGAATATGCCGGTTGACTCCACCACGTAATCAACTTTCAAGTCGCCCCATGGGATCTGCGTTGGGTCCCGCTCACTGAAACAGCGTATTTCCTTCCCGTCAATATTGAGCATACCTTCACGCGGGCTGACCTGGCCGGCGTAACGGCCGTGCGTCGAATCGTATTCAAACAGGTAACCCAGGGTAGTCGCCGGAAACAAATCGTTGACGGCCACGAACTCGACGTTCGGATCCTGCATGCCGGCCCGCACCACCAGACGACCGATGCGACCAAAGCCGTTGATACCCACGCGAATCGCCATGCCAAAACTCCTTATCTTCTTCTGCTCAATCCTCTGGCTGCCAGCGGCCCGTCCCGGTCCACCGCAAGCGTGCTAGGTTCCGTCCCCACGGCCAGACTGTCAAGGGGACCGACCGTTGGCCGGAGTAATTCATGAAGATGTACGTGGTGTGTGCGGCGACCATGGCCAAGGGCAACCAGCCTCCGGAGCCGCGAGGCACTAACGCCCCGCGATCCAGGTCTCCAAGCGCTCACGGGCCACGGAATCGCGTAGTTGCTTAGGTGGATGTTTCATCGTGACGGCGGAGATGTCATCCAGCGGGCCGCCAATGCCACGATCCAGGGCTAGTTTGGCACAGCGGATAGCGTCGACTGCCATGCCGGCGCTGTTCGGGGAGTCCTCAACGCTCAGCCGCATTTCGAGGTTCATGGGCACGTCGCCGAAGCCGCTGTACTCGATCCGCAGGAAGCAGACCTTGTTGTCCTTCTGCCACGGGACGAAGTCCGATGGCCCGATGTGGATATTTTCGGTCTCGAGCGGTGTGTCCAACTGTGACAGCACCGACTCGGTCTTGGAGATTCGCTTGGAGTGCAACCGGGAGCGCTCCAGCATGTTCAGGAAATCGGTGTTTCCGCCGGTGTTGAGCTGGTAGGTGCGGTCCAGCCTGACGCCGCGGTCGCCCATCAGCCGCGCCAGGGCGCGGTGCACGATCGTCGCCCCGAACTGGCTCTTGATGTCGTCGCCGACCACTGGCAGGTTCTTATCATGGAATTCCTGGGCCCATTCCAGATGCGAGGCGATAAACACGGGCACACAATTAACCAGCGCCACTCCGACCTCCAGGCAGGCGCGGGCATAATGCTTAACCGCATCTTCAGAACCAACCGGCATATATGAAACCAGGACTTCAGCGCCGGAGTCCCTCAGAACTTGAGCGACATTACACGGCTCGGTATCGGCGGTCCGGAAAGCCTGGCTGTCGGGGTACTCCGCCATATGCTTCGCCACCCCGTCAAGCACCGGCGCCATTTGCACCGTCACCCCCGTGGACGGAATATCTCGGCAAAATATGGTAGTACAATTCGGTGGCGCGAAAATGGCTTTTTCGAGTGGCTGACCAACTTTACGGCGATCGATGTCAAATGCCGCGACGGGCTGGATGTCGGTGAGCTGGTAACCCCCGATATCGGTGTGCAGCAATCCCGCGGTCTTGCTCGGATTGGAGGTTCGATAGTACGTAAGGCCCTGCAGCAAAGAACTGGCACAGTTGCCGACACCCGCGATAGCGAGTCTGATCGTGCTCAATGTCAACCTCCTTCCTCAGCGCGATAGGAGGGAGCCTTTAGCTCCGAATATTGTCAATATGATTAGCAATACCCACGGATTAAGTCAATTCTACTAAATGGCTTTTCGCCCGCAACCCATCCCGTGAGCCGCCGCGAAACCACCTGCACCGGTCTGTAACCGGAGCGGGAACGTCCGCCGACTCATCCTGATTCACTGGCGTGATCCCACATTCCAGCATATAATTTATATGTTCTGCGCGGTCGTCAGCATTTGTAACAATATGCCGGTGGATTGCCGGCCAGGCAGGCGTCGGCGACCGGGAACAGTGTGTGTTCGCGCGTAGCGAGCCGCCGAGTAAAGACATGTAATGGAGTGAGCAAATGACCAAGCGCATAGCGCTGACACTGCTGGCAGGCGCAATTCTCGCGGGCACCACGTTGACAGTTGTCGCCGACGAACTGGATGCGGTCGAGAAGAGGATTCAGACGAGCTGGGATAAAAACAAATCGGTAACCGCCAAGCTCCAGACAATAACCCATATGGAAATGGGTTCAGCCATCATCGAGGGCCAGGGGACGGGATCGATCGAGTACATGCGCAAGGGTGAAAAATTGTTCTCGCGGATGGAACTCAAGAATTCCATGAGCCAGAAAGCCGGCGAACAGGAAATGAAGATGGAACAGGAAATCCTGGTCATCATCGACGGCGATTATTCTTACACCCTTACCGATATGATGGGTCGCAAAATGGCGGCCAAAGCGAATATCGATCCCAAGATGACCGGCGATCCCAAGGCCATCTTCACGGAAATGCGCAAGACCCACGATCTGACATTGCTCCCCGAAGAAACCCTTGAAGACCATAAGGCCTTTGTCATTCAAGCGGTACCCAAGGAAGGGACCCAGAGCGCCGGCTCAAAGATGCATCTGTATTACCAACAAGACAGCGGCATGATGGTCAAAATGGTCATGTATGATGCCAATGGCAAACCCATGCAGACCATGAATTACACGGATGTGAAGTTAGACCTCGATATCAGTCCGGAGCGCTTTATCTTCAAGGCCCCGGAAGGCGTGACAGTCATGGACCAAACGGCCAAGACAGACGAGCCACCAACATCAGCACCAACACCCTGATAGACGATACTGCTTTCTCTTAAGCAACGTGGGCCACCGTCGGGTAAACAATACCCGACGTGGCCCGTGTTTATTTTTACCCGAAGAGCGAATCAGCTCGTCGCGCCTCAGGCCGCCAACTCGGCACACACCCAGTCAGAAAGTCCCAGTAAATCAGCGAATTCATGATCCGGATGGTGCGTACCGACGTCATGTATACGATGGGCACGGTTGATCCAGCCGCTGCGAATCCCGGCCAGGAGTGCCCCACCGACGTCGCTGTGCAGCGAATCGCCGACATGAATGACACGCTCCGGGTGCCAGCCGGTTTGACGTAAGGCCACTTCAAAGATCTTCGGGGCGGGTTTGTAGGAACAAACATCTTCAGAGGTCACCACGTGCGCGACGCTGATGTTTCGGCATGCCAGGGCGGCGTCCAGATCCACCCGGTCGGCGTTAGAAACTATGCATATCGGTAAAGGGAATTTGGCCAGAAAATCGCGCGCTTCCGGTTGTAGCGGCGGATTCTGCCAGTATTCCGACAGCCGGCGAACAAAAGGGTACGGGTCGACCGTCAGACCCATTTGTTTCATCGTTTCGCGCAGAGTGCGGGCTTCCACCTCAAAAAGTGTGCAAAACTGCTCATCATTGCAAAAATCCATGGCGTGAAAGAACCGCTCGCCCCAGGTCACGCTCAGTTCATGAGCCGACATGGCGACGCCGGTCTGGGCAATGATCTCACCACAAACGGTTTCCACCGCGTGACGATCGCCGGTCGTCAGGGTGCCGTACATGTCCAGAAAGACGCCGTCGAGTGCCACTCAATCATCCCTCCAGGGGTAGCCAAAAGGCGGATCGGACCAGTCCCACAGCCGCTCGGGTTGCATATCAATATCAACCGGATTGGACATCCACCTTTGCGCTCCCTGACCGTAGACTCCTAAAACCTGAAGACCAATCGACCAGCCTAGCAGAATCATGAACACTGCCCGACCGACTCGCCAGCGCCAGAGCCATTCCACGGCTGGTATCATCAACACTACCAATCCGGGGGTCAGTTCGGTCAGGAAACGTGGCCCCCAGGCATGTCCGCCCCACCAGTGCGTATAGCACGAGACTACCACCAGATGCGCCGCACACCAGGATACCAGCACGACGGCCAGTGACCACTCCCGCCGCCGGCCCTGCCTGGGCCAGAGTGCCACCAGCGCCAGGGCCGCCAGTGGTTGGTATATCAGCAATCCGCGCCCCGGACTGATCAGGTTACCAGCCAGGGCGGTAGCGATATTTGCCCCCCACTTCTCGCTAGCAGCCGCATGCCCATAGGGTCCCAGCAGGTTGTCATACACGCTCAGATGTATCAGGGCGAATGGCAGGAACGCAAGGAACGTGGCACTAATAAGCCAGGGTAATTGCCGCGGACGCCGTAGCGCCACCAGTACTACGACTGCCACCGCCAGCAATACCACCGTCGGCCGACATCCGAGAGCCAGACCGAGCAATAAGCCTTGTAAGACGCAGGCCAGCACCCGGACACGTCCATAAGCATGCAATTCAATCAGCAATATACCCGCCACACATAGCGCCACTGGACCATGCTGCCACAGGGCCTGGCTGGCAATGCTCCAGTTCTGACTTGCCAATACGTAGAAGATCGTCAGGGACAGCGCCGGTCCAATCGCCGTAGCGCGCAATAACATAAGGAAAACCAACAGCGCCCCCGCGGCGGCCACCCAGGAAGCAATGACCTTCTCCAACCGCGAGCGCATGGTCGGATCCCCCAGATCGCCGCCACTCCAACGTGCCAGCTCCACGAAGGGCAACGCCAACAGCGCTGGCCCCAGGCTGAAGCGCGAGTAGTAATGGTCGCCGATCCGGGTCAGGTAGTATGGCGGATCGGAGATATCGATGAATTCGTCCAGGGCCAGATCGCCGTCGGTCACGATGCTCAGCGCGACTTGTACCATCGGCACCGTATCGCCCGAGCCGATCGTGCGGTCGTTACTCTGGTAGAGCACCAGGGCCGGCAGGAAAATCCATACGAACGCCGCCCGCCAGGGGATGTGTTTGGCGCCCTCGGAATAGGCACGCACCCGGATCTTGTCCAGGTTGAACTTGCGTCGCCAGCGCTGGCGGTAGATCGGGCTTAGCACCAGACGTGCCACAAGACCCACCAGGATCATTACCAGGCCGTATACCGGGTGTCGCCAACTGAGCAGCGGCCGCCCCGACCACGAGAGTGTGAAGCCGACCGCCAACTGCATATGCAGGCCCAGGGCCGTCAATAACACCTGGCAGATCAGACCGACCTTATCGCGCGGCTTCCAGGACGACGGCCTGGGCACATCAGCAATATTGTCCTCGGGAGATGACATTTCGCGCATACCCTAAGCGATCAGCCCCGGTGGAATCCACGCGGCGATCAGAAATTGATCCCGGGCGTGCTTAAAACGAGGACAGCATCCAGGTAATCCAGGTGCGAGCACTGGTCAGCCGATGAATGTCCCTCAGGACCAGGCGCGTATCTTCCAGGATAGGCCGCGAATCGTCGGCGATGGCCTGGAGGTCCAGTGCCTCACAGCGTTGTGCTAATTCCTGCAATAAAGCCGGCGGCCAGATCTGCCCCTCGGTAACCTCGCTGCCGAGTGGCCAACGGCCGACGACTTCCAGGTATGGCGCCAGACCTTTGTGCAGCGCGCCACAGGCGACCAACTTCTGATCCGCGTCGCCATGCTGGGCCCAGTGTAAAATTGTCGTTACGCTGCGCGTATCACCAATGCGCAAATAAGCGTTGGCCAGCCCGAGCTGATCCCAGGCTTGCCCGGTTGATACCTCCCGCGCCGCCAAGTTGATATTGGCTTGGTCCGCGAGCTTGCGGAAACGCTCTTCATCCATACGCGCCATCGCCAGCCAGGCTGCCTGGCGCACGTAGCCACTCGGATCGTTGGAACTCAGGCTCGCCACCAGAGAAAAATGCTCACTCGCCTGGCTGCGCCCGAGAGCATACAGGTAGCTCTCGCGCACATCCGCGCTGGACTCCTGGCCCTCCCGCAAGGCCTTCGCCATGAACTCCGTCGCGGTGGCTGAAGGCTCATCGGCGGTCAGCCAGGCCCCCAGCTTACGTCGCTCGGGATCGTCGCTGCGCAGCAGCTTCAGCGCGGTCCCGTCGTCCTCTCCATTCCGCAACATATACGTCAAGCACACTGCCGTCCCGGCCACCAGTACCACGGCAACCACGCAACCCAACCGCCACCACAGTCGCCGGGCGCGATTGACTGGCACATCGTAGCGGCCACCCTCCGTGGCGGTCGATGATTGTCGATCGGAGCCCTCCGGCACAGCTTGTTTTTTCTCAGCGGTCATCAGCCTTCCGCAACATACCCACGAATACTCATCCCCGTCGGTAACATCCTAACACCGATCGTCAGCATCGCCCATGGGTACTCCCCCAGCCAATTTGCTCGCATCAACTCGCCCCCACGCCGGAGTGGCGAAAGCGACGGTTTGGCGCACACAGACTCAGCATTATCGAGAACTCGCAGTGAAGGTGGATCAGTGGCCACATGATGTCATAAGGGAACCTGCGCCCAGCAAGCTACTGGCGTGGTGCCAACAGGCCCTTCAGTTCGACGAACGACCGCGCTCTTGTCGGAGATCAACCCATAGATGGCGCAGGTTAAATGGAGATTGCAGTGATGCGGGGCGGGGCAGCATGTGGCCCAGGCGGGACACGTCGTTCTGCCGCCAGCCCCCGCAAGTCAGGACGATTGGAGGTAATGACAGTTTCTCCCCCGCGACGTTGACTTCGCCCAAGATGTCATCCAACTCCATGCTCTGGACGTAGCCGATCATCGCTCCGGAGGGCGTGGCCTTGCCGTAGCCGTGCTCTTCAGTAACAAAGCGGAGGACACCCTCTTTGACGTAGTTCACGTTCAGGACCCATTGCCCGACTCGCGATCCGAGCCGCTTGCACTCAATGGTGTAGAACATGGATGCCCGATCGTCGTCGGATTCCTGCAGGTTCACGAAGCCGTTTTGGAAGTCGGGTCGCTTGTCCTTTCTGGCGGCACGCGTCTCATCGTCTATCAGGGGCTGGTTCTGTGCTTCCCACACAAACAGACTCTGCACGTCGCGATCTTGCCGCCGCAGACGGACATTCGCCCGTCGGAGGCAATGGTGCAACGCCAGATTCAGGGCCGGCTCGTCCGTCGGTAGCTGTTTGGCGGCTTGCAGGTCGGCCAGCGCCAGGCAGACGACTTCGAGCACGCGCTTTTCATGTTCGTGCCAGGTCCGCAGCGCTGCAATGCTGGGCCGTCTCATTCGCGCCCCCCGCCCGTAGCCTGCTGTAGCTGCAACGCCTGGAGCAACGCCGCTTCGGCATCCTCGCGGGCGGCACTCCGCGTCCAGTGGCGACGTTCGTTGCGCTTGACGATGATGCAGTCGGTGTCGGTGACGACGCGGACCAGACCATCGATGTAGAAGCGGCTGCGCTGCCAGTTCGTCAGGATGCCTTCATTGAGACGCTGGAGATGACTGGCCCATTCCGTCTCGTCGTTTTCCATCACCGCAGGCAGTGGAGCGTCCTTGTACTGGGTCGAGAAGACAACGCCCAGGAGCGGGGCGTCCGCGCTCGGCCTGATGACCTGCCAGCGGAACTCGCCGTCCGGTCCCACTTCTCGGTTCCAACTCTCCAGAAAGGCGCGGAGATACCCTTCGAGCCCTCGTTCATCGGTGGGCAGGTCAGCGACCGTACCGGTACGTTTCCGGGGACGGTCAGGCGCGACCGGCTTGGCCGCGTCGCTCTTGACGTGGTTGTAGAAGAGGTCGAGCCCCGTGTCGCACATGTCGCGGACCAGGTCGCGCTCCGCGTCGGTGAGTTCGTAGAGATCAAAGATCGCCTCGTCAAGGTCACGCTCCAGCTCAGTGACGCCCGCGTGGAAAAGCGATGCATCGCCCGCTGAGTGCCCAACGTCGGAAGAGCGTAGCTGGTCGACGATCCGCAGAATGCGGTCTCGAATCGCCTGGTCGACCGGCAGGCAAATTGGCACAGAGCGCATTTCATCGACACTAATCTTGTCGTGCCATGTCCCCCATGAGCCAGACTTGAGGAACAGGTAATAACGCGCCAGCGACGACCAGAGGATACCCAGGATGACCCTTGGTTCCCATGTGGCAGAGTCGCGAAAGCGAAAACTGTATATCGAGTGGCGGACGACCAGAGGCGTTGACTCAAGTCGGGCGAGTATACGCCCGTTCCCGTCTGCCGACGGACTTTGTTTCACGAGGATGCGCCGCCCTTCATAAAGCCAGCGGTCACGCGGTCGAGCGACCTTTGAGGGAATCTCCTCCAAGTCCCGACGTCTTAGTTTCGTGTAGCGATCGAACTTCTCTGTCGGTAGCATCTTCCACGTGCTAGGCCATCCATGGTCTTTCAGTTTGTCCGCGCCGCCGCCCTCCATAAAGCAACGCCCGGACCCCTTCAGGAGTTTCCCGTTCGAATCACTTACGGACTGAAAGGATGGCTCAAGGTCCAAGGCATGAAGGAGCGCGTCGTCTCGGTGGTTGCCCCACCAGTAGGTCTTCCAGAAGGCATCCCGGCGGGTGCGTTCATCCTGAGGCAGAACACGCAGGTCGGACCGGCTCAAGACAACGGCCTTCAGCCGCGACACCATCGGCGTCCGTTTCGCCGACCAGTATTCGAAGCGCCGCGCGTGGTCCGGCAGGTTGGCTTTCTCGAACAGCACCGCCGCGAACGGGGCGACCGCTGCACGCTGGCGACCGGCCCCGCTAAAGAACACGCGGCGGACGTGGGTGAAGTTCACTACCTTCACCAGTTCCGCCGAGCTCAGCCACGCCTCCCGGAAACGCTCGCTTTCGCCACCCTGTTTGTGGAGCACGCCGGCCGACACCAGCATGCCGGCGCTGCCGCCGTCACGGAGAAGGTCCAGCGACCGGTGGATGAACGCCTGCGAAGGCTCCTTGTCTCCGACCGGCTTACTGCGGCTCTTGCACCAGTGCAGGGCCACATCCGTCGCCTGCCGTAACACAGCATCCTTCGCTGGTGGATACCCCCAGGGCGGATTGCCGACGACGATGTCCACGCTGCCTGTGCCGAATCGCCGACGCACGGCTTCGTCCGGCACGGCGTCCTCCACTGCGAAGGCGTTGGCCTCCAACAGAATGTCGAAGCGGAGCTTGCCATTGGAGCGGGCGTCCGGATCGTACTTCAGGCACGGTAACTGCTTATCGCGCCAGATGTCGTGGCGGTCGAGATAATGCAACAATGCCAGGTAGAGACTGAACGCGGCCACCCGCACCGCCTCACCGTTGATCTCGATGCCTCGGATCTGGTCACGCAGGATCTTGCGGAGTTCCGGAAGACCCAGCCGGGCGCCTTTCTTCTCTACGCGGTAGCGCACAATTCTCCGAAACGCCTCGACCAGAAAAATCCCGGACCCGCACGCCACGTCAGCAATACAGGGATTGTCAGCCAACCGCTCCGGCGTCAGCACCGATGACAGGATGAACTCGACCAGGGCACTCGGCGTGTAGTGGCTTCCGTGGTTCTTGTCGGATCCCTTCTCGGCGTTGTAGAACGCCTCGTAGATGCTGCTGATAAGCTCAATCGGGATGACATCGAACCGATAGGCGAAGAAAAAGAGCTGCGGTCTGTCCGGATCCGGATCCCCCCGCAAAAAGCCCTGCAGCAGCTTAAGATGCTCCCGCTTGACGGCCCGTTCCTCGGCCGGGTCAGCTGGAAACATGTCACCGTTGAAGTCCGCGGCAAGCTTGTGGAACAGCGCGTAGGTGAACTTCTTGCTGGAAAGCACCCTCGGGTACAAGCGGCAACTCATTGCCTCGTCCACATCCGGTCGGCTTGGCGTCTGATTCAGCAGAGCAGTCCAACCGGCGGTACGGCGAGCCACGCTGCGAAAATCCTTCTCAAGCAGGATGCCGCGATCCTCGAGGTAGCGGACGAAGATGGACCGTCCGATCAACGCATGCGCGTATTCGGATTTCAGGCCCTCGTCGATGAGCCGGTCTCGGACGGTGTTCAGGTCGCGGACCAAGGCCTGATCGGCCCGGGCCGATTTGCCGATGCCGAAACGACGTTCCGCGAAGAGACGACCCGACTCGACCTGTTCTCGTCTGAAGGCTTGGAGCTTGGTTTGAACCTCGGCGACGCTCCGCGCCCGGGCCAGCAACCGGCGTTGGCTATCTAGCTGCTCCCCTGGCCGGGCGGGCGAGCGGGTCAGATCATACACCGCTAACTCACCCGGACTCGCCAGGAAGAGGCATTGCGGCCGGGCCATGCACCATGCATGGTTAAAGAGCCGGCGGCTCGCCTCGGCGTCCGCGTCCTGGGTTTGTGCGAACACAAAGACGGGGTTGCTATCGACGAAGAAGACCTTCTCCGCTTGGACTCTTTTGGCGAGTGCGAGCCATTCGCCCTGGTTCAGCCAGTCGTGCGGCGCGTGGCAGTCGGGGCGGTCGGTCGCGTCGACCAGCTTGCCGTCAGCAAAACCGAGGTCTTGATAGGCAGCCTGCAGTAGCGCGTCTGGCGACGCCACGCTGGTTGACATCCACTCCACTCCTCCGCAACGTATCGACGCAGCCCGGTATGCGCCCCGCTAGAACGAAATGTGGCGTAGTGCCAACCAAGCCACAGAGACAGGAGGGGGCTCTTTATCGCTACACACGTATCATGCATAGACTTGAGCGCATCGTCAATGTCGAAGTCACGTTCTCGATGCGTTCCGCAGCTAAGCTATAGCCCTGGTCGCCGCCGGAAACCTCGGCCACCTGCGGATTAGCATCGACGGCCATATCTTCACCGATCTTCAACATCGCCCACGGGGCCGGCTTGCACAGGCCGGGTTGCATCAATCCTGCCCACCCGTCCGCTCAGGCACCATAACTCCCGGCTTGGCGAGATTTGCCCAGTTACTAGCGGCATGCTAGACTACTTACTTACAAACTATGACCGGAACGGATAAATCCAATGGCTGAAACGATTTCCGCGAAACTGGATGCCGGGAAACATCGCTTTGCGATCGTGGTGGCCCGTTTTAACGAGTTCATCACCACGCGTTTGCTAGGCGGAACGATCGACGCGCTCGTCCGGCACGGCGCCAGCGAAGACAAACTCACCCAGATCTGGGTGCCCGGGGCCTGGGAAATTCCCCTGACCGCCAAGAAGCTGGCGGCTTCCGGCCACTTCTCGGCGATAATCTGCCTGGGTTGTGTAATCCGCGGCCAGACGCCGCACTTTGAATATGTCGCCGCCGAAGTATCCAAGGGTATCGCCGCCGTCTCGCTGGAGACGGGGGTGCCGGTGACTTTCGGCGTGATAACCTCGGAATCATTGGAGCAAGCCATCGACCGGGCGGGAACCAAGGCTGGTAACAAAGGAGCCGACGCCGCCCTGGCCGCGATTGAGATGGCAAATCTGCTGGAACAAATCACAAACCTGAAGTAACCGGCTCGATATTTTACATGCCACACCGTCCGCGTTCGCAAGCCCGCGCCCTGGCGTTACAAGCCCTGTGCCTCTTCGATTCGCTCGGGGATCAGTTCGCCAATGAACTATCCGCGTTTCTGCACGATTCGCACACGCACGTCGATCTGGGATTGCCGGAGCGTTTGCCCCTGGAAGTGATCTCCTTCGCCCGTGAATTGGCCGAAGGCACCTGGCGCGCGCGACAACAATACGATGATCTGTTGACGCAACTGGCCACCGACTGGAGCATCACGCGCATGCCGCGCGTCGATCACAATATCCTCCGTCTGGGTCTGCACGAATTACTGGAGCACACCGAAACGGCCGCTGATATCGTGATCAACGAAGCTATCGAGCTGGCGCGGCGTCTGGGAGCTGAAGATTCGCCGCGTTTTGTTAACGCGGTGCTGGACGCCGGCCGGCTGCAACTGGGCATCGTCAGCGCACGGGATGCCGCTAATCCCGCGGATGTGCCATAATCCAAACACCGCGCTCCGGCAGGAGACGAGAAGGCGACCATGGGACTGTTCGACCTCTTCAAGAAGGGCCTGCAAAAGACCCGCGAGAAAATTACTTCCGGCTTGCGCTCCGTGCTGACCTTTGGTCGCAAGATTGACAACGACCTGCTGGAAGAGCTGTCGGACGCCATGCTGGCGGGGGATATGGGACCGCGCGCCGTGCTGGCTCTGGAAGATGAGATCCGCGCAGCCTGGAAGAGCGGACACATCAGTGAAGCCCAGGAGATCATCCCGTTTCTCAAGCAGCGGATCGTCGATACGTGGAAAGCCAGCGACCGCGCTCTACGCGTGGCTGATACTCCCCCTACCGTCATCTTCGTCGTCGGCGTCAACGGCTCCGGCAAAACCACCAGCGTCGCCAAGCTGACGCACTATCTCAAGCAGGAGGGCAAAACCGTCCTGCTGGGGGCCTGCGACACTTTCCGCGCCGCCGCCATCGAGCAATTATGCATCTGGGCCGAACGCGCCGGCGCCGATATCGTCAAACATCAGCCCAACAGCGATCCGGCGGCGGTAGCTTTCGACGCCTGTGAAGCGGCGATCGCCCGCGGCGTGGATGCCCTGGTGATCGATACCGCCGGCCGACTGCACACGCAGGAGCACCTGATGCGCGAGTTGGGCAAGATTCGCCGCGTGGTGCAAAAGCGCATCCCCGACGCTCCGCACGAAGTAATTCTGGTACTCGACGCCACAATCGGCCAGAATGCGATCAATCAGGCCAAAATCTTCTCCGACGTGGTCGACGTCACCGGCCTATTCCTGGCCAAGCTGGACGGCTCGGCCAAGGGCGGTATCGTGGTCGGCATCCGCGATCAACTCGATATCCCGGTCAAGTTCGTCGGCCTCGGCGAGTCCATCGAGGACATCGAGCCGTTCGATCCGGAAATCTTCGTCTCTGCCATGTTTGAAGGGCTGTAGCCCCCCACCACTTCGGCGAATGCCATAAAGCGGCAGAAATACCGGACGCGGGACGAAAACCGGCTATCCGGCTTGACTTGCAAGTAATGTTGGCTAGTCTTTTGGTCGCTGGATAATTGAATATTCCCCGATAGCTCAATTGGTAGAGCGAGCGGCTGTTAACCGCTAGGTTGTAGGTTCGAGTCCTACTCGGGGAGGTTGTCGGATGAAGCGGGGACATTTCGAGTTTACATCCTCGAGAATACGCGGGGCCGCTTCTATGTTGGCCACACGGATGATCTTGAGCGGCGTCTTGCTGAGCACAACGACCCCGACCGATCGAAATCCAAGTACACAGTCAAGCACGGCCCGTGGACGCTTGTATGGTCCGAGGAACAATCCAATCGCTCCGCCGCCATGCGTCGCGAGCGGCAAATCAAGGCAATGAAATCATCTCGTTGGATTCGCGAGAACCTTCTCGGCCAGTAGAGCGAGTCCCGATGTACATCGGGATTAACCGTCAGGTTCATGGTTGAGCGCAGCGAAATCCCGATGACCATTGGGATTTGAGTCCTACTCGGGGAGATACGACGGTCCGTCTCAAAGCGAGGCGGACCTGTTTGTTAACGGCGAGCCCGCTCGCGGCCGAACGGCCTTCCGCGGCCATACTCAGTTGGTTCCAAAGGCTTACGGCAACCCGGCCCGGCACGGGCCGCGCTCTCCGGTTTGACCACGAGAGGCGGGGGCCGCGTCGAACGAGCCGATTCCCACCCCGATCCGGCCGGGACTCTCAGACTCTCGCCCCGGTCTGGGTCTCCTGGTTAACTCACGCGTTCGGAGCGCGCATCGGTCGCGGAGATTCCGATGCTCACGCCGACGGCGGCGGGACGGCCGCGCCAGAACGGCGGGCTGCGTGACCCCCGCCGTATAACTCGATCGGCCAGCCATCGCTACGGCGGTGCCGCGACACGTCTGAGCTTGATCGTTTCACTCCGACGGACTTCCAATCGTGTCCCGGCGGGCACGCTCTCGGTCGGCGGTGCCGTTCCGAGTCCTGGCGGGGCGGGGTATGCGTACCAGCCCGGTGTGATGGCATCCGCGAGCGTGTAGGTAACGACGCTTTGCCGGAAGAGGGTGCCGCTGGCATAGTCAGTGGACCACGTTGGCGGGTCCCATGTGACTGTGCTCTCCCAGTGAACCGCTGCCGCGATGACCCGGTCATCCGGTGGAAAGTGCCACGTCGCGTCCTGCGCGTCCGGCTCCAGTGCTTGCCGGGTATGAAGCTCGATCTCCATTGTCCCTGTGTCCGTGAGCACGAGGGGCTCCTGGAACGACAAGTCCCCGCCAGGGAGCAGGGGACGCAGGTCATTCGGCGCCGCTCGTTCGAACTCGTCATCCGTGTTCGCGGACCACGCTATCGGTTCGCAGCTAATCTGATGTGCCTGCGTTTCGCTGCAGCGCCTTGTGTCCTCGACTATCAGCGCGGGCCCAAGTCGAAGGACAAGCCCTGAATCGAGCAGTTCGCCCTGAGAACCCGACAGTGAATGGAGCGCGTTGAAGGGGTCGTTGCACCCGCCGATATTCAGCAGCGACTGGAAGTGGGTGCCCTGCGGGACGACGACGCGCTCGCTGTCTTCGAGGCTAACCTGCCACCAGCCGGCCAAAGGCACCGTCTGAATCATCGTGCAAGCACCGAGCGGGATATTCGCCGGCACCAGGAACGCCATGATCAGGAGCAGCCACCGAATGCGACGTGCGCCAATTCTCGGAAAGCGCTTCGACAGCATCGGTCCTGACATGCGCTCACCTAACCTGGCCATGAGCATCTCCTTCAGTCCGACGGAGGCGCTGGGTCCGGCGATGATTGACCCGTACCACGCTCAACCGCAAACGGCGCGCTCTCAAGGGGACGGGGACCACTTGGCGATATGGTTGGCCGTCACGTCGCCAGCCACAGCGAAGTTACCCACGGCGATCAGTGCGCCATTGTAGACGGCCAAGGCGCCCACGGCGGGGCTGAAACCAGAACCAGGGAACTCGGCCATTCCAGTGCCGAGCGGCGCCCAGCTCGTGCCGTTCCATTTGGCAATGCAGTTGGCGCTTACGCCGCCGGCGGTGGTGAAATAGCCCCCCGCGATCAGCTCGCCGTTGTAGACCGTCAGGGCTAGCACGTACGGGTAGTCACCACCGCCCATCCCCGACCCCAGC
>JBDRDH010000171.1:0-8642 GCA_043820985.1 Planctomycetota bacterium
CCGGTCTGTTGCGGAGAGATGTGCGTCATGTTCTTCGCAACTCTCGCGTCGGGTTCCTCTCCATCTCCCTTGAGGCAAATCTTCGCCCCACGGATGTCGCGGTGAAAGTTGCCCTTCAGGTCGAAGGTCACCTTCTCGCTCATCCCTGCGAACCGCATCCAGCCCGTGACCTTGCCGGGCGTGGTGTTGTCCAGTTCGCCTTCCAGTAGATACTGTGTTGGTCTCCATGCCATGTTACACCTCCAATTCTGTGCCTGAGATGGCACGCTTCACAACGTGAGTGTGCCATCGAAACCAAATACAACCCGGTCCGCGCACGTGCGCGCGTTTCCCGCTAACTGCCAGGACCCCGAGCTCGGGAAAAACGAAATGGATCCCGTGTCAGAATGCATCCCGCACTGCGGCGATGTCCCGCATGGCGCGATCGAGCCGTGCGATGTACTCGTCGGCATCGATCTCGTCGTCGGCCTCGCGGCAGAGGAAGAGGAACAGCGTGTCGCCAGCTTCCTCGGCACGCAGCTTGAATGCGCCGACGGTTTCTCCCGGTTTGGGCGGCTCGATCGGCAAGAGGTCGTGGTCAGGGTAGGCCCCGTAGAGAATCTGGGGGGCGGTCTCGGACCATTTGGTGTGATTGGACATCATGCACCTTCCTCCACATTCTCTTCCTCCAGGGACGCAGACGGCGGGGCCACGTCTTGCGCGATGACCCTGCCATGAATCGCATCAGCAACGCTGGCGGCCTCTTCGTAATCGTCCAGCGGGCCGTGGTGGTGGCCGTCATCGTCCTCCACGTAGTAGCGCTTCGACGTCGGTGGCTCGGCGGCGGGCGAGTCGTCTGGTTCGCCGGGGAACGTCCAGCGACTGATGGCAGCCGCGTCGTCCTGGAGCGCGTCCAGAAGGTGAATGATCCCCGACAGCGCGTCCGCCTCGGCCGCCCCTTCCGGCTGGCGTTGGCGCAGCTTTAGCAGGGTGAGTTTCTGTCGATAGAGCAGATCCCAATCGACAGCGTTCAGTGATTCGAACATGTTGAGCACCTCCATTTCTGTGCCTGAGATGGCATGCTTCGTATGATGGGCGTGCCATCGAGACCAAATGCAACCCGGTCCGCACACGTGCGCGGATTCGTCGCTAATCACCGGGACTCTGGGAATCTGCTGGGGGATTAGTGGTGGGACTTGGCGGGGGGAATGTTCTTCACCGAACCGTCATTGAATCGGATCCGGACTTCGCCGTTGGGAAACACCTTGATGAACTTCCATTTCTGCTCGATGCGCTGCAGCGCGTCGAGGATGCTCCGCCGCAACTGTTCGTCAGGGCCGATGAGCAGAATCCAGAAACGATCGAGTTCCTCCTGAAACTGCCACTCCTGCGTGTCGTAGGTGTCGCCCTCGTCGCTCCAACCGCCGAGGTGATACCAGATCTCCGAGGCACAAAGACGTTCCTGCGCCTCCGGAGTGACGAGGACATGATCGTCTGTCCAGTCGGGTGCCTTCTCAGGCGGCTGCGGCGCTTTGGCCAAGCATACCTTCGATGAGAACACCCGTCCATCACTGGCGTGTGCCGTGACGGTGATTGAGTCTACGCAGGTCAACGTGCCGGCCCAGAGCCATCCGCTGTGGAGCTCCTTGCCAACCGACACCTCGACCTTGCCAATGCACGGGAGTTTCGTCCACGCGTAGCGGCGGGAGGTGGCCGGTTTGCAGGTAGCTGCGCAAGGCATCGGCGATCGTCTGCAGCGGCTCGTGGCCGCGCAGCCGCAGCGTGCGGTAGACACTCATCAACACGGCTTGCGTGCTGGCCCCGCGATCGGAACGATTCGACTGGCTATTCTTCCGCAGGATCACCGCCGGCCGGATCATGCGCTCGGCGCAGTTGTTCTCAAACGGGATCTGCGGATAGTCCAGGAAGGTGAACAGGTGATCGCCCGTGCGGCGCAGACGCTTCAGCAAACGCCGCGCGTCGGCATCGTGCGACTCCGTGGCGATGAAGGCATCCAGCCGCCGGCCCAGGCGCAGGATGCGGCTGGGGTACTTCTCCGGCGAGAAGTCCGGCCGCCTGCGCAGGCGGATGCCGTCGCGGATCAGCCGCCGCAGCGTCTTGGCGAAGGCCCGCCAGGCCACGGTGGTATTGTGTTCGTCGACCTTTTCCAGTTCGCGCAGCAGGTGCACCAGGCAGTACTGCCGGTCGGCCGCGTCGATGGACTCGTAGGCCGTCCAGAAGTCGTGCAAGAGGATGCCGTCGAACGCCTGGCCGAAGAAGCGCTGCAAGACGGGGCTGCCGCGGCAGCGGTCGATCAGGTAGTAACAGACTTGCCCATTGGCGAAACACCACAGCCAGCAGGTCTGGCCTTGCACGCGCCAGCCGGTCTCGTCGGCGTGCAGATAGGCCGAAGCCTTCGCCTCCGCCGCGATCTGCTCGTACCAGGGCCTGAGAATACCCGCCAGCCGCTGCCAGGTGGCCATCAGACCGCCGGCCGAGAGCCTGGTTCGCAGGTGGTATTGCAGAATGTCGATGAGCTGATCGAGCGTGACGCCCAGGCCGTAGTGGCACCAGCTGGTGAAGCTCACCAGGCGGTGACCGAAGGTGGCGTTGGGCAGCGCGTCGGGCACCACCGGCTCGACGTGCTTCTTGCACTTCGGGCAGTAGTCGCGGTGGAGGGTGTGCTCGGTGACCACCGACTGGAGGTTCTCGGGCAAGTCCTCGATGAGCCGCGTACGCGTGCGGCGGCAGCGTTGCAGCGGCCCGCCACAGCACGGGCAGACCTTCAGGCGATGCGCTCCACGTTCATCGATCCGCGTCGGCGTCGGCCGCCGCGTGCCGGGATGGCCATGGCGCGCCCCGGGGCGCTTGCCGCGGCGCCCGGGCATCGCGTTGGCGTTCGGCTTGACATACACCGGAACCATGCCGGACGGCGTGGCGGGAGAAACGCCGCCGGCCGTCTGGGCCTGCAGCTCGGCAATGCGGCGCGCCGCGGCGAGCAATGCCAGGGTGACCGCGTCCGGGCCGAGCGTGTAGAGCTGGCGGGCCGCGGCCTCATCGCAGGAGCCAGACCGCAACGCCGCCACCAGCTTGTCCAACGCGTTCGAACGTGTCGCCGAGCTGCGCATGGCGATGGCATAAGCGCGTGCGCGCTCCCGGCGCAAGGGCTAAATCGCAAAAATCTCAGAAAATCTTGCAGACGGGTGAACTGTTACGAAATCTGCAAGAAACACGGCGTTGCCGCCAAGTACTGCAAACAGAACTTGATCGAAACCCCTTAGCTCCGCGGGACCATCACGATCGACGACCTCCACACTCCGCCGATCCGTTTCGGCACCGAAGAAACAACTCTCGGACAAAGGCATCCAACTCGCTATCGAAGCCCGGTACGTCTGATCCTCCAGGCAGAATGTGGACATTCGTCACGTTCATGGCCTGGAGCAGCTTGTCGGCGTACAGCGGGGCCTCGTGGACAAAGCGTATCGGGACTGCGGCGCACGGCAGAGAACGTGGCGGCTCGGGACATGCGGGCAGTCCATCGATACGTGCGGCGAGCTCGATCGTCACCAGGGTATCCATCGCCACTGCGAGAAGAATCAGGACAGCGATGAGGGGCACAAGATGCCGCGCAAGCCATTCGGGTCCCCTTCGCCTCATGGGCGACCACCCCACGGATTCGGCATGTTCTCGCCGACAGGTGTTCGCATGGTTCGAGGCCACGGCACCAGTGGTCGCGGTACTGAGTTCTCCCGTGTAATCCCGGGCAGGGCTGAGGGGAGTTCGTTGTGTGCGATCCTCCAAGTCTGTGGGTGTGATACCACGGTGCTGAAACTGCCCGGCCCCACGGCGGCGTACCTGCTCGCGTGTGGGTTCGGCGGTCGGGGCCACATCAGTGGACCCGCGTCGCCGCGCTCTGGCCACCCTGTCGGTTGAGCAATGACCAGGCGCCCATGCGGCAGGCCGCCTGCAACAGAGGGCGGTAGCGGTACGCGTGGCAGAACGCGGTCAACGGCAATCGGCGATCGCCAGACGCTGTCTCTGCCCGCGGGCCACGCCAGGTTGCCGGGCGAAGCGTACGGGGTTGGGGGAGTCCCCGTACGTACCGCACCAAAGCCCGGGCTGGCCGGTGTCGGCGGCCATCCGGGATATTGACCGAGCGCCTCCACCTCGTCAGCGGCTATGAGCACCGCTGCCACGACGAGAATGCATGCGAGTGTTGCGCGTATTCCTGGACTCGACTGAGCTGGGCTCATCCTGAATCACCTCTATATTCATTATGTATATGGTCCGTATGGGACTGGGCCGGGCGGCCGATAACCTCCCGGCGGGCATCCGCCAGCTCCACGAGCAGCAGGTCCTTCTCCTCAGAGCTGTTCGCGCGCTCCTTGAACGTCTTCAGCTTGTCGGCAAGCTGTCTCAGGCCCCGTTCGAAGCGTGTTGAGAGCACCCACCCTTCACGGTGGCCGTGCCGCGCGTTGAATCGCGAGACACGGTCGATCAACCCCAGGCGCCGCAGCTTGGCCCTGACGCGCTCGAGCGTTCGGCGCGAGATGCGGTGCCGCCGGGCCGCGGGCGCGAGCTTAGGCACCAGGCTGTCGGGCTGCCACTTCAGCGTAAACCAGACGACCAGGAACGCGTGCTGCTGATTCCGATTGCGCGGGAAGAGCAGCTCCGCGAGGTCGGATGCGTCCGTGATGCGGGCAATCTTGCCCGCCGGCAGTTCGATATGAGTGGGCACCATTTTCTCAGAGGGTGGGGTCAAGCATTCAAATGTGGCCTTCGCCGCGGGACCTGGGTGACAGGCGGGTGTTAAAATCCACCGCCACCGACAGCGGACAAACGGCCCCGCACCACAAACCGGGTCAAACCGGCCCGATTGCGTTCATCACGCCCCCTTCGCGGCCAGGATGTGCCTGTCCGGCGGCCCGTTCCTCGTGTTCCGACGACAAGCGTTCGGAGGGTGAATCCCTTTACATTTCGGTGGGCCTTCGATCGGCCGCCGATTCACCGCTTTGCTGACGGTAAATGAGCGAACCGGCCGTTTGAAAGCCGCTTTGCAGCGCCCGCTGGCGCAATTCATAGCGCTGGCGGCTGATGCTGATGGCGTGCTCGCGCAGCTGCGTGCCGAAGGTCTTCTCGATGAGCAGGATCGACTCGAAGGCCAGGATATACACGTCGTTGAAGACCCGGTGGAACCGCCAACGTACGCCCTGACGGCTCAGGTGGAACGAGCGGTGGATCTTCTCGCCATACGTCCCGCGCAGGACCATGTAGCCGGGGTTCTCACGTTTCAACTCGACCCACAGGTCTTTCGATTCCATCAGCGTTCTCAAGTTCTCCAGGAAATCCCGGTCCTTCTGCGTCAATTTCACGTTTTCTCACCATGATGGCCTGACTGTCCTGCCAGGCGTCCAACCAGCCGGCGTGGGTCAGGAAGATGATTGCGATGAACCGCCATATGCGGTCGAGGCGTGTGTCTTCACTCAGGGGTGGTACATGTTCCAGGTTGACCGCGATCGTGCCGACATAGGCCTGTACGTGCGCCTCATAGCGTTTCAGATCGAACGGAGTGCCCTGCGGAGACCAGACATGTCCAGTGCTGCCGGCGGTCAGCTTATCCAGGGCTGCCAGTAGCCCGGGCAGCGCTTCCAGATCCACAGGCGCGGCCGGCAAGGCGGGCGACCTACTCTCTGCCAACATCTCCCGGATACGTTCACGCTGCTCATGTTTGCGCTGCCGATGTTCGGCCATCCTCTGGCGGAAGTACGCGGCGTCGAAGACCAACCCATCGAACAGGAATCGCGACACGACCTCGCTCCGGCATCGGCTGCACTCGTAACGCCGCACGCGGATCCGCGGAGCGCCGCCGCAGGCCGGGCAGTTCTGGAAGGCGAGCGTGGGATCGAATACATCACCACAACTTTCGCAGCGACATCGGCCTTCCGCAGCCATAGCCAGCCTCCCCGCGCAGCGCGGACACTCGTGCCCACTGAGCATCGCCTGGTAGTAGAAGGCCCGCGAATGCTGCGCATAGCCGGTGACCACTTCCACGACGCGAAAACCAAGGAGCACCATCTCCATCCGCCGCGGTACTCGTTCATCTGACATCTCTGCCTCATACTTGATTCGGGACCTCGCTGGTGGGGGCCCGAATCACAGACCTCTGATGCCGCGGTGTGAACTTGCGGCCGCACTCTTTGCACTGTCGAATCTGTCGGACACCAAGCTGCTTCGTGCGTCTCAAGCCCTTGCGTTTCGAGCGTGAAGATCCACAGTGGATACAGATCGGTGGCCTTCCTCTGCCCATACACATCACCTCGCGGGACGCACAAGAGACCCGGGCATATAAACCTTCGTTACTCCGACACGGTGAACGCAAGCGACGTGCTGCTCGGGGGTAGACTGTGTGGAGTTTACGCGTCAGCGCTCAGGAGACCACCGGCGTTCTGTCCGGTTCTATGGCTTTCGTCTCTATCTATCTATCTATCTATTTCTTTTCCATATGGACATATATATATACCTATCGTCGCCGATTCGGGAATGAGTGGAGCGCCCGGTCACCGGCACCGCCACGCGTAAACTCCGCATATACTACTGGCCGAAACGCAGACGGCAGATCTGCTCTACGACCGGCTCGTCAAAGTTCAGCAGAACACGGTTCGTGTAGGTCCGTCCAACCTTGGTTGATACCAGCGCGACCAGGCCGACACTCTGCAAATATGCCAGGTTGGAGTAGAAGTGCATGTAGCTGAACGGCTTGTCACCCCGTGTCTGGCAGAAGCGGCAGTAGCGGCGGTAAACCTCCTTCGTGAAGTCCGACTTGCTAGTAGCGACCGCCCAGAGGATCAGCAGCGCCGCATCCGCGAGGTCATGGATCATGTCGACGACGACGTCGCGACGGGCCCGGTCGAAATTGTCCGTGACGCTCGCAGCCGGACGAGTGACCGTGTAGAAGAGCGTCTTGATCGCTACGCGTGCGTCTGAGTTGGTTTTCTGCACCGTGAGCGCAGCGATTTGAGAGAGCGCTGTCTCGTCCCAGCGGACCAGCCCTCGCCGGGCCCGGTCCTGCAGGATCTGCCGTATCTGCTGGGCGTCATAGTTGCGAAAGTGCAGCGGCACCGGCTGGAGGCTGCTGCGCGTGGCCGGGTCGAGTTCTTTCAGCACGTGCGGGTTGTTGGCCAGCGTGAGCACCATGAAAGGCCTCTCGCTGCGACTGAGCAGGTAGAGAATCTCTCGCCGCCGGTCCTTGGGGCTCATCAGATCGACCTCGTCCAGTACCACGACCGTCTTGAGCTCAGATTTCGCACAGAACGCGGTGAACAGCTCGGACAGGCTGGCTCCGCGCGCCTGAACGCCGAGCAGGTGGGCCAGGATTTTGAAGCTGGTGTTGTGCTGCCGGCAGTTGGCGTACACGACGTCCAGCTTGGCCTGTTTTGGCACGATGCGCTGCAGGAACTTGAGTGTGAGCGTTTTGCCGGAGCCGCGGCTGCCGATCACCGCGTAATGCGTGGGAATCCCACTCAGTTCGAAACGCAGCATGTCGTCGATCAACCGCTTGGCCTCCTCGCGCAGCAGCGGCTGGTCGGGGATGTAGTCGAAACCGAAAATCGAGAAGTCCTTGACCGCACGCGCTTCTCGACCGAGGTGCTGCTTTTGCTGTCGTAAGTAGGCGGCGACATCCATGCCACGCATCAACTCCACCGTACGCGTAAACCGCTCTCGTTGATAAGACTTTCGCGTCCCTGTGCGGTGGCGGCTTGGTGGCCGATAGAAACGAGCCATGGCGATGTACGATTCGTCGGAGATACACAGCCATCGGACCTCTTGCCCCGCCCCGCCCGCATCACAACCCAATCCCTGATTGGGTTCTGCTCCTTGGCCTCATATCACACTTGCCATCCCTGCCACCCCCGCTGCCATTGATCCCCAAGAACCTGCGCTCCCTGCCCCGCCGGGGCTACCTTCGCCCCCCGTCAGATCACGCACGCGCCGGGAGCTAGTTGTTCTATACGATGATGGGATAGCCATCACCCCGCCCTACGCCGACAGCGCCGACATTGTGTTGCACAATACCAAATGGGAGACATTCTGGCGCAGGCAGAGCCTGAGCTTCTCGGCGAACGCTATATTGTGTACATCACACAAGTAGCCACGCGAGTTGGTACAGATGGTAAGCCTACCGCCACCGCGAATAAGGCATTTGAAAAGAGAATTGAGTGATCTATTCTGGATCTCCTGTTGCACCCATGTTGGGCGCGTAGATGAGCCAGTCCATGCTGTCGACTGTTCCATCACCGTTTATGTCTGCAGCTGGATCGCTTGTTCCAAATGCATTTTGTAAGTACGTGAAGTCACGCATACTCACCCAGTTGTCACCGTCCAGATCACCGCCCTTCAGCATGTTCTCTTCGCTAAAATTAACCTCTGCAACACCGTACTCATCAAAAACAGCAGGAAGTCTCCTTCTCAGAGTCCAGTCAGTGTCTGCGCTAATGTATGCGGTCTCATAAGGCACCTCTCCAAGATCCAACTCTGCTGATGCGATCCCGCAGGTATTATAGAACTCACCGGGCAAAATCCATTCTTGCAATACATTTCCTACCAAGTCACTAGCTTTAACTGTAACATCTCTCGTAAATCCATAAACACCAGAGATCATTGTA
>JBDRDH010000172.1:0-8910 GCA_043820985.1 Planctomycetota bacterium
CCAGGGCACTCCCGGCGGTTCGGGTCTGACCATCACCACCTACGACCTGGGCTTCTGCCTGACCGGCCAGTGGGTCGAACGCTTCGGCGCTTGCTGTGACGAGTTGACGGGTAACTGCGTCAACAACGTCGCGGAAGCCAATTGCTCGGGCGCCAATCAGCGCTTCGCCGCTGACACCCTGTGCGCCAACATGGACCCGCCTTGCGAGCCCCCGGCCTACGGCGCCTGCTGCCTGGACGGCACTTGCATCGGTGACTTCATCGAGGTCGAGTGCGTGTCGATGGCTGGCGGCTGGTTCGAAGGCGAATCCTGCTACGCATCACCGCCGTTCGAGTGCCCCGGCCCGCCGGCCTGCCCGACCGAGGATATTCTCTTCGCGCAGGAACCACAGACGGCTACCGGCGGTGACTGGGATGCGTGGGACAGCGACACTGGCTGGCCCAGCACCCTGTATGACAATTTCGCCGGTGTGGCAGGCGCGATTTGTGACGTCCACTGGTTCGGCTTCGGATATGATAATGTCGCCACTTGCGACCAGGGCAACGTGAACTTCGACATCCTCTTCTACCCGGACAATGGCAGCGGTTACCCGGATGTCGCCAATCCGACCTGCGTATACCAGAACATCCTGGCCAATCGCGTCCCGACGGAAGTCTATAATAGTACGGTTGGTTTGCTTCAGGGTTACGCCTGGGATGTTGTCCTGAGTCCCTGCTGCACGATGATCTCAGGCTGGATCTCAATCCAGGCCATTGACGGGGATGAGTGCCTGTTCTACTGGCTCAGCAGTCCCAATGGTCTCGACGCTCAGAGTTACTACGACGAGGGCACCGGTTTCATACCGACCGGCAAGGACCGCTCCTTGTGCCTGACCGGCGCCTATATCGAGGTGCGCGGAGCCTGCTGTGACGACGCGACCGGCATCTGCACGGACGACGTCCTGCTCGAAACCTGCACTGGTCCCTACGTCCGCTTCGTACAAGACACTCTGTGCGCCAACCTGGCTCCGCCTTGCGGCCAGGGCGAAGGCGCCTGCTGTTACCCGGATGGCACCTGCGAAATCACCACGTACGCCGGCTGTGTCGGTGGTGACTGGTTGGGCGCTGGTTCATTCTGCTCCGACTGCCCCTGCGTCCTGTTCTGCCTGCCCGGCATGACGCCGGAAGGCGAGCCCGTCTGCAGCGATGGCTATATCGACACCTACAACGGTGGCTGCAACAGCACCCCCGCGGTGTTCCAAACCATCACGGCCTGCGACATGGTCCTCTGCGGCACGACCGGCACGTTCGACGGCGGTACGCGTGACACCGACTGGTACGAAGTCACCGTCACCGGCCCCGGCACCCTCTACTGGCTGATGGTCGCGGGCTGGGAAGGCCCCGATGGCTTGATCTTCCTGCTCGAGCCGGGTCCCAACGGCTGCGACGATCTGATCCAGCACACCTACTCCTCAAGTCCGGGTTGCATGCTGATGCAAACCACCCACGAGGTCCCGATCGGCGAGCACACCTACTGGTTGTGGGCTGGCCCGGCGGACTTCACTGGCGTGCCATGCGGCTCGATCTACTATGCTTGGGCTGAATTCGAGTGCGCGGTAGGCGCCTGCTGCTTCGGCGAAGAGTGCGTCGAGCTCACTTGGGCCGAGTGCGTCGTCAACGGCGGTGAGTGGAACGGTGCGCCGTCCTGCACGCCGAATCCGTGCGGCGTTGACTATCGCGGCGACTCGAACTGCGACGGCAGCGTCAATTCGTACGACATTGACGGCTTCATCGCGGCCGTGTCCGGCGAGGCGAACTGGATTGCGTACCACGGTGGTGCGCCGCCTTGCGACTATCTCGGCGCCAACGACGTCAACTGTGACGGCGCGGTAAACTCGTACGATATCGACTGGTTCATCACGGCCGTCGGTAACGGCGTTGCGGATCCGTGCCCGTAAGTTAGTTCATTACCCCACGATCGGTCGGCGTGGCGACTGTTGTCGCTCGCCGGCCGATCGGCTTATGGGGGCATCAGTTTAAATACATTCATCCCTATCCGGTTGGATTCAGCACACGCCCAAGGAACAGAATACTACCGGTCTGTCGATCGCGGATCAGGAAGATAAACGGGTGGTCGACAACGAACTCGGAGAGCAGGCTGATGCCTTTCTTAACGACGGCGGTGGCGGCCGACGCCTGAGTTCCTTGTTCGTGAACGACTAACTGGGCCTGGTGAATCACCATTGAGATGAACAGCCCACTTCGTCCCGTCATCCCGGAAAAATCCGCCCGGCCGGGAGCAAACGCCTCCGCCATGCCGAGCGCCTGAAGTGTTTGTGTCAGATCCGCTCTGTAATCCAGCTCAAAGCGCGGCATGCTGACGCGCACTGGTTGCTCGTTCAGCCCAGCCAGCCAGCGCTCGAGATTCGCCCCAGTCAGCGTCTGCTCGACGGCCCGCAATCCATTGACCTCCTTCGGCAATATCAACACCATCGACAGCCGGTCGCCGGCGTAAGGCAGTTCCAGCACATTAACCTGCTCATAGGTGGCAAAAGGGAACTTGCCGAGCTGCTTCATCATCGGCACCGTCACCTGCCGCTCGGCATCAAGCTTGAAGGCGCCCTCGGCGGTCCGCGCGCTGTCAAACTGACTGGCCCACGCTCCCTTGAAATATATCGCGTTGGTCAGGACCAGCGCCGTGTCAGCCGTGATATCTCCCGGCCGCAATAGCTCCTGGATCTTCTCATGGGTCTGCCTGGCAACCCAGGTATTTATCCTCCGCCGAACACTGTCAGGAGCCTGCGCGAAATCAACTTCTCGGAATCCGGCCCCGTAATGCGCGGCACACAGGTCCCGGAATTCCTGGAGAAAGCCATACCCCTGCTGTCCCCATAGACCGTTGGCTGTATGGAGCGCGACATGTGGATCCTGCCCATCCAGGCGCAACGATGACTCCAATTCCGCGAACGCCGGGTGCAGTTGATCCAGCTTAAGCAAAAAGTGCAGCACATGCGCCATCTCCGTACCCGTCGCGCCCCGCGCGCCGGCGTAGGTCATGGCCAGGGCCGTGGACACACTGTGCGGCGACAGAAACAGATTGCCTTCACCAGAACGCAATTTACCATAAAGATCCAGGGCAAACTCCGTGTTGCCGCTGACCACCTTGTCCAGGTTTGCGCTCGGCGGCCCGGCTACCGCAGCGCATGGATAGACACACAAGGTGATCCCACCCAGCACATAAAGCACTATTCCATACAGTCCAGGTAATCCGCGTCTCATTGCTGCTTCTCCCGTTCTGTAATCCCAGAAGACCGCCAGGCGACCACGAAATACCCACGGCCACCAGCTTGTTTATCTCACGCGCAGACGATTGCCTTCTCGTTAATGCCCGTGTAGTTGGATACCCCGGAACTCAATATGTTCCGGAAGTATTTAGAGTTTTTTCAACTCTCGACCGCTCCGGGTGATTCAGGGCGTTCGGAAATGGTGGCTCAACAGGTGGTAATTGATAGCCACCCCCCGATCATGCGTATTGGAGTCATGACTAAGCCACACTGCGCGGCTACTGCTCTTTCAACAAGCCTGTCGCGATTTCCAGGCTCTCGGACTTCTGCCAGCCACGCTGCTCCGCTATTCGCACCCAGCGGCGCAGGAATGGGCGAAACTCGTCCAGCCGTTCACCACGCTTGACAAACCGCATCCCCGCCGTACGGATGCCATCATCCGAGTCCAGCAGCATATTCTGCAGCGTAGCCAGTAAAGCCGGTGGATTCTTGTCGGGGAAGTACAGCGTCACGAAATACTCGTGCGCCCGCCGCCGCACCAGGGCATGCGGATGGAGCAGAAACGGCCGGATGCCGGCGGCCTCCGTTTCGGCCGCGGCGGGAATCAGATATTGCAGGCTGTTGCCCGTAAATCCGAGGTGCTCTTCCTGCCAGGGCTCATCGCTGGCCAGCCAGGCCAGCACGGCCTGGCGTGTTTCGGGCCTGGCCAGTGTTTCCTTGAGGTCGGGATGCTTTTGCCCCAAGAGTTGGCGCACCATGCCATCGCTGGAGACCAGGTACTCTCGAACTTCGTTAGGTATGTCCTGCATCGGTGATCTCCCCTGTTGTGGGTTACCCAGCACCGTCCACGCTGCCAGACCAATAATAGCCAGCAGACTCACGGCCGCCAGGGCGGAGTTACTAGAAATCGTGAACGAAGCGCGACGCGCGGATGGCATCAATCTGTGCCGGGATGATCGTCGCGTCGCTTGGATCGGTTGCCCTTTCATTCCACAGCCTCTTAGGATTACGAACGCCTTGCGTGTTATCGAGGTAGTAGCGATGCATCAGGTTGCGCCCTTCGATCGGCCCCGGCGCGCCACCACCCACATTGTAATGCCCACCGGCGTTATTCCGCAGGTTCGTGGTCAGGTGCGTGGCCTCATGCACATCCGCCAGTTCGATCACCCCGCTGGCCAGCGCCACCACGCCGAAGCCACGCGCCCCGGAAGCCACCGACGACCAGGAATCCGGGAACGATTCACCACCGCCGGCGGAATTCAGTGCCGCGCCGGGGGTCAGGGTCGCATATATGTGCTGCACGTAGATGATATAAATGTCGTTGGCCTGGTAGCCGGGCAGGGCGCGCACCGCGTTCATGATGTCGCGTTCCGAGGCCGAGGGTACCAGGTCACCGCCAACTATCCGAAATTCTTCCACGGATGGATCCGCCGCCACCGGGCTGCCCGGATGACGCGCGGCCCAACCAATACAAGAGGCCGGCGGATCCAACAGGATCTCATCGATATCAACCGCGATTCCGCCAGCCGCGTATATCGAGTGGAACGTCTCAATGGCCAGATCGCGACGCGCCGCCGTCAGATTGCCGGCGGCACCCACGGCGGTGCGGACGTTGACCAGGTGCACGGCCATGCGCTTACGTTCTTCCGGATCACGCTCGAACAGCCGCACACGTGCTATCGGCCCGCCGCGCCGCCCCGTCGGCCGATAGGTGGCCACCACCATATTGTCGAGTTCGTAGGTGTTACTGACCGTGATCCGGCGAATACGATGATTGCTCTGGCCACGGTTGCGATTACCCACGTCCCCGGAAGTCAAGCCGCTGTCCGTCGCCTGGTTGGCATCGGTATTGTCGGCCACGAGCATAGCCGCCTTGGAGACGAACACGCCCGAGCCGGCGGCCGTTTCGGTCAAGGTGATATCCTGCGACGCCGGGGCATCGTCGTCGGTGTTGTCACTCTCATGCCGCGTCCGCCACTGCACCTGTTGATCCCCACTGGCGCGCGGGTCGCTGAGCCGGAAGTAAAAGCGGCGCGAATCGGCCCCCACGAAGTTCTGCGCCTCGGCGACATTGTTGCGGACGTTGCCCGTCCCCGGATCGAAGGCGTGGTCCCACAAGCCGACGCGGGCGAGCGAACTGCGCGGATCACTCGTATCCACGTCGTGGTCGTCATTCTGATCGAAGACAACGTGAAGTTTGGCGGTCTGCTCCGTCGAGACTGGAATCGGCCGGAAGGTATAAATGCGCGGATTGCGCTGATACAGAATGCAGCTCGGCGCCGTGCAGTTGCCCGGCGGGCCGAAGCACGGCATGGTTGGTTCTTCACCCGGATCGAAGAACAGCAATTCCACCCGGCGATTTGTGCGGCTACGGTAGTTGGTGCGCCCCACGGCATCGATGGGGAAGTTTTCCCCACATGCCACCGTCGGATTGGCCGTGTTAACATAATTCAGACTGCCCTGCAGCCGTTGCAATTCCGCCGGCTCCACTCCCAGGATATCCTCGATGCCATCCATATAGACATCGAAGAACGCGCCCCAGGTTTCTTCGCCCACGACGCCATCCACACCAATGTTTGGGTCGAAAGTGACGTTGTAGTCTTCCTGGAAGCGCCGAATCGCCGTCCGCGTTTGATTGTTCAACACGTTATTGACGGCCCCCGGATCGCAGTCCCAGCCCCATTTACGGGCCACCCATTTGAGAATCTGCTGGTAATCCTCGACCTTGCATTGCTCCCGGCTGCTTGCCACCCACTCGGCGCGGTTGCCCTCCAGCACGTGGTATACGTTGGTCGCGCGCTTGTGCGAGAGCCCCACGTTGTAGGCATCCGGGCCGGATGTATCCGTGTGTCCGGCAACCAACAATTTCTGATCGGGATGCTCCTCGGCATGCCGGTAACAGGTGGCGATGACCGCCAGGCCGGCAATCTCGTCATCGGTGCTGCCGCCCGGCGAGGGATCCGTGCCGTAGTCGGGCAAAAACACGGCACTGTCGTGGTGGAAGTGTACTTCATCGACTTCCAGGATCAGCGCCCGGTACCCACGCAAGATGAACCGGTGCAACTCGTCCGTGCGCCGGGACCAGGTCTTGTCATAATCGCGGCGTGTGATTTCCGTATCGGCCATCATGCACCCCCCGTAGCCTGGGATTGCGACGCCCGCGGCTGGTTCAGCTCAGGAAAACTGATCTGGCACATCCCCGGCGTGATTTCGTCGAATTCAACCCGGCCACGTTCGTCCAGGCGGCCTTCGCGTACCGATCTGTCCGGAAGCTGAATCCGGTAGGCCTCGTCCGCCAGCGGGTTGCCCTCCTCGTCAACCAGCTCGACCTTAACCCAGGCTTCCTCGCGGCGGACATCCGGGGGCGGCGCCAGTTCCGGCTCCTCGGTCGACGGGGCCGCGTCGCCGCCGTAAAAGGGTACCAACCGAAACGCGGTGTGCAGCAGAACCAGGCGCCCGGATGCGAGCAGTTCACGCAAATGCCGCGGTGTCCCGCCCCGGGGCCAGGCGGCGGCGATGGCGGCCGCCCGGGGGGTCAGGTGATACTCCAAGCCATTGAACGCTTGCTCGAAATGCTGCCCAGAGCCGGTCCAGGCCAGTCGCCGGGGACAGCGACTGCTGACTTCCGCGGCTTCCGCGATGACATACTCGGCCGCACGATGGCACGGAGACTGATCGCACCAAAGTGTTTCGCACTCCGGTTCCGGCGAGTACATGTCTCGAACTCCTCACGCTCGCGGGTGGCTGTAATGGCTTGGTGTCTCACATCGCTCGGGGCACGATTCCGTCCCCGGGTAGTGTTGCCGTTGAGCCTTCCGCGACGAAGTCCTGTGTTTTCAATGGAGCCCGAATACGCCATTACAGCCTACGCAGCCCCCTGCCCGCGGTCAAGCAGAAACCCGTGGCGAGCCCATCGAGCCCAAAATGCAACCGACCGACCAAAATGGCCGGCCGTGAACAAATAAGGGTGAGTGACGGGATTCGAACCCGCGACCCCCAGGACCACAACCTGGTGCTCTAACCAGCTGAGCTACACTCACCGCCGTTGACCTGTCATTCTAGCACGATTCAGCGTTTGATCCAGTCTGGGAGCCAGACATGGTTCGCATACCATACCCGACTGTGGGTAAAATACCGGCATACTCATGGTGTTTGACGTGCAATCAGGCCCAGCCGCCGAGGTGCCACATGAACAACCGCGACCTGAATCCACGGCGTTTGCTGCTGGTCCTGATAGCTATGGCAATTCTCAGTATCTGCCCAGCCTGCCGCCAGCCAGCTAAACCCACCTCACAACCACGGCAACCAGAAAAAACCGGAGAGCCTGCCATGAAACTGGTCATCCAAACCACCGCCTTCGATGCCGGAAAACCCATCCCCCGTAAATACACCGGCGACGGCGAAGATGTATCACCCCCGCTGACCTGGACCGGCGTGCCCGCCGAGGCCCAGGAGCTGGCCCTGATCTGCGACGATCCCGACGCCCCCCGCCCCGAGCCCTGGGTGCACTGGGTAATCTACAAAATCCCCGCTGACACCACCGGGCTGCCGGAAGGTGTGCCCGCCGGCGCCTTGCAAGGCCCCAACTCCTGGCCGACCACCGGCTATCGCGGTCCGGCCCCGCCCCGTGGCCATGGCGTACATCATTATCATTTCAAGCTGTATGCCCTCGATAGTATCCTGGACCTGCCCCCGGGCCTGACCAAGGACCAGCTATTGCAACGCATGGCCGGACACATCATCGCCGAAGGCGAATTGGTCGGCACGTACGAACGCTAACGCGCCAGCGATCGCAACACCGCCCGCACCGGGCTGGCATCAAAATCCATCAGCCGCAGCGGCAGTGCAATCAATTCGTACTTTCCCGCTGGGACCTGCGTCAGATCCAGCCCCTCCAGGATCAGGATGCCGAGTTCGCCAAGCCGTCGATGAACCGGCAGTGCCTTATCCACAAACAGGTCCACACTGGGTGTATCAATCCCAACCAGCCGCACTCCCGCCGCCTGCAAACAATCCACCAGCTCAACGCTCAGAGCCGCGAAATCACGATTGAAAGTCGCCGGATCGGGCCGCGTCCCGGTTGCAAATAAAACCCGTGCAGCATTTAGCGGCGTCTTCACATCCGCCGGCCCGATCGCCGCCCCGCGTGGCACATCCACCCGAATCACCTGGCACTCCCCCAGATACCGCTCCACCGCCACCTGGTCGATACCCTCCCCATCCTCGACATAGTGATTGGGAGCATCCGCATGCGCCCCGGCGTGTACCGTGCCATGCAGTGTGGATAATGTCACAATTCCACCCGCCCGCATATCCTCCAGTACCTCACGTCGCACCGGCGTATCTCCCGGCCAGACCGCCAAAGCCGCACTGATCGGCGGCGAAATATCAAAAAGCATATCCGACTCCTGCTACCGACCACACTTGCCTCAAGCGGATCTATCGCATAATCATAACCCATGCCCCGGACGGACACCGCCATCCGGCAATACTGTAATACCGCATATACATCGCCAATCGGAACCAAACCATGCGCGCCTTATGGCTGGTCCGCGACAACCTGCTCCAACACCCCGGCGGAGACACCACGCAAATCTGCCAGACCGCCGCGGCGCTCCGCGCCAGCGGGGTACAGGTGGACATGTCCT
>JBDRDH010000173.1:0-18135 GCA_043820985.1 Planctomycetota bacterium
CAGGAGACCGAGTTTCTGCTGCGCGCCTTTCGCCGCGACTTCGAGGTGAACGGCCCCAGCCTCATGCGCTTGACGCGGACGATGCTCCAGGGCTGGCGCCGCTACAAGGACCACCCCGAACGGCGGATTCGCCGGCGGTACGCCTGGGACACGCGCGGCCTGGCGACCATGTACGCCGGAGCCCTGTGGGCGACCCGGCATTGGTACCGCGACGACCCCGCGTTGTCGGCGAAGATCGCGCGGATCCTGAAAGATATCTACCGCGAGTTCGGGCTGAAATCGCGGCTGGCGGCGCCGCTCGTGGGTCGCTACCTGCGGTTCACGATGGCGCGCGAAGACCGCCGCCTCCGCCAGGGCTGGACCTACGAGCCACCAACGTTTTGCGAAACCAGGCAGACGGTTGCGGCCGGAAGTGTGGGCTGATATCGATGAAGCCGCCGTGGCCAACCCCGCGTGGCCGCCAGCGGCATATCCGGTGGGTGTAGTCGTTGGTCCCGGTGGCGCGTCGGGGTAGAATGGCAGCGCGTGGTCGTGATCGCGGGACCATTCTCGCAGTTTCGCCGTGTTGAAAATCCTCTCTCGGCACTAACGGAAGGACGCTCGGGCCGGTGCCGAAAAACCGCTCACCTCTCGGAACACCGTCCTCGGACCAGACCGTCTGGACTCCGCCGCGCGTCGGGGTGTGTGTGGCAGTGCCCGATGAGCAACTGCGATCCCGGGCGCGGGTGCTGGCCGCGGAATCGAATCTGCCCGTGGTCGCAAGGGACGGCGACGATTGTGACTTGCTCCTGGTGGTCACCGGCGCGGGGTTGGAACTCCATGAGGCTGGATGCGGCGCCGCGGGCGGAGTGAAAGTGGACTTCAGCGCAACCGGAGAGAACGCTCGGCGGCTCGCTACCGCTTCACGCCGACAACCCCTCGCTTTGGCCGTCGGCTTGAAAAAACGCACCCCGACCATCGTGGACGCCACCGCGGGTCTGGGGCGCGACGCCATGCTGCTGGCAAGCCTGGGTTGCCCGGTGATCGCCGTGGAGCGCTCCGTGATCCTCGGGGCGATGTTGCGCGACGCCCTGGAGCGCGTAGTGACGGTGCCCGCGGCGGGTGAGATCAGGCCGTGCCAGATGACTTTGATTATCGGAGATGCCGTGGAGGTGCTGGCCCGCATGTCGGAACAGGAAGCACCGGACGTGGTATACCTCGACCCGATGTATCCACCCAGCGGCAAGTCGGCTTTACCCAAGAAGGAGATGCGCATTCTCCGGCGGCTGGTCGGCGACGATCCGGACGCCGGCGGCTTGCTGGAGGTGGCCCGGCGCGTGGCACGCGACCGCGTGGTGGTTAAACGAACGCCCCGCGCCCCGCCGCTGGCACCCGCGCCGACGATGAGCTACCGGGGCAAACTCGCCCGCTACGACGTCTACATCACGCAGAAGTAGAACCGGCTCCGGCCAGAGGAACGGGGACCGGGCCGGGCGAGTCGCGTAAGTTCTGATCTAATACCGATCATGTTTTGATCTTGCAGTTGTCGAGATAATCGGCTCGGCAGACGGTTTTGAAGATATCGATGTTAAGACCGGACTTCTGCCAGGCATCACCGGCGGCCGCCGGCTTGGCGCTGTCCACTGTCGCGCCGGGTGCAGCGGCTCTGCCGTGGAGCTTTGTGATGGTAGCGGCCGCGGGCTGGTTGGTGCTTACCTCCCTCTCAATCCTGCGCCTGCGCGCGGATGTCGAACAGCACGACATCTTCAAATCCGCCTTTATCCGCGTGAACGTGTTCGCGCTGGTGATCATGATCTGCCTGTCACTCAACGCACTGGGAATCGTCGCTGGCTGACGAACTCCGACGGCGATGGACGACAAGAGGGTTGTGTTTACCTATGATTACATGAGTCGAGGATCTGGATGGTGGGCAGTTCCCACCCTACAGGGACTGGAACGTGCGCTAAACATACTGTCAAAGGAGTGCGTTTGTGACGCCCCAGGCAAGGAAGAGTAGCCGCCAGACTGACGATCTCAGGAGACGTATGACGATGGCTGTTTACCGCGTCGTGGGTCTTTGTATACTGGTGCTGCCAGGAGGATGCGCTGCGCCAACATCACTGATAACCGGTGCGTGGACAATTGACATGGCGTCAACTGACCCTGCGGTGCCTCACCCAGAACAGACGCATGCGGGAAAGACCTGGCTGCGGATTCGTTGCGACGGAACGTTTGACTGGTCCGGTACACTTGCAGACGAGGCGTACGGATTGGACAGGTTGCGACACACTGGCGATTTCGGCGTGGGTCGCATCGATCCGACTGCGAAGTACGAGGTCGTGTGGTCGAATTACGATAGACGTACCAGCGCGATTATTCTCCTCTTGACGCTTGCCAAGCCACACGTCGGCATCCAACGCGCCATCCTATACCACGAGGTACAGAGCCGGGCAGATGGCCGCCTCGATTATCACGTTGGACGCCTGGAGCTGGCAGGGGCCGTGACAACGAACCACTATGTTCTTCTTCGAACCGACAAACTCCACGGGCTTCTGGAACCCTTCTACGCGATTCAGCCTGCTGAGCACCGCTAGCGCCGCCGCAGTGCCCGTCCACCGACTTTTGCGCGGCGGGTTTGCCGGCTCGACCCGACGCTGAATAACGTCTCATTCACACGGGTTGCGGCTTGCATGAGTCACGGAAGCTGGTTTTCGGCGATCCGCGATCAACCCAACGCGTCATCGAGCTTCGCGGCGTGCACGTTCATCGCTCTGCTGCTCGGCTCCGACGACGCGACCGGCCTGCGGGTCGAGTACACCTGGAACGCTGAGAGTCACCTGACGGTGGTAACCCCGGTCTCGCCGCAGGCCGGGGACAAGAAGGTCGAGTTTGCCTATGATCATATGGATCGAAGACTAGGATGGTGGGCAGTGCCCACCCTACAGGGACTGGCTGTAAAAAAGATGTCTCAGGAAAAGATGCCGCACAGTAATCATGCGCGGAAACATGTCTATGAGCCAGTATGGTGGTTATGCATACTCATGTCAGCGGGCATGTCGATAGTCGGTGCGATGGAACTCGCAGCATCAAGTTGGTCAGGGCTGCATTTGATAGGCATCGGGCTTGCACTAGCGGGAATCGCCCTCCTGTGGGGGGCAACGTGGAGATGGAGGCGACGCGCAACACGTATTGGGGCGCTAATTGCAGGTCTTATGCTGCTTCTCCTGGGCGCGATGATGCCGCTATTTCCTCGGAGAATAGCCAGGATCGACGTCTATACGGTGGCCGCCGGGCGCCTCAGAGTGCTGAGTGACTGTTTGAAGGAATATTCAGACGAACATGGGGCGTTTCCGCCAAGCCTGCGTTCGCTCGTTGACGAGGGTTGGATCACTGAGGATCTCTTGCATAGTCCATTCGTAACTCATCTGTCGCAACGAGAATGCGATTACGCTTACGTGGCCGAGCTTGAGCGCAGCGATCCAGCGACTTGGCCTATCGTATTTGACGGAACCCACGTGCACAACAATGGAACAAGAGCTGTGCTCGAGCTGTCGGGGGAGGTCCTATTCCTCACGGCTACCGAATACGCGGAGTATTATGGAGCGTTCACAGAGAAGTACAAAGCCGATCGAGGTTCGTTACCTGTTGTCATACTCCCTCCTGGATTGTGAGAGCATACCAGGATGGGGGGCAGTGCCACCCTACTGAACTCGCCGACCGCTACGCTCCCAGTGAGCCGCTGAACAGGCTGAAGAGGAAGTTTAATAGCTGGGCGAAGAAGATGGTGAACAGGTCGAAGAAACGCATTGGATGTCTCCTATCATTGAGTCTGACTAAAACTCGATTCATGACGTAACGCGCTCGAAGTCCGCGTCGGGCAGTCCGAGCTTCCATTTGGCCTGCTTGATGGCGCAGTAGCAGGTCGGGACGACTAAGATCGAGATCAGCGCGATGAGCATGCCGCCAAACACCGGCAGCGCCATCGGCGTCATCACGTCACTGCCGCGGCCGGTCGTCAGCAGCACCGGCGTCAGGGCGGCCAGTGTCGTGAACGTGGTCATCAGCGTGGGGCGGATACGCCGCAAACCGGCATGTACAACGTGCTCCTCGATATCTTCATATCGCTTGACCTTCTTTCGCCGAAATGTCTGGTCGAGGTACGTGCCGATCACGATACCGTCATCGACCGCAATGCCAAACAAGGCGACGAAGCCGACCCACACCGCGACGGTCAGGTACATGTTGTCGCCGGCGAACGGACGATCCATCAGGCCGAGCGTGTACAGCCCGTCCTGAATCTGCGGCCACCAGTCGAGCAGGATGAATCCGCCCGAGAACGCCACCGGGATCGCCAGGAAGATCACCAGCGTCAGCGGCCAACGCTTGAATTGCAGGTAGATCAGCAGGAAGTTGACCAGCAGCACCAACGGGACGAGAATCGCTAGCCGATTTTTGGCCCGGATGTTGCGTTCGTAGCTGCCGGCCCAGCGCAGGTGGTAACCCTCGGGCATTTCCAGCTCGCCGTTAATAATCGCCTCGTCGATGATGCGCTGGCCGTTGCGGACGAGCGTGGTCTCGTCGATGCCCTGATTGCTCATCGTGACGTAGCTGACGTACTTCGCGCCTTCGCGGCGAACGCTCATCGGCCCGGTTACCCGCTGGATGTCGGCGAGCATGCCAATCGGGATCTGTGCCCCGCTCGGCGTCGGCACCAGAATGCGTTCGAGATCTGGCACCTCGTCGCGCAGCTCGCGCTCGTAGCGGATGCGCACCGGGTACCGATCAAGCCCCTCGTAGGTCGTGGTCAGGTTCTTGCCACCGATGGCGACCTCGATGACCTGCTGCACGTCGGCGATGTTCACGCCATAACGGGCGATGGCCTCGCGGTCGATCTGGAACTCCAGGTACGGCTTGCCACTGACGCGGATGGCGTTGATGGCCTGGGCGTTTTCAAGACGGGCGCGCAGCAGTTGCTCGATCCGGACGGCGAGTGCTTCGCACCGCTCGATGCTGTCGCCGTAGACCTTGATACCAATCTTGGCATTAAAGCCGGTGCTGAGCATCTCGATACGCGTGCGAATCGGCTGGAGTTGCACGGACGGCAATACGCCGGGGAAGCTGCCGGCGGCTTTGATGTCCTCCCAGATTTCGTCCATGGTGCGTTTGCGCTGCATCCCGGCGAACTCTGGATCATCGACCCGCGGCCACGCATCGCGCGGCTTGAGCAGGATCATCGTTTCCAGCATGCCGACCGGGGCCGGGTCGAGCGGCGACTCAATGCGGCCCAATTTGCCGACGACCAACTCGACCTCCGGGATCTGGGCAAACTGGATGTCCTGCTTTTGCATCACGTCCATGACGGTGTTGATCGAGCCCGCCGGCAGAACGCTGGGCATGTACAGGAAGTCGCCCTCGTCCAACGGGGGCATGAACTCCTGGCCGATTCCCTCGCCGCCGAGTAACGATTGCAGTGGTGCGAAGTCGTTGTACGAACCGGTCGGCGTTGGAGCGAGCACGGACGCGAAAGCCGCGTCATTGCGGCCGACGACGTTTGCACGGTCCAGCAGAAACGCCGCGATCAGGAACGCGCCGACTGCGACGATGCGCTGCGCCCAGGGTAGCCAGACCGGCCGCGCGGCACCTGGCGGCCAGCGCAGGCCGAACGCCACGCGCAGGGTGTCGATCAGAAGTGGAACCAGTACGAATCCAACGACCGCCGCCAGGCCAAGATGCAGCCACCACGCCGCCGTCCAGGTAATCGGAGACAAACCGACCTGATTGAGCGGCCATGTCAGCACGCCCAGCAACGTGCCCCAACCAATCCAGATGGCGAGGCCCCAAATCACAAACGCCACCGGAACGGCGAGGAACACCGCCTTGTGGTGCAGGATCCAGCGCAGCGTCGGTTCGTACACCCAGTGAATGAACCGACTGATCGGATTCTGCTCGATCGGCTTGATGCGCTCGCGTAGCGTGACGAAGACCACCAGCGCCGCCGCCATACCGATCGTGATGGCTGTGAACATCGTCGACCAACCGAGATAGGCCTCTATGGCGCTGGTGAATCCGAGCAGTTGCGTATGAATCGCTCCGGCGTCGGCCCAGGCTGTGGCCAGTCCGATGCCAATCACGGCAGCAACACCGAGAGCCAGCGGCAGGCGCGTACGCTTATTCCTGAGCAGCGCGGAAGCCAGCGGCGGAACCACCGTCAACGCGAGAATCACCGCACCTACCATGCAGAACGTCTTCGTCCAGGCCAGCGGCGTGAATAGCTTGGCGGCTTGCCCCTCCAGAAAGAACACCGGCACGAACGAGATTACCGTCGTCGCGATCGCGGTGAGAATCGCCGAGCCCACTTCCGTGGCGGCCTCGTGGACGAGTTCGTTACGGCGGCCGTGATCGATGATCTCACACGGCGTGCCGCGCGCATCGGTCTCCACGCGCGTGTACTCGGCGCGGTGCTCGGTGAGGTATTGGTAGATGTTCTCCAGCATCACGATGCCCATATCGACCATGGTGCCGATCGCGATGGCGATACCGGCCAGGCTCATAATGTTGCTCGGCAGCTTGAGGGCCTGCATGCAAATGAACGCGAATAGCACCGCCAGTGGCAGTGTGACCGCGATAACAAAACTGCTACGGAAGTGCAGCAGGAAGAGCACCACCGCGATGATCGTGATCACGAGTTCCTGTGTAAGCGCTCCGGTCAACGTCCCCATCGTTTCATGGATCAGTTCGGAGCGATCGTAGAACGCGTTGACGCGCACGCCGGGCGGCAGCCCGCGTTCGACGACGTCGATCTTGTCCTTCACTCGTTCGATGACGGTGAGTGGGTTTTCGCCGAACCGCATCGTGACCGCGCCACCCACGGCCTCGGCGCCCATTTTGTCCAGCGCGCCCCGGCGGAAGTCAGGCCCGACGCCGACAGTCGCGACCTGGTGTACGTACACCGGCGTGCCGTTTTCGGCATGGATGACAATGTTCTCGATGTCGCGGATGACAGCCGCTTCACGATCAGCCCGGTCGGCGGCACTGCGTTGCGTGCCTCCCAGAAATCCGACGCCCCGGATGAGAATCTCCATCCCACTTTCTTCCACGACCTTAGCGCCCACATCGATATTGGCGCTGTTGATCGCCGCCACGAGACGCGCGAGCGGAGCCTTGAAGGCTCGCAGCGCCTCGGGATTCACGTCGATCTGGTACTGGCGCACGTAGCCGCCAATGCTGGCGACTTCGCTGACACCCGCGACACTCTCCAGGGCGAGCTTGACATCAAAGTCCTGCATGCTGCGCAGGCGATCGAGCGGGATCTGGCTGAAGACCAACGACCCGCCGCTGACGGGATCCGTGAATGGCTCGACCGCATCAACCTGCTCGGCCAGTCGCGGGTCACTTTCGACGAGTACCGACCGTGACGCCGTAGTCAACACGCCGTCCTCGGTAAAACGCAGTCCCGGCCGATCGGGCGAATACCAGCCGTTCTCGACCGTGTACCAGAAGATCTGCCCCAGCGCCGTCGCATCCGGTCCGAGACGCGGTGTAACGCCGGTGGGTAGCTGGCCCTGGGCGACGTTCAGGCGTTCCAGCACGCGACTGCGGGCCCAGTAGAACTCGGCGTTGTCCTTGAATACGACGTAGACGATGGACCACCCGAAGCCGCTGGTGGCACGAATTTCCCTGACTTCCGGTACGCCCTGCAACGCGACGGTGAGCGGATAGGTCACCTGCTCGTCCACGTCCTTTGGGCTGCGGCCCATCCATTCGCTGAAAACGATCACCTGGTTCTCGGCGATGTCCGGGATAGCATCCTTGGGATTCCGCTCTAACGCCCGCCAACCGAAGACGGCCAACGCCCCGGCCAGAATCAGCGCTAGCAACGGGGTCCGCAGGAAGGTGCGAATGAGACCGTTAATCATCGCCGGCCTCCTCCGCCGATGCGCTGATTAGCTTCGCCCGGATGGCCTTGGGCAGTTTGGGGATGTACTTCTCCGGCTCCGCCAGGAACTTGTCGTCGCAACCCCAGCAGCAGAAATAGACCTTTACGCCTTTGTACTCGATGAACACCTCGGGATTGATCTCGCCGCCCATCACGGGGCAGTGTGTCTGCTTGGATTCTCCCATGCCGGTCATTTCGGTCGCTGTATGCGTTTTGTGCTGGTCGCCGCCGACGCCGCGCGCGGCGAAGAGGCTGGGCTTGCCGGCGAGTTGCATCTGGCTGTCGATGGCGAAGTTGCCGCGCGTGACCACCTGCTCGCCGCCTTCGAGGCCGGCGAGAATCGGGTAGTAATCCCGGCCGTTATCGCCGTGGGCCAGTGGACCGACGGTTACTTCCACGCCGCGATACGTGCCGGGGGCCGTTTCAACATACACGATTGCCCGCGCGCCGGTCTGCATCACCGCGTCGCGCGGAACCGAGAGTACGGGCACCGGCTCGGTCGGCGACGTGTATTGCGGCAGGTCTTCGACCCGCACCATGTCCATCTTGCAGATTGGACACAAATCTGGCTGCTCGGCCGTTTTCCAGGGGTGCATCGGACAGGCATGAGTGCCGCGCGGCGCGGGGACCACACCCCGACCGCCACGACTGAGTCGCACGTCGATTTGCGCTGTGACCCACATGTCCGGCTTGAGACGCAGCGCGGGGTTATCGACCTGGATGCGTAACGCGACGGTCCGCGTTTGTGGATCCACGCGCGGATCGATGAACACGATTTCGCCGGTGAACACTTCACCCGGCAGCGAACGCGTCATCACGCGCACTTCCTGGAACGGCTTGACCCACGGCAGATCGGCCTCGTACAGATCGACCAGCAGCCAGAGCTGCGTGAGATCCGCGATTGTGTAGAGTGCATCGCCGGTCTTGATGTACTTTCCTTCCATCACGTGCTTTTCAACGATGGTCCCGCCGATGGGGGCATACACGACCAGGTGAGTCTGCGGTTCGCCGCTGAGCTCGATGGCCTTGACCTGCGCGTCGGTCACGCCGAGCAACTCCAACTTTCGCCTAGCCGAATGGAGCACTTGCTCGCTGCTGCGTCGCGATACAGTGGTCTGCGAATCGCGGGATATCGCGACAGCGCGTAACGCCTGGAGGTATTCCTCCTGTGCCGAGAGTAACTCGGGGCTGTAGATCTCGACGAGATGGTCGCCCTGGCTGACCGTCATGCCGGTGAAGTCGGCGAACAGCTTGTCAACCCGCCCGTCGATCCAGGCGCTGGCCATCTTGTAGCGGGTCTCATCGTAACCGACGTGACCGACCGTGCGGATTCGTTTATGCAGCAGACGTGGCTCCGCCGGTTCCGTCTCGACCTCGGCCAGTCGCTGGGCACGCTCGCCGAGCTTGATATCGAAATCACCCGTGCCTTCGCCGCCGGTGTCGACGCGTTCGCGTCTCATCCCGCACACCGGGCAACGACTCTCGGGATCGGAACTACCTTGATCGCCGCATTCGGGCATCGTGCAGCGGTACCACGCCTGGGTTTCACGTTCGCTGGCGGCGGTCTCGCCAGGATGCTGATGAGATGATGTGGCGGCCGCGCCCGCCGGCTTCACACCCGGCTCGTCGCTCCCGGCGTACTTTGGCACCAACTCCATCCCGCAGATCGGACAGTCGCCCGCCGCGGGTAGTTGAATTTCGGGGTGCATAGTGCAGGTCCAATGGTCGATCACGGGTTCCTCGGCCTGGCTCACGGGGGTGACGGAGCTACCGAGAACTGGCAGTCGGCTCGCCGCCGTCGACATCCGCCAAGTAGCCCAAATCGCGACAGCGACCAGCACGACCAGCACGAACGCCCAACGAACCAGCACGCCGCGGAGTTCTTTCATCGTCGTAGCGGGTATTTCATTACTCATGGTTCGCGTCTCCATCCGGCGATGCTGTGAAGTCGTTCTCGCGGAGCAGTTGCAGGCCAACTTCACGCTGCAAGTCAGCAAAGGCGGTTTCGAGGTCCACAGTCTCACGATGACGCATCAGCTCGAAGTCGAGCCAGCGGCGCCAGTTGTCGATCAGCGTGAGGAAGTCGGTTTCGCCGGCCTGATAGGCGGTCAGCGTCACTTCGTAGGTCTGCCGCGATTGCGGAATGAGCTCGGCATCCAGCACGCGCAAGGTCTGTTGCTGGGCTTCGACACGTGACCAGGCGTCAAAGATGCGGAAGGCCACCAGGTTCTCCGTCGAGCGCAATTCGCTTTGGGTCGCCAGCAGACGTTGTCGGGCTTTCCGTTTGGCCGCCTCAATGCGCTGCGACCAGATCGGGATGTTCATCTGCACCGTGATGGCCCAGTTGTCATCACCAATCTCACTCTTGCGATTGATCGGTGGGCGCTGTCCAGTCGTTGGATTCACCGGCGGGATGAACGGCGCGCGCGGATCGACATGGTTCCACTCGAAGCCCACGGTGACATCCGGCCAGTACCCGAGCCTGGCCAATTCGATCCGTTCGCGGTCGCGCTCGACTTGTTCACGGAGCGCTGCCAGCTCGGGACTGTGATTGGCCGCCAACGCGACCAGACTCTCGACATCCCCCTGGACCGCCGAGACATCGATCCGAGCCGTCGTTGGAACATCGCGCTGCGGCGGGTGGTCGGTCAGTTGGTTGAGCGCCGCGACGGCCGCGGATCGGCGGATCGAATAGCGCTGCTCGTCATCGCGCAGCTTGGCGAGTTCCGTCTGCACGCGCAGCAGGTCCTGCTGCTGGACCTTACCAACCTGGTACCGCGTGTCGACTACACGTTCCAGGTCTTCGAGCAGGCGCCGATTTTCGCGAGTGAGCTCCACGTAGCGGTCGAGCCGGTAGATCCGCCAGTACGCATGCTCCACGTCGGCGATGATCCGCACGCGCTGGCTGTTGAGCCGCTCAAGCGCCATGCGCGTCTCGGCGGCGGCGATATCGCCGGCGCGTTCGAGCTTCGTCAGCAGCGGAATCGTCTGGGCCACGCCGAGCGTGAAGTCCATGTCGCCGGCCGCCGTCTGAATCGGCTCGGGCCGAATGATGGTTCGGATCAGCGGGTCGGGGAGTGACGTAACCTGGGGAATGCGTTCGAGCTTCGCGCGCGCCTCGGCCATGGCCGCCTGGATACCGGGATTGCGTTCCAGCGCCTCGCGAATATAGCTATCGACCGGGCGCTGCGGCGTCTCCGCCAGTACCTCGTCGTCAGCCTGCCGTGCCAGCGAATTATTCACATTTCTCTCCGCCAGTGGTACACGGTGGCGGTGCCAGTCGTGGACGGCGCGATCGACATCGTGTCGCGCGCGCTCGTACGTTGCACAGCCCGCGGCCAGCAAACCGAACGCCCCGATGCCAATGCTCGTCAGAAGCACATAATGTGTAAGCATGCGGGTTCTGGATCTTGTACGCATGATCCTGCCTCCGCGGCTTGACGCCGCGCTGGGCACCGCATAGCGGTACCACCGTTCAACCTGAATTGTTAACTGGCACGAACTGAGCGTAGGATAACTCGTTACGCGCTACCCGCAACGAGAGGCGCGCGGGCTGAAAGGATCAATTCAGGAGGATGATCGTGGCCAGGCGAGGAATGTCGGGGGGTGGTCTATGGGACCAGTGGTTGCTAAGGCCCATATGTGTCATGGAAGCCACGGAGGCCGCCGGTGAGGTCGGCAGTACCAAAACAACGACGGGCCGCTCCGGGGCGGACTGTGGCATATTTGGAAGCCCGAGCGGCGTGTCATCACAGGCACAGAATCGAGGTCGGGCGGGCGCCTGTTCATCATCCGAGTCCGCCGGCACTTCGCAACCGCAGTTGCACGCGCCCGCCGGACAGCAACAGCAGCGCACCGGCGCGGAATCCTCCCGAACCGGACTCGGAACGAGTGCGATTAGTGGCCCCGTGAGCTGTGTCAGGATGAGGATCGCGGCAATCATGACTATCTTATTATAACCCACATGGGCGGAAGGATATTCCACCCGGCGGTAGATTCATTCCCCCATCATGTTATCGGCCAGAAAATCTGGCTTGCGAAGCGCTATGTCCGCCCGTGGAGATATTGGTAGAGGTCCTCGATGAAGGCCTGTTTCTCGTCCGCTTGCAGCGCCATCAGGTCGCCCGTCGAAATCAGACCGACCAGCTTGCCATCATCCACCACGGGCAGATGGCGGATGCGCCTGTGCGACATGACGGCGGCACAATCGCCGGTCTCCCCCCTGGTTCCGCAGGTGATCACCGACGTGGTCATCACATCCGCGACCTTCGTAGTGGCGGAGTCCAGCCGGGTGCTGACAATCCTCGTGAGAATGTCACGCTCGGTGAACACCCCAATCAACTCTTCGTTCTTGACCACGCACAGCGCGCCGATCTGGCGTTGGTTCATTAAGTTGGCGGCGTCCAGGACTGAGTCATCGGGACTGATGGTGGCGACATCAGTACCTTTTTTGGCGAGAACATCACTAATGGTAGACATGGACATAACTCCTTGATTAGAGCACGAAGCTGAGATTTCCCGAATCAGCTATCTGGAGCGGTCTGGTGGACGCTCACCGTCCTATATGCCGTCTCCGCCTTCAAAGAGATCCTGCCGCGCCTGGGCCTGGGTAATCCGGCTGCCGGGCAGCACGTCGCGGACCAGCCAGACGTTACCGCCGATGACCGAGCCGCAGCCAACAGTCACTGGCCCGAGGATGGTGGCCTCGGAGTAGATGATAACATCATCCTCGACATGTGGGTGCCTCTTAATGCCTTTGATTGGCTTGCCGTCCTTATCTAACGGGAAACTCTTGGCGCCCAGCGTGACACCCTGATACAGCCGCACGCGGTTTCCAATCACACATGTCTCGCCGATGACCACGCCGGTGCCATGGTCGATGAAGAAGCTCTCGCCGATGGTCGCGCCGGGGTGGATGTCGATACCGGTGATGCTATGGGCATGCTCGGTGACTATTCGCGGAATCAGTGGCACCCCGAGCAGGTATAGTTCGTGGGCCAAACGGTAGTTTGTGATCGCCGACACGCCCGGGTAACAGAAAATGGCCTCGTCCGGACAGGTGGCGGCGGGATCGCCTTCGTATGAGGCCTGGACGTCGGATTTCAGTTTTTGCCGGATCGCTGGAAGCCGAGCGAGGAACTGCTTTGTGATGTCCCGGGCGCGGGCATCACAGTCGTCGCGTGGATTCGCGCCGAGATTGTCACAGGCGAAACACAAACCACGTCTGATCTGCTCCTCCAAACCGCGCTGTATCCGGTCCAGCGTACTGCCCAGGTGGAAGGCCATGTTGTCAGCGGTCAGCTCCGAGGTGCCGAAGTACCCGGGGAAGAGTACTGCTCTGAGTGCCTCGACGATCTCGATCACGACATCGCGTGAAGGCAACGGTCGCCGGCCGGTGCATGCTCCCGCCGGTCGCCCCAGACTGCCATTGGCTTCGCGGAGCGCGGCGACCAGTGAGGCGAGTTCGCCTCCCTCGAAGCCGCTGTTCGATGACGTAGTAAAATTGTGCTTTTCTGCGTTCTGCACCGTCGCGCTCACGTGGCTGGACAGCCAGGTGCGGAACCCCGGTACATGGGGGACACGACTGTCGTGTCCCCCATGCCCTCCAGCCCTTTCGTTGTCAGCTTCTATCTTTCAAGAAGCGGGTAAGCTTGCAGCAGCCCGGGGCACCCTTGTTCAGGCTGCACTTGGAGCACTTCTGAGTGTCAGGCTGGCAGCACTTGCCGTTGCCCTTGACCTCGCCACAGCCGATGCAAAGCACTATATCCTGTTGGTCAGCGGATTTCTGGTCCTGGCAGCAGGCCGCAGCGCCTTTGCTCAAGTCACTGGTGGAGCTTGTCTTAGCGTCAGGCTGGCAGCACTTGGCGCTACCTTTGGCCTGGCCACAGCCGGCACACAGCACGACGTCCTTCCCGGCGACCGACGACTTCGAATCCTTGGTATAGGTGCTTGAGCCCTTCTTCGCGGTGCATCCACTGCATTTCTTGGCATCCGCGGCGCTGCACTGGGCGGTACAGTTAGCCGCACTGCCTTTCGGGCATGTAGCTGAATTCTTCTGGCAGGCAGCGGCCTTCAGGTCCTTGCAACAGCCGATTGAGCCTTTGTTCAAGCCACACTCGGAACACTTCTTGGCATCCGGATTACAACACTCCGCCGTGCCCTTGAGATCGCCACACTTCGAGCAGACGGCCAGGTACAACTCGGGCTTCTCGCCATTGGCCACCAGGGTTGCCACGGCTTTGGTCGGATCAGCCTTAATCTTGGGCAGGCATGCCGGACAACAGGCGTACATGCGATAACCCGCCATGTCGACGAAGATTTTCTTGTCGATCTTGCCGCCCTCGATCGGGCATACGGTCTGGGATTTGGACTTGCCCGCGTCGCAGGTCAGCGCCTTGGATGCGCTCTGCCCTGAAGAGCAACACGCCTTTTCCTGGGCTACCGTTGTTAGCGTCACGAAACTCGCCAGGAACATGGCCCCTAATACCGTCCATCGATTCTTCATTCAGTATCTCCTGTGTTTTTCAATTTGTGGAGGTCCTCACGGTTGGGAGGACACCCACGCCGCTGCTTCGCCTGTGTCATCAGGTACCCGCAGCTTCCTCACGTTTCCCTTCGTTACATTCAAAGAGCCAAGTGCTCAGATACCGCTCGCCGGTGTCAGGAAGTACAACCACAATCAGCCTGCCGGTATTCCCCGGTCTTGCCGCGATTTGAAGAGCAGCCCACAGAGCGGCCCCACCCGAGATGCCGGTCAGGATGCCTTCCTCGCGCGCCAGGCGGCGTGCCGTGGCACCCGCGTCTTCGTGCTTGACCTGGACGATCTCGTCCAGGAGGTCTGTCCGCAGCACTTCAGGTACGAAGCCCGCACCGATACCCTGGATTTTATGGGGACCAGGCTTGCCGCCGGAGAGCACCGGCGAGTCTACCGGCTCGACCGCGATTGCCTCGAAGGACGCCTTCCGCGACTTGAGCACTTCAGCGACGCCGGTGATCGTCCCACCAGTCCCGACGCCCGCGACCAGAATATCCACGCGACCGTCGGTGTCCTGCCAGATCTCCTCGGTGGTGGTTTTACGGTGAATCTCTGGATTGGCTGGATTGGCGAACTGCTGGAGGAGCAGATAGTGGGAATCCGAGGCTGCCAGCTCCTCGGCCCGGCGCATCGTTCCGGGCATTCCCTCCGAGCCGGGTGTCAGGACCAGCTCCGCTCCCAGGATGCTGAGCAGCTTGCGCCGCTCGATGCTCATGGTCTCCGGCATGGTGAGAATCAACCGGTACCCGCGGGCGGCACAGACGAAGGCCAGGCCAATGCCGGTGTTGCCGCTGGTGGGCTCAACGATGACGGTGTCTTTCTTGATTCGCCCGGCGTGCTCGGCGGCCTCGATCATGCTCAAACCAATGCGGTCTTTGACGCTCGAACAGGGATTGAACGATTCGAGCTTGGCAACGAGTTCGGCGCCCAATCCGGCGCCAATTTTGCCGAGCCGAACGAGGGGTGTCCTACCTATGAGCTTCGTGATGTCTTCTGCTATCTTGCTCATGTCTTACCTACCGCTGAACGGTGACTGCCTTGTTTGCCACCAAGCCGGGAGTGCTTGCCGCGCCGCGGTTTCACAAGATCCGCGAGGGTGACGTTGTCAAGCACGTTTTCGACCGCGCCGGCAAGTTCCCGCCATACCCGACGGGCCGGGCAACGACTCGATCTGTCGCAGGCGCGTTTGTCCGCCACGCAGTCGACCAGCGACAGCGGACCTTCCAATGCCCGCAGGACGTCGCTGAGCCGGATTTCCTCAGGGGGTCGGGTCAGGACGAAACCGCCACCGGCACCGCGTACGCCACGGACCAGGCCGGCCGCTTTCAGCGCGGTCAGCAAGGTGTGCAAGTACTTCCGGGACAGGTTTTGCCGCTCGGCCACGGTGCTCATCAGGACCGGTGCCTGGCCGAATACTTGGGCCAACTCGAACATTGCTCGCAGACCGTAACGTCCGCGTGTGGAAATCCGCATGGCATTGTCCATTAAGTCTACTACAATAGTAGACTAGTCGCCTTTTAGTCACCCGTCAACCCCTCACTGGAACATTGTCGGGTACCTAGTGAAGCTGGTTATGGTGATTAGCGGCAAACATAAGTATCCAGGGACCATGGATTTGAGGGTGACATGGTGAAGTGGTTGTCCGCAATGAACAGAACAATGCTATTGGTGGTTGTCTCCGGCGTGGCCGTGTCACTTGCCCTGAGTGGCGTTCGGCAGAGCCGGAGTGGCCAACATGGAGATCAAATGCGCAAATCGATACCCAGCCCGGAGGAGTTGAAAAAGCTCCCCCGGGACGGTGGACCGGAGTTTAACCGCCTGGTCTTTGAGCAGAGCCCGTACCTGCTCCAGCACGCCCACAACCCCGTGGACTGGTACCCCTGGGGCCAGGAGGCTTTCCAGAAGGCGCGTGACGAGGACAAGCCAATCTTTCTTTCAATCGGCTATTCGACCTGCCACTGGTGCCACGTGATGGAGCGCGAGTCTTTCGAGAACCCCGAGGTCGCCGAACTCATGAACGCGACCTTCGTTAATATCAAGGTGGACCGCGAGGAGCGTCCGGACATCGACAACATCTACATGAGTGTGTGCCAGGCCATGACCGGTGGTGGCTGGCCATTAACAATCGTCATGACGCCGGACAAGAAGCCGTTTTTCGCCGGCACCTATTTCCCCAAGGAAGGCCGGTTCGGGCGACCGGGGATGCTCGATCTCGTGCCGCGGATCCGGCAGTCCTGGAAGACCCGCCGGGAGGAGCTCCTGGACTCCGCCGAGAAGATCACGGCACACGTGCGGTCGATGAGCGTGGGCGCCGCAGGCGCGGAACTCGGTCTCGATACTTTACAAGCGGCGTACGAGCAATTGGCGGCGCGTTTTGACGCGCAACACGGCGGCTTCGGATCGGCGCCGAAGTTCCCATCGCCGCACAACCTGACGTTACTGCTGCGCTATTGGAAGCGCACCGGCGAGGAGCGGGCGCTAAACATGGTCGAGAAGACGCTCCAGGGCATGCGCGCCGGGGGCATGTATGACCACCTCGGTTTCGGTTTCCATCGCTACTCGACCGACGCGGAGTGGCTGGTGCCGCATTTTGAGAAGATGCTCTATGACCAGGCGCTGCTGGTAATCGCCTATGTCGAGGCTTACCAGGCGACCGGGAAGGAGGAATACGCCCGGACCGCGCGCGAGATCCTGACGTACGTGCTGCGGGATATGACCGCGCCCGAGGGCGGCTTCTACTCCGCCGAGGATGCGGATAGTGAGGGGGTGGAGGGCAAGTTCTACCTCTGGACGCGTGCTGAAGTGCTCGATGTGCTGGGCGAGTCGGACGGCGACGTTTTCTGCCGCGCGTTCAACATCGAGCCCGGTGGTAATTTCAGCAATCCGCATTGCCCACCCCAGAGGAACATCCCGCATCATGCCAGGCCCCTGGCCGACCTGGCGCGCGAGTTGGATCTCAGCGAGGAAGAGCTACGGGATCGACTGGAGACGGCGCGACAGAGGCTCTTCGAGGCCCGAGAGCGGCGTATTCATCCCATAAAGGATGATAAGATCCTGACCGACTGGAACGGCCTGATGATTGCCGCCCTGGCAAAAGCCGCACGGGCCCTGGACGAGCCGCAATACGCCGTCGCGGCTCAACGAGCGGCGGACTTCGTGCTCACCAATCTGCGCGACAAGCACGGTCGGCTGCTGAAACGGTACCGGCAGGGCGAAGCAGGCTTGCCCGCGCACCTCGATGACTACGCCTTCATGGTCTGGGGCCTGCTGGATCTATACGAGGCGAACTTTGAGGTGCGCAACCTGGAAGCGGCTCTGGGGCTGACGCGCGCGATGCTTACACATTTCTGGGACGAGTCAGCCGGCGGCCTCTACTTCACTGCCGCTGACGGCGAGGATCTGCTGGTGCGCACGAAGGCCGTGTACGACGGCGCCATTCCGTCCGGCAATTCGGTGGCCATGCTGAACCTGCTGCGCTTGGGGCGGATAACCGCCGACGCCGAGTTGGAGGCGAAGGCCTCGGCGATAGGACAAGCGTTTTCCGCGCAAGTAAGCCGCATGACGTCGGCCCACACACAATTACTTTGTGCGCTCGACTTCGGTGTCGGACCCTCATTCGAGGTGGTTATCGCCGGCCAGCCGGACGCCGAGGACACGAAACGGATGTTACGGGCTCTGCGGGGCC
>JBDRDH010000174.1:0-3157 GCA_043820985.1 Planctomycetota bacterium
TTCCACTCGGCGTTGGGGCTTTGAATCCGGCGGGTGCGGGTGACCGCGGCCACGGTTTTGATGTGGGCCATGATATGGGCGGCGCGTGTGACCGGGTTGACCTCCGCCAGCAGGTCTTGGCGCAGCTCGGCAATGATGGGCAAGCCACTGGCGATCAGGTCGACTAAGTCGCCGAGCCCCAGGGAACTCTCGAATAGCTCCAGCCAGTATTCCTGCATCTCGGTCTCGCCGACGAACTCGGCCTCGATCGTGCGTTGCAAATCGCCGCGCAGTTGATCGATCTGATTCGCGTTTGACGGAGCCAGGTCATCCAGGGGCTGTACGCGGGCCACGCGGTAGGGCTGGTGCGGCACTTCCTCCAGGATCCGGGCTCGGTCGTAGCCCCGCAGCAGGATGTTGAACTTGCCATCGTCCAGTTGTTCCGAGGCGACAATCTGCCCGATGCCAATGACGGGATGGATCGGGGCGCGCAGCGTATAGTAATGCGGCTCGAAACCAGGCTTGAGCAGGGCGGTGGCAATGATGCGCTCATTGGCCAGAGCGTCGCTCGTCATCTGCTGGTAGCGCGGCTCATGAATGTGCAGTGGCAAAACCGCGCGCGGAAAGAGCACGATCTCCGGCAGTGGAAAGATCGGGACGAATTTCGGAACATGTAGCGGTTCATCGTCCATATATCTGTATTACCTGTTCCTAACCAGCGCGGGTCCACTGGAAATCAGTGGCTAACCCAACAGCCCTCCTATTACATCATAGACCTCCCGACCAACTTTGGCACTCATCTATATCCGACAGTTGCCGGCAGATTACTTAGCCGTGAGCCCGAGAGCCACCCGCAATGGGTCGGCGGTTTTGAGCCGCCGGCCAGCCACGTGCGTCAGGTAGTAATCCTGCAATGTGAACCAGGCCCGCGCGTCGCCGGTCCGTGGATCGGTGTCGGGCAGGTTGGCTGGCAGGCGGCGTTTTTCAACGTAATGCATCTCGCAGTCACGGCACAACAAACCACCCGCGGTCGAGCTGAAGAATGCCGCCGCACCCCGCGCCCACGGCCGGTTACATGCTACACATTGCGTATAGTTTGGGGCGTAACCCAGCGACTTCAGCAGGCCGTCCTGGAAAGTGGCGATGGTGCGCAGCGAATCATCCCCATTGGCCAGGGCCGTCAGCGTCTGGCGCAAATTGGCAAATAAATCCGCGTGAGGGTCATATTCCTCGGTCAGCGTGGACACTAATTCCGCCGCATAAAACCCGGCATGCATCCGGACCAGCTCAGATCGCAATCCGGCAAAGGCATTCCGCTGCACCCACTCGGTTAGGGTACCGAGTTGAGCGTCGCCACGGGGTGGCAAATAACTGACTTCACCCGCTTCCAGCAGATCCAGGCCAACCGCGAAGCGCTTGGCGGTGCCGCGCCGGGCACCCTTGGCGATCAGACGCACAAGGCCCTGCCGCGCGGTAAAGAGCGTGGCGATCTGTGACGTTTCCGAAAAATCGGTCAATCGCAGGACGATGGCTTGATCGGATTGAATCGGCATAGCTCTATACAACAACACCAGATGGCTGGTTGGTACCGGTAGCGACCTATACAATAGCGGCGATACAATCAGAATGGCACTCGACCCTCAGTGGTTTGGATCGAGGTAATGGACAAACCTACGCTGGATAATTTCCTGAATCGGCGCGTGGTGTTGGACACCCAGGGGGCGCTGCTGTACATCGGCCGGCTGCTGGCCTGGGACGAGCGGGGGTATTGGCTGGAGGACGCCGACGTGCACGACCAGCACGACGGTCACGCCTCCAAGGAAGAATATACCAACGTAGCTCACGATCTTGACCGTACCGGAGCCCGGCATATTAATCGTCGCCGGGTGTTCGTCGATCGGCACGCGATCGTCAGCGTATCGACTCTCGACGACGTCGTCACCGACGGCCTCGCCGACGACCAGGGACCCTGGATGGCATGAAACTGACCCACGAAAGACTTTACATGCGACCGCGACACCGCTTTGCTACCTCCCAGGGCGGTATTGATGAAAAAGAGACGATCCTGGTACGCCTCGAACATGATGGCATCATCGGCTGGGGCGACGTTGTCCCGTCCGCCCTGTATGGGCAATCCCTCGAAGCATCCGAGGCGGCGTTGGATAATATGGCTTCATTGTTAGGTGACGATCCATTCGCCATCGAGACCATCATCCGGCGTCTGATTGCCGCGCATGACGATCAGCGCGCCGCGATCGCCGGCGTGGATTCCGCGCTATATGACTGGATCGGCAAACGCCTGGGTGTGCCGGTCTGGCGACTGCTGGGACTGGACCGGCCGCGCAAGCAGACCACCTTCACCATCGGCGTGGCCGAAATGGACGAGATCCGCGAAAAAGTCGGCCTGGCCCTCGCTGATGGCTACGACGCACTGAAGGTCAAGGTCGGGATCGAGCACGATCATGAAACCCTGTCTCTAATCCGCGAGAACTTCGATGGACCTCTGCTGCTGGATGCCAACCAGGCCTGGACTCCCGATGAGGCGATCGAGCACATCAAGGATCTGGCTCAATACCGGCCGACCATGATCGAGCAGCCGCTACGTAAAGAGGATTGGCGCGAAAATGCCCGCTTGCGCGAACTGGGTGTGGCGCCGATCTTCGCCGATGAAAGCTGCCAGCGGCCGGCCGACGTCGTTCGCCTGCATGGCTGCGTGGATGGCGTCAATATCAAGTTCACCAAGTGCGGCGGCATCCGCGAGGCCATGCGCATGATCATGCTGGCCCGCGGCCTCGATATGCAGGTTATGTTAGGGTGCTTCGTGTCCAGCAGTCTGGCCATCGCGCCGGCCCTTTGCCTGGCTTCGCTGGTTGACTTCGCGGACCTGGATGGGCATCTGCTCCTGGCCGAGGATCCCTTCGAGGGCATCGGCCGCGACCGGAGCATCATCGATCTGGGCGAACGCCCCGGCCTCGGTGTCCAGCGCCGCAAAAGCTAAGCGGCCAGACCGGGAGGACCAATGTGTGGCACGGCCGACACGGCAATTCTGTCCGGGATTTTGGCAAATTGACCCTAACATAATCCGAACTTGCGCAATGCGGCGTTTGTTGTTGTAATCTCGTCGTGGCCAGACACAGAAAGAATGTCGACACGATCGAGCTTGGCAAGCACCAGATTG